>NZ_JOJF01000010.1:0-330786 GCF_000720265.1 Nocardia sp. NRRL WC-3656 | reverse complement strand
CCGGCATCGACTCCTCCGACACGATGATCCCTTCCGCTGAGACGCTCGGCCTCAGCCTCTCCGATCACCGTCCCGCCCACAAGATCTCAGACAGTCCCCGACGGCGATGCTTCTCGGCGAACGGCTGCCACCGAGATCCAGACGAGTGCGCCGACCACGGCCGCGATGACGACGAAGTGCATGAGCGGACCGTAGCCGCACAACCGGGCGTTCGCCCGGTGAGTCGGTTGCGCCGCTCCTGGCGCGACCTCTCCGGCCGCGAACCTCCCTCGCCGGCCGTTCGTTCGTGGCCCGCGAGGCGCAACGGTGCCATGATCGATGGCAGGAGCCCGGTCCCGGGCGTGCCGGGCGTTTCGCATGGTGGTGACGCTATGGACGTTGCGACGTTTGCCGCATTCATCGTGGGGGCGGGGGCGGTGTGCGCCGGGGTCGCGTTCGGGACCGGGTTGCGGGTGGTTCAGCAGTACGAACGCGGGCTGGTGTTCCGGTTCGGGCGGGTGCGGGCGGTGCGTAAGCCGGGTTTGCGGGTGCTCATTCCGTTCGTCGACAAGATGCGCAAGGTGCCGATGCAGGTTGTCACGATGCCGGTGCCGGGGCAGGAGGGCATCACTCGCGACAACGTGACCGTGCGGGTCGACGCGGTGGTGTACTTCCGGGTGATCGACCCGACACAGGCGGTGGTGGAGGTGCAGGACTATCTGTTCGCCGTCGAACAGGTGGCGCAGACCTCGCTGCGCTCGATCATCGGTAAGAGCGAACTCGACGATCTACTGTCCAACCGCGAACAGTTGAACAAGGGCCTGGAGTTGATGATCGACAGTCCGGCCCTCGCCTGGGGCGTCCACATCGACCGGGTGGAGATCAAGGATGTGGCGCTGCCGGAGGCGCTGAAACGGTCGATGTCGCGGCAGGCGGAGGCCGAGCGCGAACGCCGCGCCCGCGTCATCACCGCCGAGGGCGAGCTCCAGGCCTCACGAAAGCTGACCGACGCCGCCGAACGGATGGCGACCGCCCCGGCGGCCCTGCAGCTGCGACTGCTCCAAACCGTCGTCGAGGTTGCGGCAGAGAAGAATTCGACCCTGGTGCTGCCGTTCCCGGTGGAGCTGTTGCGGTTCCTGGAACGATCGACCCCGCCGGAATCGGGTGCGGCGCCGGTCGAGAGCCGCCCGGACACGCCCACCGCCGAAGCCGGGACTGCGCATGCACCGGACACGGATTCCGGCGTGGACCCCCGCGCCGCCGAACCGCCCTGGGCCGACGCCTCGCGATCACCGCAGCGCGCACCGATTCGCCCCGAGTGAAGGCCGGCTGCTCCCCCGGCTCCCTCGACCCCGGCTCGAACAGGCGGACCGGTCGCATCGACCGTACGACCGGTCCCCCGCGCCGACGACGCGAAACGCGGCCTACGTCAGCTTCACCCGCGCCGCGACGAAGCGGTGGACGGCCGGGGCCAAGCGGCTGAAGTGGTACTGCAGGTGGGCTTCCGGCGTGATCGGGACGATCTCGCGGTGCCGTTCGACCGCGCGCACGATCCGGTCGGCGACCTTCTCCGGGCCGTAGCCGCGTTTGCGGTACAGCGCGTCGTAGCGGGCCTGCTTCGCGGCCTCCGCATCGTCGGACAGGCCCGAGAACTTCGTTGTCGCAACGATATTCGTGTGCACGATGCCGGGGCAGATGGTGTGCACCTCGATACCCTTGCCGGCCAGTTCGGCGCGCAGGCAGTCGGAGAACATGAAAACCGCGGACTTACTGGTCGAGTAGGCGCTGAAACCCTGCTGCGGGCTGTAGGCGGCCATGCTGGACAGGTTGACGATATGTCCGCCGAGTCCCCGCTCGGCCATGGCGGCGCCGAAGGTGCGGCAGCCGTTGACCACGCCGCCGAGGTTCACCCGCAGCACCCGGTCGAATTCGGCGGCGGAGGTCTCGAAGAAGTCTCCGGCCTGGCCGATGCCGGCGTTGTTGATCAGGATGTCGGGCACACCGTGGGCGGCGATCACCGCGCTCGCGTGCTCGCTCATCGCCGCTTCGTCGGAGACGTCGACGGCGTAGGCGTGCGCGATGCCACCGGCCGCCGTGATCAGTTCCACGGTCTCCTTGGCGGCGTCCAGGTTCAGATCCGACAGGACGACCTCGGCGCCGCGGCGGGCGAACGCCAGCGCCGTTTCGCGGCCGATGCCGCTGCCGCCGCCGGTGATCACGACCAGCCGCTCGGTGAACGGCCCGGCTTGCGCGCCGACCTCGGCGCGGCGCAGCGTGCGCGGATACTCACCGGTGTCGACGGCCGTGGCGAGTTCGGTCGCCGAGGTGGCCAGCAACTCCGGATGGGAGAACGGCAGCCAATGCCCGCCCGCGATCTCGCGCCGGAACAGCCGATCGGTCCACTTCGGTGTGTCGTCGTACCCGGCCGGACGCACCGCGATATCGCGGCGCGCGATGATCAGCTGCACCGGCACCTCGGTGTGCCGCTCGCGCGGGCCGAGCATGCGCGGCAGGATGTTGGCGCGGTAGATCCGCATACCGTCGAAGAAGTCCTGCCGGAACGCCGGGCCCAATGTGACGTTCTCCGGGGAGGTTTCGTTCATCAGGCCGATGAACCGCTTCCACACCTTCTCCGACGACAGCGGCCGCATCACCGCCTTGTTCAGGCCGGGGGTCATGAACAGGAAGGTGTAGGCCGAGGACAGCAGCTGCGTGGCCGGGCCCCACACCGCGCCGCGGCCCATCCGATTGCGGGTCCACTTCGCCAGGTGGTCGAGATTCGGGCCGGAGACCGAGGTGAACGAGGCCACCCGGGCGGCGGCCTGCGGCTCACACACCGCCTCCCACACCTGCACCGAACCCCAGTCGTGGGCGAGCACGTGCACGGGCCGGTCCGGGCTCACCGCATCGGCCACCGCGTAGAAGTCGGAGGCGAAGCGGTCCAGGCCGTAGTCCTCGGTGCGATCGGTCCGAGTGGAGCGGCCGTGGCCGCGGGTGTCGTAGGCGACGACGTGAAAACGCCCGGACAGCTTCGGAATCACCCGATCCCACAGGTGATGGTCGTCGGGCCAGCCGTGCACGAGCAGCATCGTCGGTGCGGCGGGATCGCCGTATTCGTAGACGGCGATATCGAAGTCACCGTTGCGGACGAAGTGTTCGGAGTCCGGAACGGGGGCGGAGTCGGTCACGAGAATCTCCTCGAAGAGGGCGAGTGGAGGTCAGAGGTCGAGCACCAAACACTCACCCGCGCACCGTGATACGCAGATGAGCAGTTCGCCCTCGGCGCGCTCGCCGGGGGTGAGGACGGTGTCGCGATGATCGGGCTGCCCGTCGAGTACCCGGACCTTGCAGGTGCGGCAGAAACCCTGCCGGCAGGAGTAGGCGATATCGGGCCGCACGCGCAGCACTTCGTCGAGCACCGAGCGGTCGGCGGGAATGTCGAGCACCTCACCGGTGCGGGCGAGCTCGACGCGGAACGGCTTGCCGTCGACCACCGGCGCGGCGGAGAATCGCTCGGAATACAGTTCCACACCGGGCATTTCGCGAACGGCCGCGGCGATCGCCGAGGTCATCGGGACCGGCCCGCAACAGTAGACCGATGTGTCGACGCCGACCCCGGGCAGCAGTTCCGCCGCCGTCGGCACACCCCCCTCGTCGTCGGTGCGCACCGTCACCCGGCTGCCGAAGGATTCTGTTTCGGCGAGGAACGGGATGGTGTCGCGACTGCGGCCGGCGTAGACCATGGTCCAGTCCACGCCCAGCCGATGCGCCATCCGCACCATCGGCAGGATCGGCGTGATCCCGATGCCGCCCGCGACGAAATGCACACGGGCAGCGGAGGATCCGTGGCCCGGCAGGACGAATGGGAAGGCGTTGCGGGGCCCGCGGATGGTGAGTTCGGCGCCGACGCGGAGGATGTCGTGCACCTCGACCGAACCACCGAGGCCGCCCGGTATCCGGCGCACCGCGATCCGGTAATGGAACCGATCGGCGGGGTCACCGCACAGCGAATACTGCCGCAGCCGGCCCGACGGCAGTTCCAAGTCCAGATGGGCGCCCGGTCGCCAGGTCGGCAGTGCGCTGCCGTCGGTGGCGCGCAGCACCAGGCTCACCACATCGGCGTCGTGCGCCTCGATCCGCCGCTCGACCACCCGCACGCGCAACCGGCCGCTGTCGACCGCGCCGGTCACCGGACGCCGGTGGATCAGCGACGCCCACCGCATCCGCGCCTCGGCGACCGCGCCGATGATGCGGATCGGCCGGTCCGAGCCGCGCCCACCGTAGAGGTCGGGCGGCAGTTCGGTGGGCACGGGCCTGCGTGTCGTCACGACGCGAGTGCCTGTGCCGCAGGCGATTTCGCCAGATACGCCACGGCCTGCGCGGTCGATCCGACCGAGGCCGGGGTGTATCCGGGCTTGGCCACCGACAGCGCCGACCACAGCAGCGAGGGAATTCCGGGCAGCGCACCCCGCCACATCGCACCGAGCGCCTTGCCCACGATGCGCGGATACCCCATATTCGGCAGCTCGGGGTCCTGGTGCACCAGATACTTCGTACCGCGCAGCAGCAGCGCCACGAAGATCGGGAAGGTGATCGCCATCAGCGCGCACCGGCGCACGTAGCCGACCTCGAAATATCCGGCGACATCGTGGGCGACGAAGCGGTGTTCGACCTCCTCGGCACCGTGCCAGCGGTACAGGTCGAGCATGTTGGGCGCGGCGTCGAACCGCTCCAGATCGGCGTTGATGATCCAGTCGCCGAGGAAGGCGAAGAAGTGCTCGAGGGTGGCGATGAAGCCCAGCCGTTCGACGAGGGTCTGGACCTGCTCGCGCGGCGTCTGCCCCTCTCGCGGACCCAGCGCCTTGCGGAAGATGTACTCCATCTGCCGTGCGTAGCTGTCGACGTCGACGCCGTGGGCGCGGAAGACCTGCTGCAGCGAATCGTTGTGGGTTTCGGCGTGCATGGCCTCCTGCCCCATGAAGCCGATGACCTGTTCGCGCAGCTTCTCGTCCTTGATCAGCGGCAGCGCCTCGGAGAAGGTCTGGATGAACATCCGCTCGCCCTCGGGCAGCAGCAGGTTGAGCGAGTTGAACACATGCGAAGCGATGGGTTCGGCGGCCAGCCAGTGCAGCGGGGTGGCCCGCCAATCGAACTGCACATTCCGCGCGTGCAGCGCCACCTCACCGGGATCGCCCACGCCACGGTTGTGCATGGGAAGTAACTTCATCGGTACTCCTGGTCGTCATCTCGGCCATCGGTTCCGGCCGCACCGGCACCGTTGCTACAGCAGCGTAGCAATTATCGGACGGTAAGCGACACCCTGAGTACCACATAATTTTAGCCGCCGGAGAGGGTCAGCGCGGAGTTCTCGGCCAGGTGAAGGTGTGACCGTCGGCATCCACGGTGGTCACCTTGGTGAAGACATTGCCCGGCCGCGCGACGTCGGTCAGCGTGAGATGCACCTTTTGGGTGACGTACTTGCCGGCGGCACAGTTGGGATCGCAGGTGTTCTCCCGCTCGACACCGTCTCCCTGCGCCTGATCCGGCCCCCAGCTCTGCCACACGATCTGTTCGACCTGAGCACCCAGATCGGCGCAGGCGAGGATCATATTCTCCGGCCGGACCGCCGGCTTACTGAAGGAACAGTCGATAACTTCCGGGACCGTACTGGCGGTGGTCGCCTTCGGCGCGACCGAGTCGGCCGGGCGAGCGTTCCCCGAGTCGGACGAGCCACAGCCGGTCAATATCAGCAACGCGGCGGCCGCGGCCGCGCCGAACAGCGGGCGGCTACCGCGCCGAATCGTGTCACCGTTCATGTCAGTCCCCAGATCTTCGTCGAACTCCACCCGCCGCCCGTGGGCGTGTCTACCAAACCTAGTGGATCGATTCCGCGGCCGGGGGCACGCGACACCGGCGCATACGCGCAACCTCGGCACCTATCGCCTCGCTCGGTCGACGACAGCGACTATTCCCCCACCGCGCCGGCGTCGAGATTGCTCGCCGCCCACGCCCACAGCGGTTGCAGCGCCCGCACGAGTTCGGTTCCGGCCGTGGTCAACTCGTAGGCCTTGTCGGCGCGTTTGACGATCACACCGGCGCCTTGCAGGGTCTGCAGGCGCACCGAGAGCATGCTCGAGGAGCAGTTGTCCATGCGCCGGCGCAGCTCGAGGAAACCGAGAGGTCCCGGCGTCAGTTCCCAGACGACGCGCAGCATCCAGCGCTGCCCCAGCAGTTCCATCGCCGCCCGCGGGGCGCCCTCGCGCTCTCTTGCACTTCTCATTTCGAACTACCATAGTGATTCTGAAATAGAAGCAACGAGTGGGAGTGCGGGTGGATTCACAACGCATCGTGTTGATCACCGGCGCCTCCCGCGGCATCGGGGCGCAGACCGCCCGGATTCTCGCGGGGCGCGGCGATCATGTCGTCCTGAACTATCGCGAGAAACGCAGGCGGGCAAGCATTCTCGCCGATTCGATCGCCGCCGACGGCGGATCGGCGACGCCGGTGGGCGCCGACCTGTCCGATCCCGAGTCCGCCGCGACCATGATCGAGGAGATCCGCACCCGCTTCGGGCGGCTGGACGTGCTGATCCTCAACGCCTCTGGCGGGCTCGAACACGGCGCCGCGCCCGATTACGCGATGGCGATCAACCGTGACGCCCAGGTGCGGCTGGTCCGGCTGGCGCTACCGCTCATGGCCCCGGGTGCGCGCATCGTGTTCATCACCAGCCACCAGGCGCATTTCCACGGCCGCAAACCCACCCCGGCGGACTATGAGCCCATCGCGCGGAGCAAGCGGGCGGGCGAGGACGCGCTGCGCGCCATGATCGGCGAATTCGACTCGCTCGGAATCGGTTTCACGGTCGTATCGGGCGACATGATCGAGGGCACCATCATCGTGCGCCTGCTCGAACGCCGCGATCCGGACGCGGTGGCGGCGCGAACCGAACACGGTGCGCTGCCCACGATCGACGAGTTCGCGACCGCGATCGCCGACACCACCACGGCCGATACCGAATCCGGCCACACGGTCTATGTCGGCGGGACCGACTACCTGGCCGACGCGATCGATCCGGCTACCTGACCGTCGGACGCGGAGCCGGCACCGCCACGGCCACGCTCCGACCCCTCGCTGCGAAGCGACTACCGTTCGCGGACGGCCGAGCCGACCAGCGGCCGCGGCGCGCCGGCAGCCCGGCCACGATCGGTCCACATCGGCCGCCGCCGGGCCCGCACGATCACCCGTGGGCGTGATCGAACCACTGATACGGGATCGACCAGTCCCATTCGGCCGCGGCCGCTTCGGCGTCGCGGTAGTCGTCGACCTGGCACTCGTTCAGGTAGACCGGAACCATCGCGCCGAAACCCGCACCCAGCGCGGACAATCCGTTCAGCACACAGCGCCACAGAGCGGACTTCTCGAGTCGGTGCACCGGAATCGACCTCCTTGTCGCACTCGGCGAGCGCCCGGGGCGACGCGATCACCCTCGGCGCCTTCGCCGACCAACGCTGTGGGGCAAAACGGTACGCCCGGCAGGCCCCGGCTGTGTCCGGTTTCGGCAATCTTCACAGCAGAACCGCAGCGGTCAGATCCCGGACGTATTTCTCGATCAATTCCCGGCTCAGGTGCGGAATGTCGCCGTCCGGGCCGGTTCCCGCCGCCTGCACGGCGGCCCGGAACCGCTCGGCCGGCAGCGCCGATCCCGGAACGGCCGGGGCCGGACGACGGAAGGCATGCAGCAGCGGCAGGACCGAATGCCGCCGCTGCCGCTCGGGCAGGGCACGCAGCGCGGTCTCGAAACGGGCCAGCCAGTCGGCGTAGTCGGCGATGCGAGTGATGCGGTGGCCGTCGGCGACGAGCCAGTCGACGAAGGTGTCCAGGCCGATGCCGTCGTCGTGCGGGTTGAGCACGTCGAAGGTGTCGAATCCGCTCTCGGCGCCGGGGCCGAGCGCGGTGATGGCGGCGGCGGTGAAGTCCGCGGGAAGGCCGTCGTAGTGGGCGCGGGCGCGACCCCCGTCGGCGGCCGGGCGGTAGAACGATTCCGGTGCGAGGCCGGTGGCGAGCACGCTGAGCAGCAACCGGGTGAACAAGTCGGGCAGATTGAACTGCCCGGCGAATTCGCTGTGCGCGAGGATCATGTCGGACCGGAAGACCGCGACCGGAAGTCCGCACAGGTCGTGCGCCTCGCGCAGCAACACCTCACCGGCCCATTTACTGTTGCCGTACCCGTTGGCGTAGCCGCCGTCGATGATCCGTTCGGGGCTGATCTCGCGGATATCGCCGTCCTCGGTGAAGCGCGCGGGGTCGACCTGGGAGGCCACCGCGACGGTGGACAGATAGGTCACCGGCTTGCGGCGCGCGGTGATCGCCAGGCGGACGACCTCGGCCGTTCCCACCACGTTCGGCCCGAACAGCTGGTCGTAGGGCAGCACGTGATTGACCAGCGCCGCCGGGTGCACCACCAGGTCGACCGTTTCGGCGAGTTCGCGCCACCGGTCCTCGCCCAGCCCGAAATTCGGTTCGCCGATATCACCCGGCACGACAGTCAGCCGGCGGTCGGCGAGCTCCCGATACCGTTGCAGCAGAACCGGATCCCCGCTGTCGAACGCCTCGTCCAGACGCGCCCGCGCGGCGTCGGCGTCACGGCCGCGGATCACACAGATCAGGGTGCCGTCGCAGGCGTCGAGCCGGTGCAGCCATTCCAGGCACAGGAACCGGCCGAGGTAACCGTTCGCCCCGGTCAGCAGAACCGTGCGCGGCGGGGCCGGTGCGGGCGGCAGAGACTTTGCGGCGGTGAGGGTTTCGTGATCGATGAACGCGTCGAGGGTCAGATCCGCGGCCCGCACCCGCGTGCCGCGCCCGTGCACGGTGGCGAGCGTGGGGCGGCGGCCGCCGCCGCGTCGTTCGGTGTCGATGTGTTCGGCCAAGCGCCGCAACGTATTCGCCGGATGGACGATCGTGCCCACCGGCACCTCCACGCCGAACAGTTCGCTCAGCAGATTCGACAGCGACAGCGCCGAGAGCGAATCACCGCCGAGGTCGGTGAAATGCGCCTCCGGCCGGATATCGCCACTCGCGCAGCCCAGCAGGGCCCGCGCGGCGCGGCCCACCGTCTCCAGCACGGGACGATCCGCCGCACCGTGGCGCAGTGCCGCCAGTTCGTCGGCCTGTTCCTGGGACAGTTCGGCGTAGAGCCGCTCCAGGCGTTCGCCGTAGCGCTCCTTCAGCTTGGGCCGCAACAACTTTCCGATCCCCGACAGCAGACCGTTGTCCTGAGTGAACGGTTCGGTCTCGAGCAGGAAGTCGCGCGGAATCTCATAGCTGTTGAGCCCGGCCTCCTTCGCCAGCTGCTGCAGTGATTCGGTCAGCGCCGCACGGGGATCCGGGAGCGCCTGCGCCTCGTCGGCCGGCACGATCACCGCGAGCAAGTAGGCGCGTTCGCTGCTGCCGTAGACGAAGATCTGACGGATCAGCGCGCTGGTGGAGAACACCGACTCCAGCTTCGCCACGGTGACGAACTCGCCCTGTGACAGCTTGAGCACGTTGTTGCGGCGATCGACGTAGACCAGATGGTCGGGGCCGAGTTCGGCGACCACGTCGCCGGTGCGGTAGAAGCCGTCCTCGTCGAACATCTCCGCGGTGATCTCGGGGCGTTTGAAGTATCCCGGGAACATGGTGGTGGTCTTGAGCAGCAGTTCCCCGCGCGGATGGGGCTGGTCGGTGCCGAAGTAGCCGAGTTCGGGGACGTCGGCGAGCTTGTAGTCCAGCACCGGCGGGCGCCGGACCTTGTTGTCGACGATGACGCTGCCGCCGGCCTCAGTGGAGCCGTATCCGTCGTGCAAGCCGATGGTCAGCACGGATTCCATGAAGGCGCGCATCTCCGGCGCCAGCGGCGCACTGGCGCACATCGCGCCGAGGAAGCGGCCGCCCAGAAGTCGTTCGCGCAGTTCGGCCTTCACCTCGTCCTCGATGACGCCGCGCTCACCGCCGGCCGCGATCCGGGCCTCGACCTCACCCTGGTGGTGTTGCAGCAGCATCTCGCAGACGCGCGGAACGAAGACCAGTTCGGTGGGCCGGGTCAGCTCCAGATCCTCGAACAGCGTCGACATATCGCTGCGCGCGGTGAAGTAGGCGGTGCCGCCGCGAGCGAGCGTGCCGCCCAGTTGCAGACGGCCGGCCACATGGCTGAGCGGCAGATAGTTGAGGGTGATCGCGGGCACCGGCGCCTTGGCGGTATACAACCACATCGCCGCGGCCAGGCGGTCGGTGTACATGGCGCCCTTGGGCGTTCCGGTGCTGCCGGAGGTGTAGATGAGCAGCGACAACGGATCGTCGCCGGGCGCGCTCGCGAGCGGCACGGCCGGGAGGGCGAAACCGTGCTCGACGAGATCGTGCAGCGAGTCGAACGCGATCTCGCGACCCGATTCGGCCAGCCGGGCGCGAGCCGCCGCGACGGCCGCGCGTTCGTCGTCGTCGCCGGTGCTGTCGAAGACGACCAGTTGCCCGATCGTCGCACTCGCCAGCGCGGCCTCGACAGCGGCGTCGAGCAGTTCGGCGCTGCAGGCCAGTACCCGCGCCTCGGTTTCGGCGATGATCGAATTCCATTGCGCGACAGCGGCCGTGGCCTGGAGCGGCACCGCCACGGTGCCGAGCCGCACGCCCGCGAGGTCGACGGTGACGTAATCGCTGCTGACGAATCCGACGGTGCACACGAAATCACCGGCCCGCAGTCCCCCGGCCTGCCATGTACTCGCCAGCGCGCCGGCGCGCGACCACAGCTGCCGATAGCTCAGGGTTTCGAAGCGCGGCAGCGGCCGCCGCACCCGACGCCCCTCGGCGTCGACGACGATCTCACCGGCCCGCTGCCCGACGGCCGGACGGTCGGCGTACGCGGTCATGACCGTGTCGACCAGTTCGGCCAGGCGCAGCCCCGGGCGCGCGAGCGCGGCGCTGACGTCCGCATCCGGCCATGCCGCACGCACCTCGTCGTCGGCCATCGCCGCCGCGAGGCGCCGTTTACGCTCGGCCTTCTGCACGTCATCGGGCATGGGTAGGTCTCCCTGGGTCGTCTGCCGGCGGACGAGTCGTCCCCACGCGCCACTGTAGCGCGCATCACGGTTAACTTAGCTCCGCTAACTACCCATTCGTCAAGCCTTTGCGCCAACAATTCGGTAGGCAGCAGCGGAAATGCCTACTCACATGATGGTCGCACCACCCCTGGGCGTCGTTCGATTCCAGTGTGAAGCCGTTTCCGTTCCGGCACCGGGGCGAGACTCCGCGTGGAATAAGTGCGCCACCCACACGCTTCCATATATACCCCCCGGGGTATATGACCCAAGAGAGAAGAGAGAGACATGGCAACTACGACAGTGACCAAGGCGAACTTCGACCAAGTCGTCGCGGGCTCGGACCTGGTGGTTCTGGACTTCTGGGCATCCTGGTGCGGTCCGTGCCGGATGTTCGCGCCGATCTTCGAGCGCGTCGCCGCGAAGCATCCGGACGTCGTGTTCGGAAAGGTCGACACCGAGGCGGAAGAGGAGTTGGCGGGCGCGTTCCGGATCAGCTCCATTCCGACGCTGATGATCGTCCGCGACGGTGTCGTGCTGTACGCGCAGCCGGGCGTCGTCCCCGAAGACGCACTGGAGCAACTCATTTCACGGGCACGCGAGTTGAACATGGACGACGTGCGCCGAGAGATGGCCGCGCAAGCGGCGCGAGTGTGAGCCGGGTCGCTGCCGGATCGCCCCTCGGAACCACCGCGGCTTCGCCGGTTGTTCGGCCGCTGAGAAGCGGTCGAACGGCAGGGGCACGGTGACTTTGTGCCCTCTCGCACCGGGCCGCGCGGATGCGACTGTCCTCCTCATGCAGAACACCGTTTCGCCGGCGGAGCCGATCCTCCAGGTCTCCGCCGGCCGCTATGTGTCGGATGCGGGAGCGGACTACGCGCGGGAGAAGATCGGGCGTGCGCTGGCCCACGCGCCCGAGCCCGTCCTGTCCGCGCGAGTGCGGCTCACCGGTCACGGTGATCCCGCCCTCGGCGGATCGGTTGTCGCCCAGGCCAATGTGAATCTCGCCGGTCGCCCGGTGCGGGTGCAGGTCACCGGCACGAGCACGCGCGAAGCCGTGGACCTGCTCCGGGCGCGGCTCGAGTCACGCCTCGCCCGCATCTCGCGGCACTGGGAAGCCGTACGAGGGGGACGAGGAGCCGGGGCCGTCCACGAATGGCGGCACGGCGCTGCTCCGCGAAACGGATTGCCGTACCACCCGCGTCCGGCCGAGGAGCGTCGAGTCGTGCGGCACAAGTCGTATGCGCTGACGAACGAGACCGTCGACGAGGCGGCCTTCGACATGGAACTCATGGACTACGAGTTCCAGCTGTTCACCGAATACGGCAGCCGCGTCGACAGCGTCCTGTATCGCGACGGCGCCACGGGTTACCGTCTGGCGCAAGTGGATCCGCGTCCCGACGCGGTGACCCGCGGCTTGCCGGCATTGTCCGTCAGCAGCCGGCAGGCGCCCCGGCTGAGCGTGCCCGAGGCGATCACCCGGCTGGAACTGACCGGATGGCCGTTCGTCTTCTTCCGGGACCGGGATCTCGATCGCGGCTGCGTGCTCTATCACCGCTACGACGGGCACTACGGCCTGATCACGCCTTCCGACGCCGCAGACCGCACCGACGCCGCGGACCGCACCGAATAGGCCCGGCGCACACGGGAAGAGGAGACACCTATGAGCGGACCGGATACACCGGCGATCGTGGTCGGCGCCGACGGCTCGGAGATCGCGTTGCAAGCCGTGGTGTGGGCCGCCGTCGAGGCCGCGTTGCAGCACTGCGCGCTGCACATCGTCACGTCCTACGGCGTAGCGCCGAATCCGGGCCTGACCGCGGTGCTGGCCGCCGCGGAACAGCAGTGGCTGCGCGCGGACGGGGAACGGGTACTGGCCGAAGCGGCGGCGGTGGCGCGCCATGCCACACCCGATGCGACGCTGGCGATCAGCACCGAACTGAGTTTCGACCTGATCATCCCCACCCTGCTCGAGCATTCGGCGCGGGCGCGGATGGTGGTGGTCGGCAGCCATGGCCGCGGGGCGATCGGGCGGATGGTGCTCGGCTCGGTCAGCACCGCGCTCAGCCGGCACGCGCACTGCCCGGTCGCGGTCGTGCACGGCGATCCGGCCGCCGACGCCGGATGGGCGCGGAAACCGGTCGTGGTCGGAGTGGACGGCACCGCGAACAGCGTCCCGGCCGTCGAACTCGCCTTCGCCGAGGCGTCCCGGCGCGGGGCCGGGTTGGTCGCGGTACACGCGTGGAGCGATCGGAGCGGTTACGACCTGCCCGTGGTCGGCTGGGAGGCGATTCGCGAGACCGAGCGGGTGGTGCTGGCCGAGAGACTGGCCGGCTGGGCGGAACGGTTCCCGGAGGTATCGGTCGAGCGAGTCGTGATGTGCGACAGCCCCGTTCGGGCGCTGCTCGCCCACTGCGAGGACGCGCAACTGCTGGTGGTCGGTACCCACGGGCGCGGCGGGTTTCCCGGTCTAATTCTGGGTTCGACCAGTACCGCGCTGCTGCATCTCGCGCACTGTCCGACGATCGTCGTCCGGGGCGGCGAGGCCGACGCGGCGGTCACCGAACACGTAACCGCCGGGGCGGAAGGCGTCGCATGAGTGCCGGCTCGTTCCGCGACGACGAAGGCCCCGGCCGGTGATTCGTCTACCGAAATTGGTCAGCCCTGCTCGGTAGCATCCACCGCATGCCCATCAAACTCGAGAACGTCGGCATCGCCGTTCGCGACCTCGAAGCAGCGATCGCCTTCTTCACCGACCTCGGTCTCACGGTTCTCGGCCGGGACACGGTCAGTGGTGAATGGACCGACACTGCCGTCGGTCTCGACGGCAATCACGCCAAGATCGCCATGCTCCAGACCCCGGACGGTCACGGTCGCCTCGAGCTCTTCGAGTACATACACCCGGATGCGATCGAGACGGAACCCACCCGCCCCAACGAGATCGGCATGCACCGGGTCGCCTTCTCGGTCGACGACATCGACACAGCCCTCGAGATCGCCGCGAAGCACGGCTGCCATCCGCTTCGCGGCGTCGCGACCTATCAGGACATCTACAAACTCACCTACCTCCGCGGCCCGAGCGGCATCCTCGTGATGCTCGCCGAGGAACTGAAGAAGGACTGAGGGCGGATCGTGCCGCTCGAGCGTGCCGATCGTGCAAACCGTGGCCGATTCCCTCACCGCGGAGAAGAGCCCGAATACCTCGTGGGCCGGCCCCGGACGTTCCCGCAGCAGCTCCCTGCGAACGACGATGGTGTGCATCATCGGAAAGATCTCGGTGCGCCGGTGATCCCGATGTGGCAGGGAACGTCCCAGCGCCTGTGGGCAGGTGCGGGGGTGAACTAATCGTGCAAACCGCGGCGAGATGTGGCGATTTCCGTCATCGTCGGCGAGGTTTGCACGATTAGTTCAGCCGGACGCGGGGTCGGAGGGGATCGCGGCGAGGCACTATCGTGAACGGCCTGACTATCGCACGGGGGTAGACCATGGATGCGGTGCGAGCGCGGCATATTGCCCGTCCGGACGTGGACCTGCACGGGGAGGAGGTCGGCGATGGGCCGACGGTTGTCTTGCTGCATGCAGGGGGTGAGCGGCGGCAGGTGTGGGCTCCCATCGTGGAGCGACTTGTCGAGGACGGATTGCGGTGTGTCGCTTTCGATCAGCGCGGGCACGGTGACAGCGGTGGGTCACTCAGGAGGCTGGACGAGTGCGGCGGCGATATTGCCGCGATAGTCGATGCGGAACCCGGATGCGTGCTCGTCGGCGCCTCACTGGGCGGGCTCTCCGCCGTTGCGGCATTGGGTGATCCGCGCACCCGAGCCAAGGTCACGGGGCTGGTGCTGGTGGATGTGGTGCCCAATCTCGATGCGGGCCGAGTGCGGCGCTTTCTCGATGCCGGTGGCCTGTCGAATGTCTACCCGGACTTCATCGACGATGTCTTGGCCCACGTCCCGCGGCTGCGACAGATCACCGCACAACTGGATATCCCCATCCTTCTGATCCGTGCCGGTCGGGGCTCATCGCTCACCGACGTCGAGGCCGACGGGTTGCTCCAGCTGGCTCCGCACGCCACGGTGACCCGAATTCCGGGCGCCGGGCATCTGGTCGCCCGCGATCAGCCGGAGGCGTTGGCGCGGACGATCGCGGATCTCACGACACCGTGGCCGGCGCTGGCGCTGCTGCGCGAACTCGGCGCGGCCCGGGTGGCGCATCCCGGTGGGGATCTCCTCGATCATCTCGAGCGGGTGCGGCAGCTGGTCGCCGACCTCGGCGGAGGTACCCGGGTTCGGCTGGCCGCACTCACCCACGCCACCTACGGCACGGACGGCTTCCCACACTCGCTGCTGCCACCCGACCGGCGATTACGCCTGCGCGCGGCAATCGGTCACGACGCGGAAGCGCTGGTCTACCGCTACGGCGCGTGCGACCGAGCCGAGACCTATCCCCACCTCGGCACCACCCCACTTCCGGTCACCGACCGCTTCACCGGCGAGGTGGTCGCCGTAGACGGCACCGACCTCGCGGACTTCGCACTCCTCACCGTCGCCAACGAACTCGACGTGGTGCGCCATGCCACGCTGACCACCGAAACCGTTCACGGGATCCGGGCTCTCATCACCGCGTGTGCGACATACGTGCCCGATGCCGCCGCTGGGGCCCTCGCCGACCGGCATCTCACCTGAGAACACCGGACACGATTCGAATTGCGTTGTGCCAGAAGGCTGAACTTTCCGTGCAAACCTCGGGGAAATGTGCGGGTTTCCGTCAATGTGGGCGGGGTTTGCACGAAAAGTTCAGACAGATCACCGTCCGGGCCCCAATCGAGCGGCACCCGCCAGGTGCGCCCTCACCGCCAGCGACGACAGATACGCAAGAACCACCGAAGCTCAAGGGAGATAAGGACTTCGGGGCATCTCGAACCGTAATGAGCGGAGAGGGCTACGCCCGATCGAACCGGCCGCGCTGGACGCTGGTGGTGAAGGAGGACCACTCCGAGGGAGTGAACAACAGCGCGGGGCCGGTGGGATTCTTCGAATCGCGAACGCCCACAGCATCATCGAGGAACGCTACCTCGACACACTCCTTGGTTGAGCCCGAACGGCTTGACTTGAACCACTTCGCACCGGACAGATCGTTGCTCACGGCATGTGCTCCTTGATCAAAGCTCCGAATCAACTTCAGGCAACGCTACACGACGAATCTCCCGAAGTGCCTGCATATATCGTTGCAGCTCGGCCTCTCGCTCGAGGTAGAGGTCGCCCGTCCAGCCCTCCACATACACGATAGAAGGTTGTGCCAGCCCCGACACCAGGTCGGGAAATTCCAAGAGCATGAAAGAGCCGACGTAGGACCCGAGTTGACTCGGAGCCGTGAACGGAACCACACGAATGGAGATGTTCGGGAGGTCCGAAAGGGAAACCAGGTGCGCCAGCTGCTCACCGATCACGGCGGCGCCGCCGACTTGATCACTCAGGACCGCCTCGTGCAGTAGTGCGGTAATTCGCAGGTTTGGATCCTTTAGGCGCTCCTGGCGGTGCGCCTGCCACTCGATCCGACGCTCCAACTGCTCACTATCGATACCCGGGTGCTCAGCCCAAGCAAGCGCACGTCTGTAGTTCGACGTCTGCAGCAATCCGGGGACAATCGTTGTCTTCCATACCGTCAGCCGGTCCGCCGCATCCTCCAGCGCCAAGTAGTGGTTGAAACCCGTCGATATCTGGTCCGCATACGCCCTCCACCAGCTGGCCGTCACCTTCCCCTCTCGCGATGCGCGAATCTCCTTCACCAGATCCAGGCAGATGCGCCGCTCCTCATCGGTCGCCCCATAGCTGTCGCACAGTGCGTTCACTTGCAGGCTGGTGATCCGCGTCGTCTGGCCCTCTTCGATGCGGCCGATGGTCTGATGCGACGTTTCCGCGATGCGCGCGGCCTGGGATTGTCCCATTCCCTTGGCATTTCGCAGCCGCCGCAGTTCACGCCCCAATGCTCGTTGCGCGAGTGTGCTCCCTGACCCCATTCGTTAGCTCCCCTATCGATTGTGTCCCGGTTTTCTGGACAGGTCCCCACTGGACAGGTTGCTGGTAGACGAGTTCAAACAATCGGTACGGCAACGGATACCCGAAATCCCCACCATTCGACTACAACTCGCGGCCGAGTCGATGCAACCTCAACGCCGACAACCACTTTCACATCGCAGGGGAAGTATCCACCATGGGACTGCTCAACCACGATCGAATGCCGATCATGACCGTCTCCTACGCGCACATCATCATGCAATTGCATATCGACTGCGCTTTGTGCGTGTGCCCGGTCAAACAGCAGGCGAAGCAGCGGCTCATCGAGGCAAAACACCTGGTGCCGGATTCGGGTCGGGAGTGACGCGGATGTTCTGGGAATTCGTTCTGCTGATCAGTATTCCGCTGGCGGTCATCGTGCTGGCGATGTTCTGGCCCGAGCAGATTTCCAAGCCGGACACACGATATTCGGTGCGCGCCATTCTCGACCGCATCGCCGACGAAGACCGAGCGCGAAAGGCGAAATACCGTGACCGATACCGGGAATAGCCGACACTTTCGCACGGCGGCCGGGCCACGGTCGGCGTGGTGGCGGGTCGGCGACCACGAGCGGTGAGCGAGCAGTTCCGGCGTCGATTCGCTTCCTGACCGCCGGGCGTCTCATGCGGCCACGAACCCGTGAACCGAACTACAGTCCGGACACCTGTCCGAGATATTGGGGGCGGGCATACACTGACCCATAGGTGAACCGGCACCCTCGACGCGTAAAGGAGATTCCATGTCCCAGAAGGTTCGCGGCGTCATCGCCCGCAGTGTGGGCGCCCCGGTCGAGATCGTCGATATCGTCATCCCCGATCCGGGCCCGCACGACGTGGTGGTGCGGGTGCAGGCCTGCGGGGTGTGCCATACCGATCTGACCTACCGCGAGGGCGGCATCAACGACGAATTCCCCTTCCTGCTCGGACACGAGGCGGCCGGCGTGGTGGAAACGGTCGGCGACGCCGTCACCCACGTCCAGCCCGGCGATCACGTGCTGCTGAACTGGCGCGCGGTGTGCGGGCAGTGCCGGGCCTGCAAGCGCGGCAAGCCGTGGTACTGCTTCGACACCCACAACGCGAGCAAGCCGATGACGCTGGCCGACGGAACCGAGCTGACCCCGGCTCTGGGCATCGGCGCCTTCGCCGACAAGACCCTGGTGCACGAGGGACAGTGCACCGTGATCGACCCGGAGACCGATCCCGCCGTGGCCGGACTGCTCGGCTGCGGCGTGATGGCCGGACTGGGGGCGGCGATCAACACCGGCGGGGTGAGCTACGGCGATTCGGTCGCGGTCATCGGCTGCGGCGGCGTCGGTGACGCCGCGATCGCGGGGGCCCGGCTGGCGGGCGCCACCACCATCATCGCCATCGACCGCGATCCGCGAAAGCTGGAGTGGGCCAAGGAACTCGGGGCCACCCACACCCTCGAGGCCGGTGATGACGTGGTCGAGCGGGTGCAGGAATTGACCGGCGGTTTCGGCGCCGACGTGGTGATCGACGCGGTCGGGCGGCCGGAAACCTGGAAGCAGGCCTTCTACGCGCGCGATCTGGCCGGCACGGTGGTGCTGGTCGGCGTGCCGACGCCGGATATGCAGCTGGAGATGCCGCTGATCGACTTCTTCTCGCACGGCGGCTCGCTGAAGTCCTCCTGGTACGGCGACTGCCTGCCGGAACGCGACTTCCCGATGCTGCTCGACCTCTACCGCCAGGGACGGCTGCCGCTGGAGCGGTTCGTGAGCGAGCGCGTGGCCCTCGACCAGGTCGAGCAGGCCTTCACCACCATGCACCACGGTGACGTGCTGCGATCGGTGGTGACGCTGTGAGGATCGATCGCGTCGTCACCTCCGGAAAGTTCGAATTGGACGGCGGCAGCTGGGATGTCGACAACAACGTCTGGGTCGTCGGCGACGACCGTGAGGCCGTTGTGATCGATGCCGCCCACCAGGCCGAGCCGATCATCGCGGCCGTCGGCGATCGCACGGTGCGCGCGATCCTCTGCACCCACGCCCACAACGACCACATCAACGTGGCCACCGAGCTGGCCGCGGCGCTGCGTGCCCCGATCCGGCTACATCCGGCCGACGAGGTGCTGTGGAGTGCCCTCTACCCCGACACCCGCTACGAACCGCTGCACGATCGGGAGCGAATTCCGGTGGCGGGCAGTGAGATCGAGGTCCTGCACACACCGGGCCACTCCCCCGGCGCGGTGAGCCTGTACCTGGCCTCGGAGAAGACGGTCTTCACCGGTGACACCCTGTTCCAGGGCGGCCCCGGCGCGACGGGTCGCTCGTTCTCGAGCTTCCCGACCATCATCGAATCCATCCGCACCCGCCTGCTGAATCTGCCCGCGGATACCACGGTACTGACCGGACACGGTGACTCCACCACCATCGGCACGGAGGCACCGCACCTGTCGGAATGGATCAAACGCGGTCACTGAAAATCACTGCCGCACAGTCATTTGCGCGACGAGGGCCGCACGAGCGATCGTGCGGCCCTCGGTCGTGACGCCCTTACCGTGGCGGCCTCGCTCACCCCTTGACGAGCGGGATCAGGTAGACGCGGGCGAAGGCGGCCAGTTCTTCGTCGTTGTGGAATTCTCCGGCGCAGTACGGCGCGAGGATGAGGGAATGCACTATGCGGCAGAGCAATTCGGCGCGGGTGAGCAGGTCGGGGGCGTCGGGCAGTAGCCCACGATCCACCGCGCGCTGCAAGACCGCCGCCGTCGCGGAGACGCACATGGCGAAGGTCGTGGCGCCCTCGGCGGTCAGCTTCATGATGACCCGCTCCGGCTCGAGGGCCATCATGCGCTCGACGAGCGGGTTGGTCCGCCAGCGGGTGAGGACGGTGACGAAGACGTCGGTGACGAGGTCCTCGACGGTGTCATGGCGCTCGGGAATCTCGGCGACATCGGTGAGCACGGCGGTGACTTCGCGGTTCACCACGGCCTGCACCACGTCGTCGCGGGAGCCCATGCGCCGGTAGACCGTGACCCGGTCGACGCCCGCTTCGCGGGCGATGTCCTCGATGGTGGTCTTTTTGACGCCGACCTTCTGGAACCGGACCAATGCCGCGTCGAGGATGCGCGCTTCCACGCCATCGGCGACATTGTCCCGGGTAGAGGCCGTTTTCGACGCGCTGATCACACTGTCCACGCTAACAGAGGGACCACCCTTTGCAACATTCTCGAGAAAAATGTTGCGCGCAACATTGCAATAGAAAATGTTGCGCTGTACGTTCCGTGTATGGCTTCGACAGCTGGCGCGACGAGGCGCCCCTACCGCGACGAGGCGCATGCGATCAACGCGCGCGACGTGCACTTCGACTTCGCCACCGTGCCCATGCACTACATCCCCGGTGAGGCGCTGGCCACCCACATCGTCAACGTGATGCACCTACTGCTGCCGGAAGGTGAGCGGGCGATGGCCCAGGCCCTCGCAGAGTCGTTGCCCTACATCGACGACGAACGGCTCCGCGAGGAGGTGACCGGATTCGTCGGACAGGAGACCATGCATGCCGCTACCCACGAGGCCGCTCGCACGCACCTGCAGTCGATCGGGCTGGACGTCGACTCCTACATCGGCGCGATCGGCTGGGCCGTCGATCGCATCCTCGGCGACCACGGACTGACCGGCCGCGCCAAAGAGGAATGGCTCAAGGAACGGCTCGGACTGTTCGCCGGCATGGAGCACTACACCGCCGTATTCGGCGAGTGGTTGCTCAACGCCGAGGTGCTCGAACAGAAGGGTATGCATCCGGCCATGCTCGATCTGGTGCGCTGGCACGGCGCCGAAGAGGTGGAGCACCGCAGCGTCGTGTACGACGCGTTCATGCACGTGGACGGCAGCTACGCCCGCAAAGCGCGGACGGCGCTCGTCGCGAGTGCGACGCTGCTGCCGCTGTTCGTGCTGTCGGCCGCGTACATGTATCGCAAGGACCCATCGCCCGACAAGGGCCGGTTCTGGGGATGGCAATTCGTCAGCGCGACCCGTCGCAAGGTGATCCCGAGCTGGACGACGTTCTTCACCGAGATCCCGCGCTACCTGCGGCCGGGATTCCATCCCTCCCAGCTCGGCCCGATGGACACGGCGTTGCGCTACCTCGCACACTCGCCCGCGGCCAGGGCGGCACAGCGATGACCCGCGCGGCGACCAGCGTGCCCGCCGGGCTGCGGATGCTCGGCGGCGTCATCGACATCTACAAACACGTGTTCGTCTCGGGACCGGCCGCCACGGTGTTGTCGCGGCCGAACCCGTTGCGGCGCAACGGTTTCGACCTGAATATGGTGGTCGAGTCCGTCGACCGGGCAGCCGACGACGTGGCCGGCTTGACGCTGCGCGCGCCCGGCGGTGACGAGCTGCCGAGCTGGCGTCCCGGCTCACATCTGGACGTCTTCCTGCCGTCCGGCCGGCAGCGGCAGTATTCGCTGTGCGGCGACCCCGCCGACCGGAAGCGCTACCGCATCGCGGTCCGCCGCATCGCGGACGGGGAGGGCGGTTCCCGGGAGATCCACGAGACGCTGCGCGTGGGCGACCCACTGCGAATTCGCGGTCCGCGCAACGCCTTCCCCTTCGTGGAGGCGCCGTCCTACCTGTTCCTCGCGGGCGGCATCGGGATCACCCCGATCCTGCCGATGGCCACAGCGGCCGGCGCGCGCGGACAACTGATCTACACCGGCCGCACCCGCTCCGCCATGCCGTTCCTGGCCGAACTGCCGGCGCACGCGGAGATCCGGCCGGACGACGAGTGCGGCGTGCCCGTGGTCGCGGACCTGATCGCGCGGGCCGAGCCCGGCGCGGCCGTCTACGTCTGCGGGCCGCCGCCGATGCTCGCGGCCGCCCAGCGCTGCATGTTCGAGCTGAACCCCACCGGCTCCCTGCACACCGAACGGTTCTCGGCACTGCCCGTCACCGACGGGAAGCCGTTCCGGATCGAACTGGCCCGCTCCCGCCGGACGGTGCGGGTGGAGGCGAACGAGACCGCGCTGAGCGCGATTCGGCGCGTGGCGCCGGACGTGACCTTCTCCTGCCGCCAAGGATTCTGCGGAACCTGCAAAACCGGCGTGCTCTCCGGCGCCGTGGACCACCGCGACCGCCTGCTGCCCGACGCCGAGCGCGGCGACCGGATGCTGATCTGCGTCTCCCGCGCGGCGGGCGACGATCTCGTGCTCGACCTCTGAGCGCTCGACCTCCGACACCGAGAAGGGACAACGTTGTCCGAACAAGCGCATGCCACGCCGATCGCGGTACTGCACGGAAGGAACCTGCGATGAACACACCTCGCGAGCACATCGGCATCGCCATCGTCGGCGCCGGATTCGGCGGTATCGGCCTGGCCGTCAAACTTCGTGAGGCCGGTTTCCACAATCTGGTGATCCTGGAACGCGCGGACGACCTCGGCGGCACCTGGCAGGCGAACACCTACCCCGGCTGCGCGTGCGACGTCCCCTCGCACCTGTACAGCTATTCGTTCGCCCCGAACCCCGACTGGTCGCGCACCTACGGCAAGCAGCCCGAGATCCTCGACTATCTCCGCTCGGTGGCGGAACGGTTCGATGTGGCCCGGCACATCCGGTTCGGCACCGAGGTGCTGGACGCCCGCTGGGACGAGGACGAGTCGGTCTGGCGGATCGAGACCTCCCGTGGCTCGCTCACGGCCAATTTCCTGCTGTCGGCCGCCGGGGTCTTCGCCGAAGCGAAGTATCCGGCGCTGCCGGGCCTGGAAACGTTCGCCGGCACCGCTTTTCACTCGCTGCACTGGGATCACGACCATGACCTCACCGGCGAACGGGTCGCGGTGATCGGCACGGGAGCGTCCGCGGTGCAATTCGTGCCCGAGATCCAGCCGAAAGTCGGCAAGCTGCTGCTCTTCCAGCGTTCCGCGCCGTGGATCGTGCCGCGAATGGACCGCGCCACGCTCGGCGCGGAGCGGCTGGTACTGCGCACGCTGCCGATGGCGCAGAAGGCGATTCGCGGCGGCTGGTACGCCACCATCGAGGCATTCGGCCTGATCTCGCTGGTGGACAAGCGCTTTCGCCATCCCTACGAGGCCCTCTCCAAGTGGCATCTGCGGCGGCAGGTGCGCGACCCGGAGCTGCGCGCGAAACTGACCCCGGACTACGTGATCGGCTGCAAACGCGCGATCTTCTCCGACGCGTACTTCCCGGCGCTGGACCGGCCGAACGTGGAGGTGGTGACCGAGTCCATCGCGGAGGTCCGGCCGCACTCGATCGTGCTACGTGACGGTTCCGAGCACGAAGTGGACACCATCATCTTCGGCACCGGTTTCAAGCCGATCCCCTCGGTCTTCGAGCGCTACCACGGACGCGACGGGGTGACGATGGCGCAGCTGTATCACCAGCAGCCGCAAAGCTATCTGGGCATCGCACTGGCCGGATTCCCCAATTTCTTCTGCACGCTGGGCCCGTTCGGGGCGGCGGGCAACCAGTCGGCGATCTACATGATCGAATCCCAGATCGCCTACATCGTCGACGCTCTGCGCACGATGCGCCGCAAGGGCGCGCGCCGGGTCGAACTGCGGCCGCAGGTCCAGGAGCGCTTCGTCGAGGAGATGCGGGAACGCAGCACCTCGACGGTCTGGCTCACCGGCGGATGCCAGACGTACTACACCACCCCCGACGGCCGCAACGCGGGCCTGTACCCCAACTGGAGTTTCGAATACCGCCGCCGCACAGCCGGTTTCGACGCCGAGTCCTACGCGGTGAACGCATGATCGGCCTCGGAAGACTGCTCGGGCTGGTCGGTCTCGGCGGCGAGCGCTACGACGTGAACGGACGGGTGGTGCTGATCACCGGCGCCGGCCAGGGCATCGGCCGGGAACTGGCCGCCATCCTGCACCGGCGCGGCGCGCGGATCGCGGTGGTGGACATCGATGCCGCCGCGGCCGAGACCGCCGCGCGTGATCTCGGCTCGCGCGCGCTCGGCGTGGGGGCCGACGTCGCCGACCGGGAGGGTATGGAGGCCGCTGTCGCCTGGGTGATCGACCATTTCGGCCGCCTGGACGTCGTGGTCGCCAACGCGGGGATCGTGCCCGAGGCCGCGACCCTGCGGACGATGACCGGGCCCGCGTTCGACCGGGTGATGGCCATCAACCTCACCGGCGTGTACAACACCGTGCATCCCGCGCTGGATCAGATCGTCGCCAATCGAGGACACGTCGTGGTCGTCTCCTCGTGCGCGGCGTTCGCACCGGGGATGGCCGGATCGCCGTACATGATCAGCAAGGCCGCCGTCGAGCAGTTGGGCCGCGCCCTGCGGGTGGAACTGGCCGGGTTCGGCGCGAGCGCGGGCGTGTCGTATTTCGGCGTGGTGGAGACCGAGATGACGCGCAGCACTCTCGATCGCGATCCCCTCGGCCACGAACTGGACAGCCTGCTGCCGTGGCCGCTCAACGTCCGGATCAGCGCGACCGAGGCGGCCATCGTGATCGCCGACGGCATCGCCCGCCGAGCACCGCGCACCGTCGCGCCGCTCGGCTGGGAGCCCTACGCCCTGCTGCGCGGCGCGGTGAACGTCGTGCTCGACAGTCGACTGGCCAACGACGCACGGATGCACGACCTGGTGCGGCGCGTCGAACAGCGGGCCCGGCCATGACCGGCCGGATCGGCGAAAACCGTTCCGAATACGAGGAATTCGCCACGGCCGGCCTGTTCCCGGGAGACCACACCGTCACCGCGGCGCCGGCCTCGCCCCCCGCCCGGGCACTGCGCCGGATCTCGGCACTGCTCGGGGTGGGCACCGTCCTCACCGCCGTCCCGGTCGACCGGCGCACCCTCGCGGCCGCGCGCCTGCTGCTCGAGCACGGTATGCGCGCGGCCGCGCCGGTGCTCGGCGGGACCGGCATCGACCCGGTGGACGACGGCCCGGTTCCGGGCGAATGGGTGCGCGGACCGCGTGCCACCCGCGACGACGCCGCTGTGCTCTACGTACACGGCGGCGGGTTCGTGGCCGGCTCGCCCCGGTCCTACCGCGGCGTCGCCTCGCGGCTTTCCACGGCCGCCCGGCTGCCGGTCTTCACGCCGGCCTACCGGCTCGCTCCCGAGTATCCGCATCCGGCCGCGCCGCAGGATGTCGCGGCGGCCTACCGATGGCTGCTGACCCAGGGCTACGATCCGGACCGCATCGTGCTGGCCGGCGATTCCGCGGGCGGCTATCTGGCCGCGGACTTCGCGATCACGCATGCGGCGCAGGGTAATTCGCGCCCTGCCTGCCTGCTGCTGTTCTCGCCGATGACCGATCTCTCCCTGGATACCGCCGCGCGCTCCGTCCATCGGGACACCGTGCTGGGCCCGGCCGTCGCCCGCGCGGCCGTCGCGCAGTTCACCGCGCGACCGCAGCGGCTGCGGCCGGTCGCGGGAACGGCTCTGCCGCCGACCCTGATTCACGTCGGCGGGGACGAGTTCTTCACCGCCGACGCCGTCGCCCTCGCCACGGCGCTGCGGGCCGCCGGCGCACACTGCTCGCTGCACACCTGGCCCGGGCAACTGCACGTGTTCCACGCGCTACCTGCCGTCGTGCCCGAATCCCGATCCGCCTACCGCGCCGCGGCCCGCTTCGTCGCCGCCCATCTCGATCCCGCCGGGGAGACAGCGGCGGCGACCGCCGCACCGGGCCGATCGGCGCGGTCAGTAGGCTGACTACTCCACGTCACCTCCGGGAAAGAGACCATGTCGCAGTTCGAGAACGTCAGCGTGGCCACGAAGGCCAATGTGTACTTCGACGGCAAATGCGTGAGCCACGACCTCACGCTGCCCGACGGCACCAGGAAGTCGGTCGGCGTGATCCTGCCGTCGACATTGACCTTCACCACCGGCGCTCCGGAGATCATGGAACTGGTGGAGGGCGAGTGCGCCGTGACACTGCCCGGCGCGACCGAGCCGACGACCTACCGCGGCGGCGAATCGTTCTCCGTGCCCGGCGACAGCTCGTTCGACATCGAGGTGCGGGAAACCCTGCACTACATCTGCCACTTCGGCTGAGCAGCCGATAACACCGCGGCCCCGAGAACCGCTGCCACGCAAGGGTTTACGAAGGAGGGCCGCACGAGCGATCGTGCGGCCCACCCGGCGGCACGGGCCGCCGATGCTCCCCTGCTACCCCGATGACCTTGTCCATTTCCCGCCGGATCGCCGTCGCTCACGACGGTAAGGTCCGGGCTATGACACCGGACAACAGGACCGTGGTTCAGGCTGCCTGGCGAGCCTTCGCCGGCCACGACGCCGAGCAGATCGCAGCATTCTTCACTCCGGACGCCGAATGGCTGGCGCCGGCCGGCAATGCCACCGCGGTCGCCTTGGACGCTCCCAGCCACATGATCGGACGCGAGGCCATCACGGAGTTCATCGCGAACGGTTTTCCCCGCCTGTTCGTCGCCGATGTCGCGCTGGATTTTCACGGCTTCTACGCCGAGGGCGACCGGGTGATCGTGGAGGAGACGATGACTGCCACGCTGGCGAACGGGAATCGCTACAGCAACGACTACTGTTTCGTGTTCGAACTGCGCGACGGAGTGATTCACCGGGTTCGCGAATACATGGACACCGCGCGCGGACACCGTGACGTCTTCGGTGAACCGGCGGTCATCGGCTGACGGTTTCGGTCACCGTTCGCGATCGTCGACGCCGACAAGCGCAAGGGCGCACCTCGGTGATGATCAAGGCCGGGTGTCGAGCAAGGGGCGGATCAGCTTCGCGCCCTTGACGTCGAGCCAGTCCCGGAAGGTCATCAATCCCGGGTGCAGTGCGCGCAGTTCGTCGACGTCGACGTCGGGGATGGTGCCGTCGCCGCTGTTGAGCAATTCGTAGCCGCGGGCGAATCGTTCGTTGATGCGGCGCAGTTCCTCGATCGGGCGCTGGATGTACGGGACCGGCCGCCCGAGGGCGGCGCCGACCTGCGCGGCGACCTCCGGCGGCGTGAGCACGTCACCGACGAGTTCCAGTGTCCGGCCGCGATAGTCGTCCGGATTCCGCAGGGCGAGCCCGGTGAACGCGCCGATATCGTCGAGCGCGATGAATTGCTGACGCACGTGCGCGGCGGCGGCGGTGCGCAGCGCGCCGTCGCTTATCCCGACCGTCGCGGACTGCGTGATCAGATTCTCCATGAAGGAACTCGGCCGCAGCACCGTGGCCGAGACACCCGACGCGGCGATGTACTGCTCGATCTCCCATTTGGTCGGCTGGCCGCCTCGATCGGCACCCAGGCCCGAGCTGTAAACCAGGTGCGCCACACCATATTTCACCGCCGCGTCGGTGACGGCCTTACCCGCCTTCACCTCGTCCTGCTCCGGGGCCAGCGGCCCGGGATGCACGCTGTACACGCCGTAGGCGCCGTCGACGCAGCGCTCGATCGTCGCCGGGTCCTCCAGCGAGCCCGCGATCACCTGCGCGCCCGCCTGTGCCAAGCTTCGCGCCCTGTCGCTGTCGGGGCGGCGAGTCAACACCCGCACCTGCCATCCGTCGGCAAGGAGACGATCGGCGACCGCCCCGCCTTGCTGCCCGGTCGCGCCGATGACGAAAACAACCTGCTCCATGAGCCCTCCGTAGGCGAATCTTCGGATCTACCGCGCCGCCGAGCCACAGTAAACGGAGACCATTCTCCGCTTCTGCTCACTATACGGAGCGGTGTCTCCGTTTCGCAATGGCGGCGGCTACGATCGAGCGATGGGTAAGGACGCGGGGCAGGTTGCCAAGCCACTGCGCGCGGATGCGCGCCGCAACCGGGACCAGGTGCTGGCGGTCGCCCGGGAGATGCTCTCGGTGGACGGCTCGTCGGCGTCGTTCGACGAGATCGCGCGCCGAGCGGGCGTCGGCGTCGGCACCGTGTACCGGCATTTCCCCACGCGTTCCGCACTGTTCGAGGCGGTCGTCGTCGGCCGGGTGGAGGAGTTCACCGAACGAGCACGCCTGCTGGCGGGCACCGATACCGCGCCGGAGGACGCGTTCTTCGACTACTTCACCCACCTCGTCGGCGAGGTCGCCCTCAACCAGGCGCTGTGCGAAGCGCTTGACGACGACGGCACGGCCGTAGCGATCCCCGACGAACTCCGGCACGACTTCATCCGGTCGCTCGACACCCTGCTCTCCCGGGCGAAAGAGGCAGGGGCCGTACGTCCCGACATCGATGTCGCCGACGTGCTCGACCTGGTCATCGGCGCGGCGACGGTCGAACGCCGCGCCCGAGCGCGCAACGCGCCGAACCCTCTGATCGCCGTCGTGCTCGACGGCCTCCGCGCGCCCGATCACCGAGCGCCTGCGTGACCGTCACCGGTTGCCGGACCACTGCGCTGGGAATGACGCTGGGCCACAACGCATGTCGCGCACACGACCGAGGGCCGCACGAATGATCGTGCGGCCCTCGTGTCCCCCAGCCTTTTTCCCCGGGTCTAGGAATATTCGACCTGCCAGTGTTTGATGCCGTTGATCCAGCCCGAGCGCAGGCGCTGGGGGTCGGAGATCTGGTGCAGGTCGGGCATCACGTCGGCGATGGCGTTGAACATCAGGTCGATTTCCAGGCGGGCGAGGTTGGCGCCGACGCAGAAGTGGGCGCCGGTGCCGCCGAAGGCCAGATGCGGGTTGGGATCGCGCAGCACGTCGAAGTCGAACGGCTTGTCGAAGGCCGCCTCGTCGAAATTGGCCGAGCTGTAGAACAATCCGACCCGCTCACCGGCCTTGATCAACTGCCCGCCCAATTCCACATCCTCGGTCGCGGTGCGCTGGAACGCGGTGACCGGAGTCGCCCAGCGCACGATTTCGTCGACCGCCGTGCGTGGACGCTGCTGCCGGTACACCTCCCACTGGTCCGGATGGTCGACGAAAGCCTTCATTCCGTGCGTGATCGCATTGCGAGTGGTCTCGTTTCCGGCGACCGCGAGCAGAATGACGAAGAATCCGAATTCGTCCGAACCCAATGCCTCGCCGTCGATATCGGCGCTGACCAGTTGGCTGACGATATCGCCCGACGGTTCCGACCGGCGCGCCTCGGCCATATTCCACGCGTAGCCCAGGATTTCGGCCGAGGCGACCGCGGAATCACCGTATTCCGGATCGTCGTAATTGAGCATCTGATTCGACCAGTCGAACAGCTTGTGGCGATCGTCCTGCGGGACGCCCAGCAGTTCGGCGATGGCCTGCAACGGCAATTCGCACGCCACCTGTTCGACGAAATCGCCGCCGCCGGATTCCTTGGCGGCGCGCACGATTCGCTCGGCCCGCTCGGTCAATGCCGCCCGCAGGCTCTCCACGGCGCGCGGGGTGAAACCCTTGGAGATGATGCGGCGGATCTTGGTGTGCTTGGGCGGATCCATGTTCACCAGCAGCGCGCTGGTCACCGACAACTGCTCCGGCGTGGCGAACCCGGGCAGCCGGATGATGGAACCCTTCTTCTCCGAGGAGAAGACGTCCGAGCGGCGCGAGACCTCCTTGATGTCCTCGTGCCGGCTCACCACCCAGTAGCCGGCATCCTCGAACGGGTAGGACTGCTCCTCACTCTGGGCGTTCCACCAGACCGGCGCGGTGCGCCGCAATTCCGCGAATTCGGCGACCGGACTTCTCTCGGCCCACAGTCCCGGGTCGGTGAAATCGAATCCGGCCGGTATCGACGGAGCAGCCACAGTTCCTCCTCGTGTCCGCTGCACTGCGAATCATGGATTTTTCGAAACGTGTTCTTCCTTGATTAGAACACGCTGCATTGCAGCGGAAAAGAGCTGCGGATGCGCGCATTCCGGAAAAACAGAAGTTATGACAAAACTATTTCGAGCATACGAAAAACCGCCCGATCGGCGGGATTTCCCGATCGTCCGGACGCGCATCGCTCTACGCTATTCGTCTGTATCGCACTGTTCGGTCGGCGAAAACCCGAGTGGCACCCGGGAATTCAACGGCGGGTTTCGTTCATCCGCTCACCTCGGTTCTCCGGTCGCGATGCAGACGCGACGCGGCCCGCCCCGCCGGCAGCGGCAGATCGAGATAGGTCCGCACGCCCGGTTCGGCCGCCACGACATAGGGGATCGCGTTCACACAGTTCAGCGCCGTGGCGACGATCGAGGGATTGCGCCGGGCCCCCTCGGCCGGATCGTGGGCGTGCAATCCGGACAGCGTCAGCACACAGCCGGGGTCGCCGCGCACCTCGACCTCGAACCGCTGACCGTTCGGCCCGAAGCTCCACGCCGGGTCGAAGTTCCGCTCACCCATGAACCAGTTGACCGCCGCCGTGATCACCGGTTCGCCGTCGACCGTGCCCTCCCACCGAAAGCGCTGGGCCGCAACCTGTCCCGGTTCGATGACGCCGATCGGTGAGTCGATCGGCGCGGTGGCGACCGCGATGTCGTGCGTGGTGCGGATATCGGGATCCAGATCGAATCCCAGTTCGTCGGCGATCATCCACACCGACTGGCTGTAGCCGCCGGCCAGCATCGCCGCGACGGTGCTTCCCGCGGCCTTCTCCGGATCGGCGCCGAACATCATCCAGTGCCGCACCACATCCGGAGCGCCGTAGGTGCGGATATCGGAGAATTCCTCGGCTCGGACGCCGGTCACCGAACCCGACAGCGCGGAGACCACCAGCGGCAACCGTTCGGTGAGGCCGCCGGGGTGAATTCCGGTGCCGTGCAACGTGACTCCGCCCTCGGCGCAGACCGCGTCGAACTTCTCGCGGTCGCGCTGCCGGGGATAGAACCAGCCCAGCGGGGTCACGACGTTCTTGCCCGAACGCAGGATCGCGCGCAGCACCGAGGTATCGGCGAAGACCGGGCTGTAGATCACGCAGTCGGCGTCGAGGGCGAGCAGGGCCTCGGCGTCGGTGGTGGCGGTGACGCCGATGCGGTCACGCCCCACCAGGGTGCCGAGATCGACGCCGTCCTTGTCGGGGCTGTGCACCCAGGCGCCCACCAGTTCCAGTTCCGGATGGTCGAGGACGCCTTCGATCGCGGCACGACCCACTCCACCGGTCGCCCACTGGATCACCCTGATCACGAACGCCCCCCTTCCCGGACGGCCGCGCCCATCACTGGTCCCGCACGATCGAGAGTGCCTGGGTCGGGCAGTACCGCACCGCGTTCTCCACATCCGCGCGGTCGGCCTCGTCCACCTCGGGCCGCACGATTTCGACCTTGCCGTGTTTGGGCACGTCGAAGTAGTCCGGCGCCTCGGCCTGGCACATCGCGTGGCCCTGACACAGGTCCAGATCCACTTCGATACGCATCAGCTCTGTGCCTCCTTATCGGCCTGCTCCGGCTCGCGCAACGGAGCTTCCGGCTGCACCTCGACCAGCACCAGATGCGCGCCGCGCGGTGTGTTGACCACCGCGGCGATCGCGGCGGCGAGGTCGGAGGCGCGCAGGAAGAAGGGGTGGCGGGCGAAGCCCCATTTCACCCAGTCGTCGAGCAGTGGGCCGACCTGCTCGGGTGCGGCGTTCATCCCCATTCCGGTCTGGGTCGCGCCCGGCCGCACGATCGAGGCGCGAACACCGGTGCCCTCCAACTCCATTCGCAGCTGCCGGGCCATCGCCTCGAGTCCGGTCTTGGCGGCGTTGTAGGCGCCGTTGCGGGGGCGGACCTGGTCGGCGCAGTCGGAGCCGATGAAGACGAAGTCGCCGCGGCGCCGGGAGATCATGCCCGGCAGGATGCGATGGGCCAGCCGTTGCGCACCCACCAGATGGACGTCGACCTGCTTCAGGAAGGTCTGCGGTTCCATCTCGTAGGCGAGACCGAATTCGATGTCCCCGGCGCCGGATACCGCGACCTCGATGGGCCCCAGCGCCTCCTCGGCGGCGGTGACGAAGGCGTCGACCGAGGCATCGTCGGTGACGTCGAGCGAACCCGCGAAGGCGGTGCCGCCGTTGGCGGTGATCTTGTCGGCCAGTTCGCGGCAGGTCTCCACCCGGCGCGCACCGAGCGCCACCGGGAATCCGGCCTCGGCCAGCATGATCGCGGTCGCGGCGCCGATTCCCGACGACGCCCCGGCGATGAGAACCGGTCGCACATCCGGGTGCGGATCGAAACGCGGCATACTATGAAACCTCCACGGTGACAGGGAGTTTCGCGAACCCCCGGACATTGGTCGAATGCACCCGCTCCATGGCGGACTCGTCGATCGCGTACTCCCGGACGCGGGAGGCGAACTCGCGCAAGGCGACAACCGTCTCCAGCCGGGCCAGATGCGCGCCCAGGCAGAAGTGCACGCCGCCGCCGAAGCTGGCCAGCGCGCTCTTGTCGGTGCGTTCGATGTCGTAGCGATCGCCGTCGGTGAAGACCGCGTCGTCGCGATTGGCGGAGCCGATGAGCAACACCACCTTCGAACCGGCGGGGATCACCCCGTGTTCGAACGGCACATCGACGACCGAGGAGCGCGCCACCATCTGACTCGAATTGTCGTAGCGCAGCGTCTCCTCGACCCAGTCCGGCACCAGGTCGCCGTCGGCGACGACTTTGGCGAACTGTTCGGGGTTTCGGCCGGCCCAGTACAGCGCGTTGCCGAGCAGTTTGGTGGTGGTCTCGTTTCCGGCCACGACCATGAGGAACATGAAGCCGATGATCTCGTCGTCGGTGAGTTTGTCACCGTCGATCTCCGCGTCGAGCAGCGCCGAGGTGAGGTCCTCGGTGCGGCTGCGGCGGCGCTGGGCGACCATGTCGGAGTAGTAGACGACCAGATTCAGCGAGGCCTCGATGGCCGCCTCCGGCACGTCGAGCACACCCTCCTCGCGGTGCACCACCAGGTCGGCCATCCGGCGGATCTCGGCGCGATCGGGTTCGGGCACGCCCATCATGTCGGAGATGACGTCCATGGGCAGCTTGCCCGCGAAATCCTCGATCCAGTCGAAACTGCCCTGCTCGAGCGCGGGTTCCAGGTGCTGCAGCGTCAGTTCCCGGATCCGGTCGCCCATACCGGCGATCCGGCGCGGCGTGAAGCCCTTGTTGACCAGCTGGCGCATGCGCAGGTGGCGCGGATCGTCCATGGCGAGAAACGACATGGTCTTGTGCGCGTGCGGGCCCCACGCGGCCGGGTCCAGGGAGACGCCGTTGGCACTGGACAGGCGGGTGGCGTCGCGGAATGCGGCGGTCACGTCGGCGTGGCGCGACAGCGCCCAGAAGTCCAGGTCCGGGTTGTAGTACAGCGGCGCCTCCGTGCGCAGCCGCCGATACACCGGATACGGATCGTCGTGGAAGCGGTAGTCGTAGGGATCGAATACGACCGGTCGCGCAGATGCCACAGTCATCACACCCACCTCTCGAAATATAACGCGTTCACATGGAGCCTCATCCGCACACCGCCAACCGAGACACAGGACTGGACATGTGTCTGGACGCTACCACCGGACCGGAATCCGGACAATGGGCGAGCCCGAGCGCCGCCATCGGCTTCACGATCCCTCGCCGAGCAGCGGCTGCAACTCGGCCACCGACCACGGCGGAGTATCGGCATGGTCGCGATAACCGATCGACTCGAGCTTCGGACGGGCGAAGCGACCGACGAATCCGCCTGCCGCAACGAAGATCTCGCCCGTCGCGGTGGCGAGGTCGGAGGCGAGATAGACATACAGCGCGGCCGCGTAATCGGGCGGCGGCGCGTCCAGCGACGACTGCGCGGTGAACTCGTCGAGCAGTCCCCGCTCGCGCAGCTCGGCGATCTTCGCCTCGTATTCCGGCCCGGTGGACAGTCGCGTCCTGGCCCCCGGGCAGATGGCGTTCACCCGGATACCGTGCTCTTTCAGCTCCGCGGCCATGGCCAGCGTCAGGCTCGCGACCGCGCCTTTTCCGGCCGGATAGCCGGTGCCGCCGTAGTCGCCGAGATAGGCGAACGAGCCGGTGTTGACGATCGAGCCGGCGCCGCGGGCCACCATCAGCGGCGCCACCGCGCGGCAGGTGTTGAACACCGTGGTCAGGTGGGAATCGAGCTGGGCTCGCCAGTCCGCGGTGGAGATATCGAGGATCGAGGAGTGCGCGGGTTCGGCGATGCCGGCACAGTTGACGAGAACATCGACGGCACCGAAACTTTCGACGCACCGGCTCACCAGCGCGTCCGCGATCGTTTCGTCCGCGGCCGAGCCCGCGACCGCGACGGCACGACCGCCCGCCGCGCCGATTTCGTCCACCACCGCGGCCACCGCCGCCTCGCTCCGGGAATTGACCACCACCCCCGCGCCCTGGCGCGCCAGTTCGACGGCGACGGCCCGGCCGATGCCGCTCCCGCCACCCACCACGATCGCCGCCTTACCGGCCACCGTCGCATCTCCGGTCATCGCCGGTACCGCCTCTCACCGATTCGATCAGTCTGCAACACGTTCTTGTATTCACAGCTCCGTCCAAACTATATTCCGTACAGGTGTCCAGACAGCCCTATCGGAGAGGCGAATGACGAAACTGCTCCCCCCAGGCGAGGGATCCCGGCTTCTGATCGACGGCAAACTGGTCGCCGGCGGCGCGGGGGTGTTCGCAACGATCAATCCGGCGACCGAGGAGATCCTCGGCCAGGCCGCCAATGCCGACGCCGCCGATTTGGACGCGGCCATCGCCGCCGCCCGCGCGGCCTTCGACAACACCGAGTGGTCGCGCGATCACGCGTTCCGCGCCCGGTGCCTGCGGCAACTGCGCGACGCGCTGCGCGACAACATCGAGGAACTGCGCGAGATCACCATCGCCGAGGTGGGCGCCCCGCGCATGCTGACCAGCGGCCCGCAACTGGAGGGCCCGATCGGCGACCTCGGCTATTTCGCCGACCTGGCCGAAAGTTACGAGTGGGTCAGCGATCTCGGCGTCGCGAAACCGATGGGAATCCCGACGGCGCGCACGCTGCGCCGGGAGCCGATCGGCGTGGTCGGCGCCATCACGCCGTGGAATTTCCCGCATCAGATCAACTTCGCCAAACTCGGCCCCGCCCTGGCGGCCGGGTGCACCGTGGTGCTCAAACCGGCCCCCGACACCCCGTGGGTCGCCGCGCTGGTCGGCACGGTGATCGCCGACCACACCGACATTCCGGCCGGCGTGATCAATATCGTCACCTCCGACGACCATCAGCTCGGTGCCCAGCTGGTCACCGATCCGCGGGTGGACATGATCTCGTTCACCGGGTCGACGCAGACGGGCCGGACCATCATGGCCGGTGCGGCGCAGAGCCTGAAGAAGGTCTTTCTCGAACTCGGCGGGAAGTCGGCCTTCATCGTTCTGGACGACACCGATGTGGCCGCCGCGGCGAGCTACGCGGGGTTCACCGTCTGCGTCCACGCCGGCCAGGGTTGCGCGCTCACCACTCGCCTGCTGGTTCCGCGCGAGCAGTACGACACGGCGGTCGCCGCGGCGGCGAAGTCGATGGGCGGCATCGTCCCGGGTGATCCGAACGAGCCGGGCACCGTCTGCGGGCCGGTCATCTCGGCGCGGCAGCGCGACCGCGTGCAGCGCTACATCGATATCGCACGCGCCGAGGGCGGCACCATCGTCACCGGCGGCGGCAGTCCCGATCGCGACCGCGGGTTCTTCATCGAACCCACCCTGATCAGCGGACTGTCCAACACCTCGACCGTGGCGCAGGAGGAGATCTTCGGCCCGGTGCTGGTGGTGATCCCGCACGACGGCGACGACGACGCCATCCGGCTGGCCAACGAATCGCCCTACGGGCTCTCGGGCGAGGTGTGGGGCACCGACCAGGCGCGAATCGACCACGTGGTCAACGGTGTCCGGACCGGAACCCTCGGCGTCAACGGCGGTATCTGGTACAGCGCCGACGCCCCGTTCGGCGGTTACAAGCAGTCCGGCATCGGCCGCGAACTCGGTGTCGCCGGATTCGAGGAGTACCTCGAAACCAAGCTCGTCGCCACCGCGCAGAAATAGACAGCACGCGACCTCGTCGCGAATTACCGACAGGAGAAGACAACTCATGGCTCGTTTCACCGATCGCGTCGCGATCGTCACCGGCGCGGCCCAGGGCATCGGCGCCGAATACGCGAGGGCACTGGCCGGCGAGGGCGCCACCGTCGTCGTCGCGGATCTCAACGAGGACAAGGGAAAACAGGTCGCCGAGGAGATCAGCAGCGGCGGCGCCACCGCGGTCTTCCATCCCGTCGACGTCTCCGATCCCGAATCGGTCACCACCCTGGCCGACTACACGCAGAACGAGTTCGGCGCGATCAACCATCTGGTCAACAACGCCGCCATCTACGGCGGGATGAAGTTGGACCTGCTGCTGACGGTGCCGTGGGACTACTACAAGAAGTTCATGAGCGTGAATCTCGACGGCGCGCTGAACATGACCCGCGCGGTGTGGCAGCACATGTCGAAGGGCGGCGGCGGGTCCATCGTGAACCAGTCCTCCACCGCCGCATGGGTGTATTCGAACTTCTACGGCCTCGCCAAGGCGGGGGTCAACAGCCTCACCCAGCAGCTGGCGGTCGAACTCGGCGGATCCAACATCCGCATCAACGCCATCGCGCCGGGACCGATCAACACCGAGGCGACGCAGACCGTCACCCCGGGCTCGATCGTGAACGACATGGTGAATCGCCTGCCGCTCAAGCGGATCGGCACCCCGCAGGATCTGGTGGGGGCGTGCCTGTATCTCCTGTCCGACGACGCGGCGTGGGTCACCGGGCACATCCTCAACGTGGACGGCGGGCAGATCATCCGGTAGCGGGCGACGCCCGTCCCCGGGACGGGCGTCTCAGCGGGTCGGTGGCAGCGGTGGGTGCGGTGAACCGCGATGGGCCGCTTCACCTTTCGCGATCAGCGGTCGGCGCTGCCGCGACTGACGGTGACCGGCTCGGCCAGGCGCTTCTCATCGCAGACCTGCTGCAGAGTGTCCAGGGTTTCGTCGAGTCCGGGGCCGAGCCGCGGGCCGGGTGTGAACGTGGCCGGCAGATGGCGCATGCCCTGGATCACGCCGATCGTGTCGTAGTGCACCGCGCCGCCGGGATCGCACCGGAAATCCGGCAGCCGATCGAGCACCGCGACCAGCATGCGCTTGAACACCGTGCGCGCCACATTGGAACCGATGCAGCGGTGGACGCCCAGACCGAAGCTGAAGTGGCGGTTGCCCTTCCGATCCAGGTCGACGGTGTTCGGGTCCGGGAACAGTTCCGGGTCGCGGTTGGCCATCGCCCACGACAGCCACAGCCGCTCCCCTTCCTCGAGCCGGATGCCCGCGTATTCGCAATCCGCGGCGATGGTGCGGCCGTCACCGGGTGCGGGAGTGAAGTACCGGAGGAATTCCTCGGTCGCCGAGTTCAGCAGCAGGTCGCGTTCGGCGCTGAGGATCTGCCGCTGATCCGGATGCTCCGAGAGCCATTCCAGCGCATGGGCCGTCAGCGCGGTGGTGGTGTCGAAGCCGCCACCGATCAGCAGGCCCAGCATGCCCAGGATTTCGATATCCGGCGGCGCGGCGCCGTCGATCTCCAGACGCGTCAGCGCCTCGATGATTCCCGGACGCGGATTCTCACGCACCTGCGTGAGGTTGATCAGCAGATCCAGGCCCATCGCCTCGTGCTGGCGCCGAACCCGTTCGATATCGGGCGAATTCGGTGGGGTGTACACCGAGGCGTGCGCGGGTTCGCAGTACAACTGCCATTTGCGCAGCGGGATGCCCAGCATCGCCAGGGTGAGGACGGCCGGCACGATATTGGCCAGGTCGTCGACGAAATCGATACGGCCGCTCTCGATCCGATCTTCGAGACTCGCCCGTACCACCTCGTCGACGAACGGCACCCAGCGCTGCACCGCGGCCGGCGACAGATACGGATTGAGCGCCTGGCGCCACAGCCGCTGCTCGGGCGGATCCATCTCGAGGATGCCGTTGCGGATGACATTCCCGGTCTCGGGAAACGGAATGGTGATGCCGCGGTAGCCGCGGCGCTCCCCGTTCGGATCGTGGTCACTCGACACGTGTTCCGAGCGCGCGAGGCTGAACACCTCGCGGCTGCCGGCCGCCACCCAGTGCCCGCCGTAGGTCGGCGACCACGCGAGCGGACACTGCCGGTGCATCTCGGTGGTGATCGCGTCGAAATTGTCGCGGTACTGCGGCGCATGCCGATCGAAGTCGTAGCGCGGCTGTCTGTGGTCGTCGGCGTGCACGGTCACGATGCTGTCCTCTCGGGCGTCCCCGGTCTCAGGCTCCAAGCACACAGAATACGGCGAACGGCAATATTGCTCTCCGATTTTGAGAATGCTATTTCAGGCAATATCGACGTCATAGGTATGCGCTACAGTGGCTCGCCGATACGATTCACAGCACGGACGGGGGCACGGTCGATGTCGACACCGACCACGACACAGCGCATTTCGACGAGCAGGGCGCGGTAGGCGATGGCCACCGACGATCGTTCGGATTCCCCGCAGCAGCCGCCGTCCGGCGAGCCGGGCCCACCCCCGGCGCCGCCGACCCGGGCCTACCCCGGCGGCGTGCCGGATCCGGGCGCACAGCCCGGCGGGCCCGGGCCGCAGCAACCCGCTCCGCCGACCCAGGCCTATCCGGGACAGCCCGCCCCGCCGACACAGGCCTACCCCGGGCAGCAGGCGCCGCCGACCCAGGCATATCCCGGCGGGCAACCGGGGCCGCCGCCCGGTTCCCAGGATCCCACCGTGCATGCGGGACAGGGATATCCCGCCGGGGTGCCGTATCCCGGGGACCCGAATCAGCCCCCGATGTACGGGCAGGCATATCCGCCGGGCGGCTACCCCGAAGGCGGATATCCGGGCGCGCAACCGTATCCGCAGCCGTATCCCGACCCGCAGTACGGGGGCGCGCAGCCCTACCCGTATCCGGGTGCGCCGCAACCGAATTCGGGTGGCGGCAAGGTGCTGGCGATCGTCGCGGCAGTGGTCGTGGCGGTCCTGGTCCTGGGCGCGGTCGTCGCGGTGATCGTGGTGCACAACCACAACAAGAACAGCGATACCGATGCGGCCGCCGACCGGTCGACCAGCGCCGGCCCCTCGCCGACGTATTCGACCTCGACCGCACCCACGACCCGCGAGACCACCCGCAACGCTCCCCCGCCGCCTCCGCCGACCCCGGCCGACGTCTGGATCGCCGCGGGCTACGACGTCGATACCGGCAAGGTGACCTGGGCGCGCAGCACGGTCAGCTCCGACGACGCCACCAACCAGGTCCAAACCCGTTGCCCCGGTTGCGCACAGCCGGCGGCGTGGGCGCGCAACGCCTGCGTGGCGGTGGTGGTCGGCCAGAACAACGGCTGGGCCTCCACCTGGGGCACCACCGCCGAAGAGGCCGAATCCAAGGCCATCAGCAGCGCACAGGGCAACTACGGGGTGTCGGGCCCGTTCAACAAATGGTCCAAATGCGCGACGGAGTGATCGCACCCTGACGATCGCTTCCCAGCAAGGGGAGCAGTCACGCGCAGTGTCGGACTTATGCTTCCGGCAGTGCTGTCGGCCCGGACACGAGTCGTGTCCGGCGACGGTGACGCACATGAACCGGCGTGCGGCGGAAGGCGGATCATGGTCATCCCAGGCGTGTCCGCGGTGAAAGCGAGGCAGCGATGAGCCCCGATGGCACCATACGACTGGGCGACCTGCACAAACTTCCCGACTATGCACCAGAGGGTTTGATAGCGTTCTTCGATGCCGCCGAGGCGGTTATTCAGGAACAGATCCGCACGCTCGGATCGGGCCACCCGTCGGAAGCGCCCGACTTACGCGACAGACTCCGTGGCCAGGGTGTATCCAATCCCGAGGACAAATCGGAGATGGTCGATAAGTACGGCAGTCACAAGAAACAGCTGAGCAACGCCGTATCCAATATTGAGCGAGACGACCACGGCGTCGTGAAACACACCGCCGGAATCGGCAAGGCTGTAACAGACGCTTATTCGGGCGTGGATACCGCAGTGCGGGAACTGAATACGAAGATCGACGCCTCTTGGAAGGTGAAGCCGGAGACCTGGAAAGACGACAACGGCAGAGAGCACAAGAGACTACCGAAAGCCATCGTCGACGGCTTGTTCAAGGCCATGTGGGAAACCCTGAGTACGACCTTCGACAAGGTCCACGGCGTCTCGGATCAGGCGGCGGCCGCGGCACTGAAGATAAAGGGCGACGCCCCGCCGTCCTCCACCGGCAATCCGATACCGGCTGTGTCGCCCGGTTCGAGTCCCTCCGCGGGAGCCACTCCGGCGGGATACAACGGAAGCACTCCGTGGAGCGGCCAGTCCGGATCCATGGGTACCGCGATCATTCCGACCACGGAAAAGCCCACCGCGATGGCGATGATGAAGTACCTCATCGATACCTACCACTTCACACCGGCGCAGGCCGCCGGCATCGTCGCCAACGCGAAATTCGAGTCGGGATTCGACGTTTCCGCCACCGGCGACAACGGATCGGCAAAGGGCCTGTTCCAATGGCGTTTCAACCGGCTTTCCGGCCTCCAGGCCTTCGCACAGAGGCCCGGTGAGAATATCGGCGACTGGCATACCCATCTGGATTACATGGTTCAGGAACTGCGCGGTGGCGACTATCAGCAGGCGAACAATGCCGTCACCTCGAACCCCAACGACGCCCGGACCGTGGCCGAGGCCTTCGACAGGTACTACGAGAAGAGCGCGGGCCTTTCGACCAACGACCGGCGCAATTACGCGGCAGGGCTGCTCGAGGAGTACAACAAGTCGGCGCTCGCCGTGTGAGTGCGGCGGCGGGGCGCGGCCGAGGCGTGATCAGGGGACGATGACGGCGCGGCCGCGCAGGGTGCCCGCCGCGAGCCTGCGGTATGCCTCGGGACCGTCGTCGAGGGTGAAACGTTCGACAGCGATATCGAGGACACCCTGGTGCGCCAGGTCGACGAGTTCGATGAGTTCGGCCCGTGTTCCCCAATACGGCGAGGTCACCGCCGCCTCGTAGGGGCTGATGCCGAATCCGACCCGGGCCGCGGCCTTTCCGTCGCCGAGGCCGACGATGGCGACATCGGAGTCCACGCCGGCGACCGCCATGGCGGTGTCGACGGTCGGCTGATAGCCGACGAAGTCGAGCACCAGGCTCGCACCCGCCGCACCCGTGATCTTGCGGACGTTGTCGGCAGCCGCCGCATCCGACAGCACCGCCTCGTGCGCACCCACCGACTTCGCGAACTCGAGTTTGTCGTCGCTGACATCGAGGGCGACGACGCGCGCGGAGGACAGATGCCGCAACAACTGGATAGCGACGTGACCGAGGCCGCCACTGCCGATCACCACCGCCCACGATCCGGGCCGCAGCTTGCCGAGCGATCGTTTGATCGCGTGATAGGGCGTGAGCCCGGCGTCGGTGAGCGGCACCGTCGCGACCGGATCCAGATCGCCGATCGGGACGAGGTGGCGGGGTGAGTCGACGATCAGATACTCGGCGATCGCGCCCGGCGCACCGAGGCCGGGCGGGAAGATACCGAGTTCAGCGGCGCGCGAGCAATAGTTCTCCATGCCCTGCGCGCAGAACCAGCAGCCGCCACATCCCCACGGGCCGTAGACCACGACGCTCGTGCCCACGTCGAGTCCGCGCACGCCGTCGCCGACGGCCGCGACCGTTCCGGCCCCTTCGTGCCCAAGGGTGAGCGGCAGTTCGAACCCGAACGCTTCGAGAGGCATCGACATCACGAAATCGTCGGAATGACAGACCCCGGCGGCGGTGACCTTCAGCAGCACCTCGCCCGGCCCCGGCTCGGGAGTGGGAATGTCGCGGACTTCCGGTTCGGCACCGACGGTGACGTACTGCAGAGCCTTCATAGCGCTTTTCCTCTCGGTCGAGCAGCTGGGGTCGCGAAGTACCGGCCTGGCGCCTCACAGGCTAGTGCGTATCCGCTGGTCCCGGCGTCCGGCGCGCTACTCCTTCGAGTAGTCGGTGCTCAGCCACCGTTCGGGGCGCATCCGGATCACCACCGAGTCCGGGCCGAGGTTCTGCTCGGCGAATGCGGCGCCCTCCTCGGGTCCCAGATAGCGCACCGCGATCGCGCGGACCACCTCGGGCGACGCCGCGTCGATCGCGGTGACCGCGCCCTCGGCGGTGACATACCGGTACGGCGGCTGTTCCACCTGCGCGGTGATCGAGAACCGCCCGGCGGCCCGGATGAGCCGCTCCTTCAGCGTCCCGGCGTCGGTCCACAGCACGACCTCGCCGCCGGGCTCGTACCCGTACCAGATCGGCACCGCCAGCGGCGCCCGATCGGGCCGCTCGACGGCGATCACCCCCACGTGCAATTCGGCGAGGAACTTCTCACGCTCGGTACGGGTCATGGTCGGCATCGACGGTCCTTTCGCGAGTCGGGTCTGTGTTCGCGACAACCCGTGGCGACGGGTGTCCTATTCCGCACCGCGGATGAGCAGCGGCAGGGTGGTGTGGCGGCGCACGAGAATGCTCGGGGTCCACTGCGGCGGTGCGGCGAGGCGGATATCGGTGCTGCGGTCGAGGAGGGTCGTGATCGCGGTGCGGGCTTCCAGTTTCGCCAGGGCCGAGCCGACGCAGAAATGGAGTCCGCGGCCGAAGGCGGTGTGCGACTTGATATTCGGACGGTGCAGCTCGACAGCGGCCGGTTCCGGGAAGATCGCCGGATCGCGATTGGCCGCGCCCCACAACAGCAGGAGATGGCTTCCGGCGGGCAGGGACACCTCCCCGAGACGGGTATCGGTGGTGACGTGGCGGTAGTGGCCGCGAAACGGGGATTCGAGGCGGAGCACCTCGTCGAGGAAGGCGGGAATCAGGTGCGGTTCGGCGCGCAGCCGGTGCTGAATATCGCTGCGGGTGGCCAGAATTCGGGCCGCAGAGGCGATCAGGCCGGCGGTGGATTCGCCGCCGGCGCCGACCAGTTGAACGAGAATCAGCACCGCGACCTCCTCGGTGAGCGTGCCGGCGCGGCTTGCGCGGGCCAGCGCGTCGAGCACGGTGCGTGGCGGCCCGTCGGGTTCCGCCGCGCCCAGCGTCCGCCGCAGCTGTTCGGCGAGGTAGCCGGCGAGCAGTGCCGCCGACTGCACCAGTCGCGGGAGACGGTGCGCGTCCACCACGGCACCGAGCATTTCGGTGCTGTCGTAGGCCCATTGGAGCAGTTGTGGCACATCGTCGCCGGGCAGCCCGATCACTGCCGCGACGAGGGCGAGCGGCAGGCGGTCGGCCATCTCGGCCGCCCAGTCGATGCGGCCGTCGCGAACGTGTTCCGACCAGAGCCGGTCGACCAGATCCTCGGCCATCGGCGCGAGTTCCCGGATGCGCCCGGCCAGCACACTCGAGACGAGCTTGCGGTGAACGGCGTGGGACGGATCGTCGGCCGTGGCGAGAACATGCACCGCGCGACCGCCGCCGTCGAGATCGAAGGCGGTGGCAGCGGCTCCCGGATGACGCAGCAGTACCGCGGTGAGGTGGGAGGAGAACTCGGTGGTGCGGGCGGCCGCTTCGGTCACGAGATCCCACGACGACACCAGGTGAAAGCCGGTGCCGGGCACCCGGTAGACCGGCGCCTCGTCGCGCAGGCGGTCGTAGAGCGGGTACGGATCGTCGAGATGGGCGGACAGGAACAGTTCGGATCCGTCCGGCACTGTCGTGGTCATCGGTGAACTCCCTCCGGGAACGGGTGCGCTCACCGTGCGCGCGGTGGAGACGAGTGTCAATCGGTGTCGCACAGTGAGACGCGGAGGGCCGCTTCCGCGCGTTCGTCGACAAGCCCGAGCACGTGGACCGACGCTATCTACGCACTTCACATGCATGTACTGAGAGAGTCAGGCGTGAGACAATTACGCTCCATCGTCTCGTCTCGAGACGCCGCAGAGTGAAGGGATCGTATCCGGCGATGCGAACCACCGAGGTGGACTGGCTTGCGGGCGGGGTCCGACGCACCGTCGCCCGCTCGCGCATCGAGGCGGCGGCCGCCGACCTCTTCCTGGAACGCGGAATAGAGCGAGTGAGCATCGACGACGTGGCCGAACGCGTGGGCTGCTCCCGGGCCACCGTGTACCGGCACGTCGGCGGTAAGCCGGAACTGGTCCGGATCGTGACGGCCTCGGCGGCGCGGGATATCGCCGAACGCGTGGCGGCGACCGTGGCGCCGCTGCGCGGCCCGCGGCGCGTGGTGGAGGCCGTCCTCGCCTCGCTCGCGGCGATCCGCGCCGAACCCACCCTGTCGGCGTTCCTGGCCGGTGCGGGCGCCACCGGCGACCAGGTGGTGGCCACGCCCGAACTGCGCGGTATCGCCACCGCACTCACCGGAATCGCCGCGGACGACGATGCCGCACAGTGGATCGTGCGGGTGGTGTTGTCGCTGCTCACCTGGCCGCTGCCCGACGCCGCCGCGGAACGCCGGACGGTGGAGCGGTTCGTCGGCCCGCTCATGATGCGTCCGACCGGACCGGCGCGGAAGGGATGAGATGAACGTCCCCCTCTTCGTCGGTCTGACCACCGTCGACCTCGCCTACGCCGTCGACACCTATCCCGCCGAGGACACCAAAACCCGTGCGCGCGACCAATTTCTGGGCGCCGGCGGACCGGCCGCCAATGCCGCGGTGGCGTGCGCGATACTGACCGGCGGGGCCCGGCTGCTCACCGCCGTCGGCCGGCATCCGCTCACCGCGCTGATCCGCGACGATCTGCGATCCCACGGTGTGGAACTCGTCGACACCACGGCGCGGCGCACCGATCCGCCGCCGATCTCGTCCATCGTGGTCGCGGCCGGTGCCGGGACGAGAACCATTGTCTCGCTGGACGGTTCGGGGATCGAGGCGCCGTTCGACCACGCATTCGCCGATCTCGTCCGGGAGGCGCCGGTGGTGCTCGTCGACGGGCATCACATCGAACTGGCCCTCGGCATCGCGCGGGTGGCGCGCGACGCGGGAGTTCCGGTGGTGCTCGACGGGGGACGCTGGAAGCCCGAACACGCGCAACTGCTGCCGCTGGTCGACATCGCGATCTGCTCGGCCTCGTTCGCGCCGCCGGGCGCCGAGGACGTCTTCGACCACCTGCACCGGATCGGGGTCCGGGCGGTGGCCGTCACTCGCGGACAGCAACCGATCCTCTACTCGGCCAACGGAATTCGGGGTGAGATCGCGGTGGGCGAGGTGGACGGCGCGGATACGCTCGGCGCCGGGGACATTCTGCACGGCGCGTTCTGCGCCTACCACTCGCGCGGCCACGACTTCGCCGACGCGCTCACCCGCGCCGCCGCGGTCGCCACCCTGTCGTGCCGGTTCTTCGGCACCCGCGCATGGGGAGACCGGCTCGGTGAGCCGGCCGAATGAGATGAGCGGGCCGCGGTCCGCGACGGGACACGCTCATCGAGTCGCACCGGCGAGACAGCCGGACTCGGGCGACCCGCGCACCCCGGGACAGGCTCACCGACCCGGGCGAATGAGGTAGCCGCCCGAGACCGCGCGCAGCACGAGGTCGGCTCTGTCCGCGGTCCGTGCGATGAGACGGGCATTCGGCAGATCGCTGCCGGCCACCATGGCCTGTGCCCGATGCGGCGATTTACCGCCGCGCAGATGCCGGCGCAGCAGACGCTGTTCGATAACCGCTTCCTCGGCATCGAGGTACCAAACCTCGTCGAGATATTCCCGCACCTCCCGCCATCCCGGCCGATCCAGCAGAAGGTAGTTCCCTTCCACGATCGCGACCCGTTCGCCGGTGAAGACCACCGCATCCGGGACCGGGTCGTGGCGGGCTCGATCGTAGACCGGCCACGGCACCGGCACGCCGATCGCACTGTCGCGCAACCGCCGCAGCCGCGCGACGAACGACCCCACATCGAAGGTATCGGGCTGCCCTTTGCGGGCGAGCGCGCCGGCATCTCGCAGCAGCGCCGAGCTCAGATGGAATCCGTCCATCCCCGCCGCCTCGGCGGACACTCCCGACCTCCGCACCGCATCCGCCAAACCCTGTGCCAGCGTGGACTTTCCCGCTCCCGGCGGTCCGGCGACACCGACCAGGTACCGGCGTCCGCCCGCATCATCCGCCGCGCGCACGATCCGCGCCGCCAGCTCATCCGGCCCCGTCACCTTCACGATGTTCCCGCCCCTCATTCGACCAGGACGACGATCAACCGCCGGGGCCCGTGCACGCCCTGCACGCGGGTCATCTCGATATCCACGGTCGCCGACGGACCGCTGATCCAGGTGGTCGGCCGGCGCGGGTCGAGACGCGGAACGACCTCCGGCAGCGCGGATTTCACCAGCTCCGCGTGAACCACGCACACGTGACAGTCGGGCACGAGCGTGGGCGCGCGGCGGCCCTGGCCGGCGTCGCCGTCGAGCACGATCGTGCCCGATTGCGCGATCGCCGCGGCGCAGGTGGTCACGACCGCGTCGATCTCGTCCAGCTCGGGCGTGGTCAAGGGCGGGTCGTCGATCACGACGCGGTGCTCGGAGCGGTCCGCCCACAGTGCCGTCCACATGTCCGGCAGTCCGGGTGGCGTCAGCACCACACGGGCCGACGCGCGCCGCAGTTCCCGATCCACGGCCGCCGCGACCCCCGCCGGCGTGGTCCGATGCACCTGCGCCCCATACCGTTCCAGGCGCTGTTCGAACAGGTCCAGGATCGCGGCGCGATCGTCGGGGTCGACGCCCGGCGCGCTCCGCAGATAGTCGCGCGGCACGGTGATCGCGTCCGCCGGTTCGCCGATGGCCTCGCGAACGCGCCGCAGGATCGTCTCGCGCGCATTCACGACCGGCCCCCGTCCTCGTTCACGGTGTCGTGCGGCCCGGGTCCGTCGTTGCGGCCGCCCTCGGTACGCGCCCACCAGCGGCGAAACGATTCGGCCGGAATGTCCGGTACCCGCCGGCTGTCGGTCCACCCGCCCAGCGCACCGGGCAGATGCCGCTTCGGGACCGCGACGCCGATGCTCGCCGCCGACCGCACGGCCGCGCCCCACAGCGCCGGATGGCTCATGAATCCCGCCATCGCGGCGAAGGCCACCCGCTCGACGCGATGCTTCACCGCCGCCTCACCCTCGGCCACCCGGTGGCGCAGGGCCAGCAGATTTCCGGTGATATCGATGCCCACCGGGCAGACGTCGTCGCAGGCCCCGCACAGCGCGGAGGCATACGGCAGCGAGGCGGTCTGCGGATCGTCGGCACCCTTCAGCAACGGGTTGAGGATGGCGCCGATCGGCCCCGGATAGACCGACCCGTAGGCCTGTCCGCCGGTGCGTTCGTAGACCGGGCAGATATTCATGCAGGCGCCACACCGGATGCAGCGCAACGCTTCCCGCCCGAGTTCGTCGCGCAGGGCGCGGGTGCGCCCGTTGTCGACCAGGACCAGATGGAAGGCCGAGGGGCCGTCCTGTGCGGTGACGCCGGTCCAGGTCGACACATACGGCGACATCCGCTCCCCGGTCGCGCTGCGGGCCAGCAACTCCAGATAGATCTCCAGGTCGCGCCAGCTCGGAATCACCTTCTCGATGCCGGCCACCGTGATCAGCGTCTCCGGCAGGGTCAGGCACATCCGCCCGTTGCCCTCCGACTCCACCATCACCACCGTTCCGGTGTCGGCGACAAGGAAATTCGCGCCGGTGATGCCGACCTTCGCGCGCAGGAACTTCTCCCGCAGGTGCAGCCGCGACGCATCGGCGAGCGCCTGCGGATCGTCGGTCAGATCGTCGGGCGCGGGGCGACCGTGCTTGCCCATCTCGCGGCGGAAGATGTCGCGAATCCGGCTGCGGTTCAGGTGCATCGACGGCACCACGATATGGGAGGGCAGATCGTCGCCCAGTTGCAGGATGATCTCGGCGAGATCGGTTTCGCGGGTGTCGATTCCGGCCGCAGCGAGCGCCTCGTCCAGCCCGATCTCCTCCGACAGCATGGATTTGGCCTTGACGATCTCGGTTTCACCGGTGGCCAGGACCAATTCGGTGACGACGGCATTGGCCTCGGCCGCGTCGGTCGCCCAATGCACCATTCCCCCGGCACCTTCCACCGCACCGGCCAATCGCTCCAGATAGGTGTCGAGACGGCGCAGCACATCGTCCTTGACCGCGGCGGCGGCAGTGCGCAGTTCCTCCCAGTCCGGACGTTCGGCCACCAGCGCGTCCCGCTTGGCGCGGATGGTGTGGGTGGCACGGTGCACAGTGGCACGCAACTGTTCGTCCGCGGTCGCGGTGCGCGCGGCCTGCGGGAACGGGGGCCAGCCCACGAAACTCTTACTCACGAGCGGGCTCCCGCGGCCACCGGCAGCCCGGGCATCGGCCCGTCGGCCTGCGTGCGTGCCAGGATTTCCACCAGATGCAGATCGCGCACCGGCGTCGCGTCGGCGGCCAGGCGCCCGCCGATGTTCATCAGGCACGAATTGTCCACGGCCGTCACCACACTCGCGCCCGTCTCGCGCACGTGGGCGGCCTTGTCGGCGTTCATCGCGCCGGAGGCGGCGGCGTTCTTCACCGAGAACGTGCCACCGAATCCGCAGCATTCGTCGGCCGCGGGCAATTCGACCAGCTCCAATCCGGCCACCGCCCGCAACAATCGGTACGGCCGGTCGCCGATGCGCTGCACGCGCAGCGAATGGCAGGTCGGATGGTAGGTCACCCGATGCGGGAAATAGGCGCCCACGTCGACGACATCCAGGTCGTCGGTGAGGAATTCGGTCAACTCCCGGATTCTGGGGAGCAGCGCCTCGGCATCGCGAGCCAGCCCGGAGTCACCGACCTGCTCGGCCACCACCCGGTAGAACTCGCGCGGCGCGGCGCCGCACGAGGCGGACGGCACGACGATCCGGTCGTAGTCACCGAACACCGAGACGAAATGCCGGGCCATTTTCGCGGTGTCGGCCCGATACCCGGTGTTGGCATGCATCTGGCCGCAACAACTCTGGGCCATCGGGAATTCGACCTCGACGCCGAGCCGGCGCAGCAAGGCCACCGCCGCCCGGCCGGTTCCCGGATACATGACGTCGTTGACGCAGGTGATGAACAATGCCGTACGCGCCGACATGCGGCCCCTCTCGTCACCGATGCCGCGGGCCGGGCACTGTTTCTGGAGCGGCACCTCGATACGGATACTCGCGAACGATCCCGGCCAGAATACGCCGCGCGCACCGCGGCGAGACGGATCTGCGGGCCGTGTGCACCCGCGGATCCGCCTCGCCGGCGGCATCGGTCAGCTGATCGCCTCCGCCCCGGTGAGCGGCGGCGGCTCGGAATCGAGTTCGGCCACTTCGTCATCGGTGAGCAGCCGGGACCGGATCAGGAACCGCACCCCCTCGGGAGCTTCGAGCGAGAATCCGCTCCCCCGCCCGGACACGACATCGACGGTGAGAAACGTGTGCTTCCAGTACTCGTACTGATCGGCGCTCATCCAGAACGGAGTATCGGCGCCGACCCGGCCCAGCAGCACATCCGAGGCGCCCACGCGGAATTCCCCGCGCGGGAAGCACATCGGCGCGCTACCGTCGCAACAGCCACCCGACTGATGGAACATGACCGGGCCGTGCTGTCGAATCAGGTTGTCCAGCAACGACTCCGCGGCCTCGGTCAGGTCGACGCGGGTACCCATCAGAAGAAGCCGAGTTTGTTCGGTGAGTAGCTGACCAGCAGGTTCTTGGTCTGCTGGTAGTGGTCGAGCATCATGCGGTGGTTCTCGCGGCCGATGCCGGACTTCTTGTAGCCGCCGAAGGCGGCGTGTGCGGGGTAGGCGTGGTAACAGTTGGTCCATACCCGGCCGGCTTTGATGCCGCGGCCCAGCCGGTAGGCGGTGTTGCCGTCGCGGCTCCACACCCCGGCGCCGAGGCCGTAGAGGGTGTCGTTGGCGATCGCGAGGGCTTCCTCGGTCGAGTCGAAGGTGGTGACCGCGACGACGGGGCCGAAGATCTCCTCCTGGAAGACCCGCATGTCGTTGGTGCCCTTCAAGATGGTGGGCTCGACGTAGAACCCGCCCGGCAGGCCGTCGACCTTGCGCTGGCTGCCGCCGGTGAGGACCTCGGCGCCCTCTTTGCGGCCGATGTCGATGTAGGACAGGATCTTTTCGTACTGGTCGTTGCTGGCCTGGGCGCCGATCATGGTGTCGCTGTCGAGCGGGTTGCCGCTGACGATGGCCTTGGTCCGTTCCAGGCAGCGTGCCATGAACTCGTCGTAGATCGAGGAGTGGATCAGCGCGCGCGAGGGGCAGGTGCACACCTCGCCCTGGTTGAGGGCGAACATCACGAAGCCCTCGACCGCCTTGTCGAGGAACGCGTCGTCGGCGGCCATCACATCGGGCAGGAAGATGTTGGGGCTCTTGCCGCCCAGTTCGAGGGTGACGGGGATGATGTTCTCGCTGGCGTACTGCATGATCAGCCGGCCGGTGGTGGTTTCACCGGTGAACGCGACCTTGGCCACGCGGGGGCTGGATGCCAGCGGCTTGCCGGTTTCGACGCCGAAACCGTTGACCACGTTGAGAACTCCCGGCGGGAGCAGATCGGCGATCAGCTCGACCACCTTCATGATGGAGGCCGGGGTCTGCTCGGCGGGCTTGAGCACGACCGCGTTGCCGGCCGCCAGTGCCGGCGCCAGCTTCCAGGTCGCCATCAGGATCGGGAAGTTCCACGGGATGATCTGGCCGACCACGCCGAGGGGTTCGTGGAAGTGGTAGGCGATGGTGTCGGCGTCGATTTCGCTGACACCGCCCTCCTGGGCGCGGATGGCGCCGGCGAAGTAGCGGAAGTGATCGACCGCCAAAGGCAGGTCCGCGGCCAGGGTTTCGCGGACCGGTTTGCCGTTGTCCCAGGTTTCGGCGACGGCGAGCTGGTCGAGATTCGCCTCGATCCGATCGGCGATCTTGTTCAAGATGTTGGCGCGATCGGCGGCCGAGGTCGCACCCCACGCGTCGGCCGCACCGTGCGCGGCATCCAACGCCAGCTCCACATCGGCAGCCGACGACCGGGCCACCTCACAGAAGGTCTCCCCGTCGACCGGCGACGGATTCTCGAAGTATCTGCCCTCGACCGGTGCCGTCCATTCGCCACCGATGAAGTTGTCGTAGCGGTCGGCGTAGGAGACGATGCTGCCTTCGGCGCCGGGCTTGGCGTAGATCATGACGGATGCTCCTCGATGAGTCACGAAGGGTCGCATCACGACAGGGGACGTCGTGATGTGGACCACTATGAGCCCCGAGGGTTGGCACAAGGTTGAATGCGGCAGGGCGCGTCGCCATCAGCTTCGCCGTGCCACGATCTAGCTTCGCAGTGCCGCGATCAGCTTCGCAGTGCGCTGTGCAAACGCGCGGCGGCCACCGCGCGGCGCGCGTCGCGAGCGGGCAGCAGCCGCAGCGCATGTTCGTGGATCTCGATGTCACCGGGCGCTTTGGCGCCGTAGTCCAGCGCGTATTCGGCCTCGCCGGCCGACAGGACCGCGGTGCGGATACCGACCTCCAGATATTCGCGCCATTCGACGACGCCCGGGGTCTGCGAACCCGGCAGCAGCGGGCCGCGATACAGCCGCACGGCGGTGGCGGTGTCCCCGGCGGCCAGGGCGGCGAGCATATCGGTCGCATCGCAGGACACCGGCGTGGTCAGCCGATAGACCCGATTGCTGATATCGCCGCCGGTCGCGCGGCGCAGATGCGAGACGTCGGCCTTGAGTGTGCTGGAACCGGTGGGCCGGTCGCCGTAGACGGCCAGCTGCAACCGCTCCGGTGTGTAGCCGTCGGGTTCGAGGGCGAGCAGGGTGAGGATCTCGAGCAACCGGCGGCGCAGGCGCAGCGGCCGCCCGGCCCGGGTCAGCGCGGCGCCGCCGAGACATTCCAGTCTCACCCCGGGGGCCGTATTCGCCCCGCCGCCTTGCAGTTTCGCCTCCACCGCCGCGGTGAGCGACAGCACCGTGGACATGGCCAGCGGGTGCGAGCGATCCCAGGTGGTGGACAGATCCAGCACACCGAGCTGGCGGCCGTCGGCGGAGCGGATCGGCGCGCAGTAGCAGACCCAGCCGTGCAGTGCCTCGACCAGATGTTCGGCGGAGAACACGCTGCTCGGGCGGCCGGTGTGCAACGCCAGCGACAGCGCGTTGGTGCCCATGTGGTTCTCGTCCCAGCGACCGCCGGGCGTGAAACCGACCCGTTCAGCGCGCCGTCGCATCACCTGGCCGCCGGCGGACCACAGAATGGTTCCCGCTTCGTCGGTGACGGCGGCGACGAATCCGGCGTCGTGGGTGATGCTGTGCAGCTGATCGGAGAGTTCGGCGATCGGGCCGCGCAGCGGCGAATCGGCCCATTTCGACGCGACATCACCGGCCACCGCGGGCGCGCAGTCGGTGGCCGGATCGACGAACGCGCGCGACCGCACCCAGGACTGCGCCACATCGGCCCGGGGCTGCGCCGCCTCGGCATCGGGGGCATCGGCATCCGGTGCGTCGGAGGCGGCGGGGCCGGATTCGAGAGGACACACGGCCGGGGTCGCCGGGAGATCGCGCGGGCTCGGAACCCAACGCGCCCACTGCCGTTCCAGTGCCGCGCGTCGCCGCAGCAGAGCACTGTCGTGTCCTGATCGCATCCAATCTCACCCGTCGCCGCTCGGTCCGCACCGTGCGTTCCGGCGGTGCCTGGGGCCGGGCCGCACATCGTCGGCTCGGCCCCATTGTCCAGCAGGTCGGCTCGTCGCGGGAGCGAAACCGGCCGGTGCGGAGGATCGAACTCGGCTCAGATGGGCGTCAGTTCGAACAGCCGGAACCGGCGCGCGCCCGCCAGCCGCTGCTCCATGGTGTATCCGGGCCAATAGGCCACCGCGCGGGCCCACGCCTCCTCGCGTTCGGTGCCGCTCAGCTGCCGGACCCGCACCTTGATTCGCTTACCGCCGCTGTGGATTTCGGCATCGGAGGCCGCGGCGAGATTCGCCGACCAGGACGGATGCTCCGGCCGCCCCCAGTTGGACCCGATCAGCAGATACCGCTCGGGCCCATCCGGGACGTACAGCAGCGACACCGTCCGCGGCAACCCGGATTTACGTCCGCGCACCGTCAACTCCATCGACGGCAGACCCGCCAGATCGAGCACTCCGTGCCGGCCGCCGGTGAGCCGGCGGATGATGCGTTCCAGGAGGACGACGACCGGACCCGTGCGCATCACCCACGGGATCCGCGCGATCGCCCGTCCGAGAGCGGACAGCGGGTTACCGATACGTGAGTGACGGGTGCGATCCGACATGACGGCCTACTGCGAGGTCGCGGCGCGCTTGGGCAGCTTCCAGCCCGGCCGGGGGAAGTGGCAGGTGTAGCCCTCCGGATAGCGCTGCAGATAGTCCTGGTGCTCGGGTTCGGCCTCCCAGAAATCGGACGCCGGGGTCACCTCGGTGACCACCTTGCCCGGCCACAGACCGGAGGCGTCCACATCGGCGATGGTGTCGAGCGCGATCGCCTTCTGCTCGTCGTCGAGATAGAAGATCGCGGACCGATAGCTGCTGCCGATGTCGTTGCCCTGGCGGTCCTTCGTCGACGGATCGTGGATCTGGAAGAAGAACTCGAGCAGCGCCCGGTAGTCGGTGCGCGCCGGGTCGTAGACGATCTCCACGGCCTCGGCGTGGCCCGGATGGTTGCGGTAGGTGGGGTGATCGTTGCGCCCGCCGGTGTATCCGACGCGCGTGGAAATCACACCCGGCTGCTTGCGGATCAGCTCCTGCATACCCCAGAAGCATCCGCCTGCCAGAATCGCCTTGCGCGTGTCGGTCACGCTTCCTCCTTCGGATCGGGTCCCCGCCCAAGTCTCGCACCGGTACAACCCGGGTGCGGGCCCGAAAAGTCCCGCTGCGGCGCTCGCCTCGCCCGCCTTCCGTATTCCGCATACCCGCTCTCCGGGCGGATTAACGGACTATCCCCGGTCGTACCCCGCGGTCGTCTCCGAACCCGTTGGCGCCGAAGCGATTTCGGCGTGCATCGCGACACGGGTCCCGTCGTCCCCGGTCGTGATCTCGACATCGCGCACCAGGGCGCGCATGATCGCCAGTCCCCGCCCGCGCACGGGATCCGGAACCTCGGCACGGGGTTCCCAGCTGCCGTGGTCCACGATCGTCAGGTACAGGTCCGAGCCGCTGATCTCAGCACGCAGCCCGACCATGCCGGTGGCGTCGCGGTAGCCGTGTTCCACGGCGTTCGTACATGCCTCGTCCACCGCCAGCAACAGATCGTAGACCTGTTCCGAGCCGACTCCCCCGCGCTCGAGCCAGGCCCGCAGATCGTGGCGCACCTCGGCGATCCGGTCGGCCCGCGACGGGAAATTCGCCTCGAAGGGGGCCACCTGTAGCGGGTGCGGCTCGCGTATCGCGGGCCCTGGGGCGGGGTCGCCCGGGGGATCTGGAAATCCGCTCATGTCCTCATTCCGATCGCAACCGATGATCTCCACTCGATGATCTCCTCGGCATCCGCGATACCCCCTTTCCCGTACGCCATGCGGCGCCGTCGGCCTACCTCAGTCGCGCAGCGCCTTCTCGCGCAACTGTCTGAGCGTTCTGGTCAGGATCCGCGAGACCTGCATCTGGGAACAGCCGAGTTCGTGCGCGATCTGTTCCTGCGTCATTCCGCCGAAGAAACGCATGGTCAGCACGTACCGCTCCTTCTCCGGCAGGGCGTCGATGAGCGGCTTCACGGTCAGAGTGTCATCGATCGCCCCGAAGGTCGGATCGACGTCGCCCAGAGTGTCGAGGATCGCATTCCCGGAGCGGCTGTCGTCCTCGGAGGTCGGCGTGTCCAGTGACTGGGTCTGGTAGGCGTTGCGGGCGATCAGCGCCTGCGTCACCTCACCCAGATCGGCGTCCATCTCCTCGGCGATCTCGCGCGCCCGCGGCATCCGGCCCAGCCGTTGCGACAGCGTCTCCACGGTCGGGCCCAGCGCGGTCTGGATCTCCTTGATCCGCCGCGGCACGCGCAGCGCCCAGGTGTGATCGCGGAAGTGGCGGCGCACCTCGCCCATCACCGTCGGCACCGCGAAGGCGAGGAACGGCGACCCCTGCGAGGGATCGAACCGGTCGACGGCCGCGACCAGGCCGACCCGGGCGATCTGCAGGAGATCCTCGAAGTTCTCGCCGCGCCCGCTGAACTTGCGCGCGATGTGCTCGGCCAGCGGCAGGCAGCGGTTGATGATCCGTTCGCGCAGCCGGTCGCGCTCCGGATCGCCCTCGGGCAGGGCGGCGAGCTCGACGAACAGCGGTGCGACGTCGTCGTAACCGTCGGGGTGGCGGGCGGTGCCGGTACCGTTCTCAGTCGACATCTGTTCCGCCACGTGCCCAGCGGAACTCGACGACGGTCGGGTGCCCGCCCACGGCTGCGTCGTAGTCCGAACTCTCGGTCTTCACCCACTGGGTCAGAGTCGAGACGATGTGCCAGCCGAAGCTGTTGGCGTCCGGTCCGCCCGCGGTCGTGGTGACGGCGGCGACGCGCACGTCCATGGTGTTCTCGCTCGCGGTGAATGTGCAATCGATCACGGAACCGGCGGCCGCGTCCACGATCAGCGCGCTGACCACCTCGTCGACGGCGAGACGGATATCGGTGGCCTCGTCGATACCGAAATCGGCGACCAGAGCGACGGTTTCGGTCAGCGCCCGGACCATCATCAATTGCGCCGCATCGGCCGGTACCTGGAATCCGACCGCAGTGGTCCCCGCGTCCGGGGACACTTTCTCGACCATGCCCATTCGTTGCTCCCAAATATCGTGCCGCGAGACGATTTCACAGCGTACGCGAGCGCCCGCCGGACGCCCTCCGATCGCGGTGACGGCCCCCGTTCGGATCGCGCCGAAACGGGTATGTTGGTCAGCGGCGAATCGTCGCCACGCCGCGGACAGCGGCGCAGATCGGAATACGCCGGAGGTATCGAAGTGGCGAAATGCGGTACGAATCGCCTCGCGCTGGGGTCGGCCCGATGAGCGGCGAGCGGGTGTCACCCCTGCTGCGCACCGAGCAGCGCACGGAAGGTTCGGCCGTGGTCGTGACCGTGGCCGGTGAGGTGGACATGAATTCCGCGCCGGAGCTGCAATCGGCTCTCGACCGGGCGCTGCAGGCCGAGCCCACCGCCGTGGTGCTGGATATGACCGAGGTCGGTTTCCTCGGATCGGCCGGGCTGAGCGTGCTGCTGGCCACCTCCCAGTCCACCGCGACGGGCGGCCTGCGAGTGGTCGCGTCGCCCGCGGTGCGCCGCCCGATCGAGGTGACCGCGCTGGACGCGTTGCTGCACCTGTTCCCGACCGTCGCGGACGCGCTGGCCGCGCCGGAGCAGACCACCTCGGCCTGATCCGGCGCCCGCCCGGCGCGTTCCTCGTCGCCGGCGTCATCGCTGTCGTGGCAACCGGACGACCTGAACGAAGAATTCGTCGATGTGCTTGATCGCGGCGATGAATTGATCCAGGTCGACCGGTTTGGTCACATAGGCGTTCGCGTGCAGCCGATAACTGCGCAGAATGTCCTCTTCGGCTGCCGACGTGGTGAGTACCACCACCGGAATATGGCTGAGGTCCGGATCGGATTTGATCTTTTCCAGAACTTGGCGGCCGTCGTATTTCGGCAGGTTCAGATCGAGCAGAATCAGATCGGGCCGCGGCGCCTGCGCGAATTCCCCCTGCCGGTAGAGGAAGTCGAGCGCTTCCTGACCGTCGTGGGCGACGTGCAGCGTATTGCCGATCTTGTTGTCCTCGAACGCCTCCCGGGTCATCAGCTCGTCGCCGGGGTCGTCCTCCACGAGCAGGATGTCGATGGGCTGGCTCACCGGTGCGGTCATGCGTCGGCTCCTTCGGATACGGGTTCGAGCGGTGCGAGCGTGGCGGCCTGGGTCGCCAGGGTGAAGCGGAACCGGGCGCCGCCGGTGTATTCGGTGTCGATCCACAGATTGCCCCCGTGGTACTCGACGATCTTCTTGCATAGCGCCAAGCCGATGCCGGTGCCGCTGTAGTCCTCCCGATTGTGCAGGCGCTGGAAGATCACGAAGATCTTGTCCGCGAATTCCGGCGGGATGCCGATGCCGTTGTCGGACACCGAGAATTGCCATTCGTCCAGGTGATCGCCCGGCTCACACTCGATGCGCACGACCGGCGCGGTACCGGGGGTGTGGAATTTCACGGCGTTGCCGATGAGGTTCTGCCACAACATCGTCAGCAGCGTCGGCTGGCCGGCGACGTCGGGCAGCTGCTCCGGACGCTCGATCACCGCGGCGGATTCCTCGATCGCGCCGGACAGATTGTCCAGCGCCGAATTCAGCGTCGAGTCCAGGGCGACGAGCTCGTTGCCCTCGATCACCCGGCCCACGCGCGAGAAGGTCAGCAGATCGTTGATCAGCCGCTGCATCCGCTTGGCGCCGTCGACGGCGTAGTCGATGTACTGTTTGGCCCGCTCGTCGAGCTGATCGCCGTAACGCTTCTCCAGCAACTGACAGAACGCGGCGACCTTGCGCAACGGCTCCTGCAGGTCGTGGGAGGCGACGTAGGCGAACTGCTCGAGTTCGGCGTTCGAGCGGCGCAGTTGGACCGTCTGGCGATCCAGATCGTCGGCCTGCCGGGCGAGCTGCACCTCCTGCGCCCGCGAGGACCCCAGTTCGGAGACGATGCGCACGCGCATCTCCTCGACTGCGTCGGCGACCGTGGCCAGGTCGGCCGGCCCGTGCGCCTCGATGTGATGATCGAATTCGCCGGCCGATACCCGCCGGGACGCCTCGGTGAGCTCGTCGAGCGGGCGGGCGATCAGCCGCCGGATCAACACGGTCAGTGCCAGGCCGGTGAGCAGGATAAGGACGACCACCGCGATCAGCACGCTGTCGCGCACGGTGCGCGCGTGGTCGAGGTCGCGGCGGTCCTGTGCGATCGCGGCCGCCGAGTCCGCGTTCTGTGCGGCGAACTTCTTGCGCAACTCGTCGAACAGGACCTTGCCGCGGGTGACCAGTGCAGCGGATTCGGCCTGCGATACATTGCCCGCCGCCGCGATCATCGGCTGCACGTATTCGGTACGCCAGCGCTGAGCCGCGGCCTCGACGGCGTCCAGATCGTCGAGCAGTGTGGTGCGGCCGGCGGCCAGCTCGCGCAGGCGGCCCGCGGCGGTGGCCTCGTCGGCGACACCCTGGTTGTAGGGCTGCATGAACTGATCGTCGGCCGAGATCGCGTAGCCGCGCAGGCCGGTTTCCTGATTGACGAGGGCGGACTGCAGCCGATAGGCCTCGGTCGCGGCCGGCTGGGCGCGATCGAGCAGCCGGTCTTCGATGGCGTCGGTATGGGCGATCATTTGCCTGGCGGCTATCGCACCGGCGATCACCACCACCAGCATCAGGGCGAGGACCAGCTGAAACCACATCTGTGCGGTGAGCCGGCCGACGATCCCCTCGCGGGGTCGGACGTCTTTCACCGGACCCACTCACCCCCGTGCCAGCGCAGATAGACGATCGCCAGATCGTCGTCGAGTCCGCCGGCCGGGGCGGCCGCGGATTCGACCTGGCCCAGCAGTTCGTCCAGATAACGGGCGGGCTGTTCGACCGACACCCCTTGCGCCATCGCCAGCAGGCCGTCCTCGCCCAGCCAGTCGCCCGCACCGGTACGCACCTCGAACAGGCCGTCGGTGAACAGCACCAGCCCGGTACCGGCCGGCACGGTCACCTCGGTGACCGGCCAGTCCGCCCGCCCCGGTATGAAGCCCAGGGCCGGTCCGCCGGGCACCTCCAGCCATTCGGTGCCGGTCGGCGAGTGGACGAGCATGCCGGGGTGACCGGCCCGGATCACCTCGACGGCGCCGCGACCGGGCGGGGCGTACAGCGTGGTGAGAGTGGCGAAGGTCTGTGGTCCGGTGCGTTCGGCGACCAGCACCTCCTCCAGCAGTTGCAGCTGCCGGGGCCCGGTGATGCCGCTGAATACCAGTGTGCGCCAAGCCAATCGCAGACCCACGCCGATCGCGGCCTCGTCCGGGCCGTGGCCGGCCACATCGCCGATCAGCGCGTGCACCGTGCCGTCGGCCTCCTGGACGACGTCGTAGAAATCGCCGCCGAGCAGCGAATGCGCGCGTCCGGGCCGATACCGCGAGACCACATCGACGATCGGCGCACCGCGCAGCAGCGGCTTGGGGAGCAGCCCGCGTTCCAGGCGGGCGTTCTCCTGGGCGCGCATGGTGCTCGCGCGCAGCGCCGCGGTGGTGCGCTCGGCCTGTTTGCGCTGAATCGCATAGCGCACGGCCCGGCCGAACCACTCCGGCTCGACCCGGCCCTTCACCAGGTAGTCCTGCGCGCCGGCCGCCATCGCGGCCAGGCCGGTCTGTTCCTCGTCCAGGCCGGTCATCACCACGACCGCGACCTGATCGGTGTATTCGCGCAACTGCGCGAGCGCGTCCAAGCCGTGGGAGTCGGGCAGGTTCAGATCGAGCAGCACACAGTCGGGCAGGCCCGCGGCCAGCCACGCGCCCGCTTCGGCGAGCGAGCGCACATGTTCCAGGCGCACACCGGGCGCACCGTCGGCAACGAGTTCCTCGACCAGCAGGGCATCACCGGGGTCGTCCTCGACCAGCAGGATCGTCTGCCCGAGCGGGGAGGCGGTGCCCAGCGGCGTGACGCCGTCGAGGGGCGGGCGCACGGTGGAACCGCGGCCGTCGTCTCGAACGGATGCGGAAGTGGGACCCTCGGACGAGTGGCCCGCGGAACGGCCGGATACATCGCGAAACCGCGGGGACTGTTCCGTCACCGCGGCCGGGCGGGACCGCGGGGTCGCGTCGCCGATGCGACGAGGTCGCACGATGTCGGCCCGCAGCGCACCGGCTGCATCGGACCGCGACGAGGGAACAGCAACCGTGCCTGGGACGGCACGCTTCGACAATGCTGCCTCCGATCAACGAAGTGGCGGCCCGAGCGCACGCCGACTTGCTCAGCGGCCCGTTTTTCGACCGTGAGGCTTGCCGATCCTATCGGACCCCGGCCGACCACGCTGCGCTCGCCATGGGGCAGGCCACGATCAGGACGTCGCGTCGGCACCAGCCCGAGATCGGAGGAGAGGCTGGTGCACCACGGTTTTCGCTACGAGAGGCGCCCCCGCGCGGATGGCGTCCGAGGTGCGCCGAAGGCGCAATTTCGCCGTCCACACCGCGACCACCGCCGCGTGCACCGCAATGACGATCAGTGATATCGAGCCGATCACCATGAGCAACGCAACCACGACTGATCCCGGTCCTCTCCGAGTTGGATGTCCCTGTGTACCGACGGAAAGATGCCCCGAAACCCTCATACCAAACAGAGAACGTGCGCGGGGCACGTCACATCCCGTCCGACCTGGTGTAACAACCGACCGCAATACAGCGGATACTGTGGAACGTGAGTACGGAACAGTCGCCACGCATCGCGCCGCTCGATCCCCTGACGAGCGTGCTCGGCGCCCAGTCCTGCGATCACGTCGGCTGGTTCCGATTCTGGTTCGCCGATCAGCGCTGGGAATGGTCGGACGAAGTAGCGCAGATGTACGGGTATCAGGGCGCCGATACCGAACCCACCACCGAACTGCTCATATCGCACAAACATCCGGACGACCGCGAGGAACTGGCGGCCAGCATCGCGACCTCGGTGAAAACCGGAGACCCGATCTGCGGCCAGCACCGCATCGTCGACGCCGACGGGGAAACCCACGACATCATCGTCGTCGGCGAGCAGCTCACCGACGACGACGGCACGGTGGTCGGGGCCAGCGGATATTTCGTCGACGTCACCGAGACGATCGCCGAAGAGCGCAACGACGCGCTGTCGGAGGTGCTGCCCGAGGTGATCGAGTCCCGCGCGGTGATCGAACAGGCCAAGGGCGCGCTGACGCTGGCCTACGGCATCAGTCCCGAACAGGCGTTCCGGGTGCTGAGCTGGCGTTCCCAGGAGACCAACACCAAGCTGCGGGATCTGGCCGCGCAGTTCGTGCAGGAGTTCCGCCGCCTGAACGGGGAGAACACCGCCCTGCGCAGCCGCGTCGACCACATCGTCCTGACCGCCCACCGCCTGATCCCGCACGACTGAGCGCCGGTCGGTACGGTCAGGAGACCGCTTCGGCGACGACGATCTCGCGGGTCGGGCCGGTGCCGACGGCCGTGGCGTGGGCGTCGATGCGCACCTCGGTGCGGCCGCGGATCGCGCGATCGCAGCGCTCGGCCAGGTCGTGGCGGTCGGTGCCCGGTTCCTCGATCGGCAGCAGGACGAGTTCGGCGACGATGCCCTTGGCACGCAAGATGCGACGGGCCGAGTCGAGGAAGGTGTCCACGCCGACGAAGCCCGGGACCGTCGACGTCTCGCCGGCGCCGTTCAGATAGCGCAGCCGGATCGGCTGTACCGGCGTGGCGGTGTCGACCGCGGCCTGGAACAGCGCGGGTCGCATCCGGCCGTGCGCCCGGCCACACCAGGTGGTGCCCTCGGGGAACAGGCCGACCCGCTCCCCCGCCGCCAGCCGTGCCGACATCGCCGCGATCACCTCGGGCAGCTGCCGCAACCGATCCCGATCGATCGGGATCACTCGCATGAGCCGGGCCAGCTGCCCCAGCACCGGCCACGACACCAGATCGCCGCGGGCCACGAAGCCCATCGGCGAGACCGCCGCCAACGCCAGTACATCGGACCATCCGACGTGCGCGGCCACCACCAGAAGGCCGCGCCCGGAATCACCCGCGGCGCCACCGCCGCGCACCGCACTCTCGACTCGCACCGCGCCCTCGTCGACCGCGTCCCGCTCGTCGACGACGCGCAAAGCGATTCCGCAGCAGCGCAATACGGCCCGTGCGTACCGGCGATGCAAGCCCGTCCGCCGGGCAGCCGGCGTCGCCACGTTCACCACCGGAAACGCCACCAGCAACCCCAACACGCCCGCGATCCGCGCCACAGTCCGCACCGTGCCCGCGGTATCGGGCACGGCCACACACCCGGCGCCGCACGGACTCGCGGGCATCCATGCGTGGACCGCCGGTTCCGCCACGGGCCGAGGATCGAACGGCGTCTCCGCTGCCGTGCCGGCGCGCCCGGCCGCGGGCCGGCCGACAGTGTCGGCGCCGCTTCGGAAATCGGTTGTCTCGGTCATCGTGCTCCTCCGCCCGTATCGCGGGCCCGCGCGGCATCGGCGTCCGACGCGCGGGCGTCTGTGCCTTCCGACGCGCGAGCGTCTGTGCCTTCCGACGCGCGGGCATCCATGGCTCCCGCGGCGCTCCGCAGGCGTTCCAGGTAGCGGGTGTTGATCGTTTCCAGGCCGAGGAGGGCGACGAAATCCGCGACGCCGAAATCCGGGTCGTGGGCCGGTTCACCGCAGATCTCGGCGCCCAGGCGCAGATAACCGCGCAGCAGCGGGGGAAGTTTCGGCCGGGCCGGGGCGGCCAGTTCGTCGAGCCCGCGGCCGTCGACCACGACCGGGCGGTACGGGCGCACGCGGCGGGCCGGATCACCGGCATGCTTGCTCAGCAACAGATCCCGGACCGCGGCCACGTTCGCGCCGGGCGGATCGGCGGGGGTGTCGCGCATCGGCACCGAGACGCAGCCCATCACCCAGTCGTAGCCGGTGAGCTGGATGTAGTGCAAAATCCCGGCCCACATCAGCGTCAGCACCGAGCCGTTGCGATGGTCCGGAACCACACAGGCGCGGCCCATTTCGACGATCCGGCGCCCTTCGGGATCCATGGCGCTCAGATCGAATTCGGTGGCCGTGTAGTACCCGCCGGCGGCGCGCACCTTGTCCGGCGGCAGCATCCGGTAGCAGCCGACGAATTCGCCGGAGGCCTCGTCGCGGACCAGCAGATGATCGCAGTGCTCGTCGAACCGGTCGGCGTCCAGGCCCTCGGCGCTGAAGGGAATGTCGAATCCGGGTTCGCCGGCGAACACCCGGTAGCGCAGCCGCTGCGCGGCCCGGCGATGGTCGAGATCGGAGGACACAACCAGGGAGTACTGTGGCGTCGCCACCCCTGGGCCTGTCGTGCGGGTCGGGTTCAGCACGGACGATGGCGTCATGGTGTCGATGAAGCCAGGCCGATTCGGCGAGGCGGCGACGTTCGAGTGTCGAGCGAATGCCAGTCCGGTGAACGAGATCCCCGTCACACCGAACGTTCACTGCGTCGTTCCCCCGAGTTGGCCCACACGCCCGAAACCGCCACGTCGGACGCACCGGCGCGGCGATAACGAGCAGCGGTCAGGCGTTCTCGCGGGCGAAGCTGCGGGCGCCGACCACCATCAGCAGTACGGCCACCGCCACCGTCAGCCCCGTGCCGAGATACACCTCGGTGACCGCGAAATCACCGCGGAACAATGCCCGCGCGGCCTCGACGGTGTGCTGGAACGGATTGATGTCGGCGATGATCCGCAGCCAGTGCGGCGCCAGGCTCATCGGCAGCAGGATGCCCGACAGCAGCATCAGCGGCACCGAGACGCTGTTGAGCACCGACGCCAAGGTGTCCTCCGAACGTGCCCACAGCGCCAGCGCATAGGACCCCGAGGCCAGTCCGGCCGCCATCACCGAAATCAGCAGCACCGAGGCTATCAGCCCGAAAGCGCTGGGCCGCAACGAGAATGCCGCCATCGCGACCGCGACCAGGACCAGCGCCTGCACGATCAGCACGACCATATCCTTGAGCACCCGGCCCACCAGCAGTGCGCCGCGGTGGGCCGGGGTGACGCGCTGGCGTTCGATCACGCCGGCCCGCAGTTCCTGCACCATCGCGAATCCCGCGAACATGGAACCGAACAGTCCGACCTGGATGACCAGGGCAGGCGTCAGCACCTTCCAGGGGTCGGTATCGGCGCCCAGCGCGGGTGCGATCGCCTTCACCAGCGGACCGAACAACACCAGATACAGCACGGGCTGACTCAATCCGATGATCACCCACACCGGATTGCGCAGCTGAGTGCGCAGTTGCGACCAGAACACCAGCCCGGTCTCCCGCAGAAAACTCATTTTCCCTCCCGCAGCGAACGCCCCGTGACGGTGAGGAACACGTCGTCGAGGCTCGGTCGTTTCACGGTCAGCGCGCCGGGCACGATGCCGTGCTCGTCCAGTGCGCGCAGCAGCGGCACCACGGCGGCATCGCCGCGCGCCACCGTCAGATGCACCAGTCCGTCGGCGCGCAGCTTCGACCGCAACTCCAGCACCGAGTCGGCGATCTCGATCGCGAGATCGGCCTGTGCGTCGGCGATGTCGAGGCTGATCACATCGCCGGAGATCCGCTGTTTCAGCTCGTCCGGCGTGCCGGAGGCGACGATGCCGCCGTGATCCATGACCAGGATCCGGTCGCACAGTGCGTCGGCTTCCTCCAGGTAGTGCGTGGTGAGCACGATCGTCGTGCCCTCGGACCGCAACCGCCGCACATGTTCCCAGAGGTTCGCGCGGCTCTGCGGGTCCAGCCCGGTGGTCGGCTCGTCCAGGTAGACCAGTCGCGGACGATGCACCAGGCCGAGCGCGATATCGACGCGGCGGCGCTGCCCGCCGGACAGCTCGCGGCAGCGCCGACGGCCGAGTCCGTCCAGTTCCAGCGTCCGCAGGAGGTGTTCGGCACTCGCCGTCGCCTCGGCCTTGCTCAGCCCGAAAAGCCTTGCCTGCAGGACCAATTGGTCGATCACCAGCTCATCGTCGTTGGTCATGCCGCCCTGGGCGACGTACCCGATGCGAGCCCGCACCTCGCGCGGCGCCTCGCGGAGATCGGCGTCGGCGATCCGCGCCTGGCCCGCGGTCGGCGCGAGCAGCGTCGCGATCATCCGCAGGGTGGTGGTCTTACCGGCGCCGTTGGGACCGAGCAGTCCCACGATCTCGCCCTCGCGGACCTCGAAGTCCAAGCCGTTCACGGCCTGCATCGGTCCCGTTTTCGTCGTGAACGTCCGTGCCAGCCCCCGCACTCGGATCGCCGAGGTGCGGGTGCGGTCACGAACGGTAGCCGTCGTTTCCATACCGCACACGGTAGGAATGACGGCTCAAATAGTCAAGCTTTACTATTCAGTCTTGATCAACTCCGGCTCCGGAGTCGTCCCGCGGATGCTCGAAGAGGGTGTACGGCGCCGAGGACCAGACATCCAGCTCGCCGTTCTCGATGCGCTGCAGGGTTTTTCGCGACCACTCCAAGTCGGCGCGGGTATGGGCGGCGGTCAGCGCGATCGCGTCGGCCACGTGATACGGCTCGGTTTCGGTCGGATCGCCGCTGCCGGACAGGATCCGCTGCTCCTCCCGCTCGAAATAGCCCAGATCGGCCGCGAACTTCAGAATGCGGCTGCGCAACGCCGCGATCACATCGCCGCGCGGCGCGAACGGGAACAGCGCCACCGCGGCGTGATACGGATGTTTCGGCTGCTCGGCCGACCACAGACCCTCCCGGATCAGATCGGCGAGCACCTTCTCCCCCTCCGACGTCAGCCGATACGAGGTCCGTTCCGGGCGCGCACCGTCCTGGCCCACACCCTCGACGGCGATGAGCCCGTCGCGCTGCAGGGTGTTCAGGGCACCGTAGACCGATCCGGGTTTGACGTTGGCCCAATCGTCGGCATGCCAGGACAGCAGCTCACGCCGCACGTCGTAGCCGTGCACGGGTTGCAGCAGCCGCACCAGGGCCAGCACCAGCAGTCGAGTCGTCGGAACAGCCATACCGAAAATTCTGCCCCCGCCGCCCGGTACCCACCGCCGCGACCCGGCCGATCACAGCGGGTTGTTCGGATCCCGTTCCGGCAGTGGGCGTTCGGTGATCACCGGGCGGCCCAGCGGATTGCGGACCCGGCGCTTGGCGGCCTGATAGACCTGAATCGTCTCCGCGGCCACCACATCCCAGGCGAAATCGGCGGTCAGCCGAGCGTGGGCCGCGTACGCACGCTGCTGCGCCGCGATCGGATCGTCGAGGACGGCCGTCACCGCCTCGACCAGTCCGGTCACATCCGCCGGTTCGAACGAAGCGCCGGTGACTCCGTCGACGACCAGCTCACCGAGCCCACCGGCGGTGGAGGTCACCAGCGGCGTTCCGGCCGCGGCGGCCTCGAGGGCGACGATGCCGAACGGCTCGTAGCGGCTGGGCAGCACGATCGCGTCGGCGCCGTGCAGCCAGCCCAGCAGTTCGGCGTGGTCCAGGCGGCCGGCGAAATTCACCGCGCGGGCCACCCGATGGACCCGCGCGCGCTCGCGCAGCCATTCGAACTGCGTGCCCACCCCCGCGATGGTCAGCGTGGCGCCGGGATGTGCGCGACGGATCCGCGGCAGTGCGGCGATCGCGTCCTGCACGCCCTTCTCGTATTCGAGCCGGCCCACGTACAGCAGCCGCGGCGGACCCGAACGCGGCGCGCGATCGCGAAATGTCCACGCCCCCACGTCGATTCCGTTGCGGATCACCGTCACCGGCACCAGTTCGGGGCCGTAGAGCTTTTCCACCTCGTCCTGCATCGAGGTCGAACAGGTGATGAGGGCATCGGATTCGCGGGCCAGCCACCACTCGACCGAATGGACCTGCTTGTTGACCCGGCCCGAAACCCAGCCGCTGTGGCGGCCCGCCTCGGTGGCATGAATGGTCGAGACCAGCGGCACGTCGTAGTACTCGGCCAGGGCGATCGCCGAATGCGCGACCAGCCAGTCGTGGGCGTGCACCACATCCGGCGTCCAGCCCTCGGCGATACCCGGTTTGCTCAACGCGATCCCGGCGCGGACCATCGCATGCCCCATGGCGAGGGTCCAGGCGAGCATGTCCTCGCCGAAGTCGAAGGCGGGCGGATCCTCGGCGACCGCGACCACCAGCACCCGATCCTCGATGAAGGTGTGGGTGGGGTGCGTCGTGGCGTCGGTGCCCATCGGCCGGCGCGCCAGCACCACGACCTCGTGACCGGCGGCCGCCAGTTCGACGGCCAGATGATGGACGTGCCGGCCGAGCCCACCGACAACTACCGGTGGGTACTCCCACGACACCATCAAGATCTTCATGCCGGTCCTTCTGTTGCTCCCGCCGAGCGGTGACCGACTGCGGGGATGTCCGTACCTCGTGCGTCGAGTCGGCGCGCGTCGAGAGCGGGGAAGAATCCGTCGGCCGCGTACCATCCTGCCGCCAACTGCCGTGCTTTGGCGAGTTGGCCCGCGGTGACGGCCCCGGCGATCTCGCGGACGGCGTGCGCGTGCTGATGCGCGCGGTCGCGGGCATAGCCGGCCGCGGAGTCCTTGCTGACCATGAACGCCCAGTCGCTGGAGACGGCCAGAATCGCCTCGCGCAGCAGCTGATCGGCGACCGGATCACGCAGACCGTCGGACTGCGCGGCCATCTTGTCCAGGGTGTCCAGGGCCGCACGCACGATCTCGGCGTTGAGTTCGACCAGGTCGCGGACCTGATCACCGGCCCACACCCGCCAGTCCTTACCCGAACCCCACGAGGAATCGGCCAGCTCGACGGGTTCGCCGACGAATCCGTCCGCCCGCGCGTCGGCGAGGGTGCCGACGGTGACCCCGGCCTCGGGCAGGGCGCGCAACACCTGTTCCAGCCACTGCGGCCCCTCGTGCCACCAGTGGCCGAACAGTTCGGTGTCGAAGGCCGCCACCACCAGCGCCGGCCGGCCGATCCGCTCGGATTCGGTGATCAGCCGTTCGCGCACGGTCGCCACGAAATCGGCCACATCGCGTTCGATCGCCGCCGCGGCGGCCGCGGGATCGTAGGGCGCCTTGTCCGGACCCGCGACCTGCTTGCCGGTGACGCGGGCCGGTTTGAGACCGGTCTCGTGGTCGTAGTGATGGAAGTCGCGGTAGTGGGCCTGGCCCGGATATCCGGATTTCGGCGACCACACGCGGTAGCTGACCTGCAGATCCCGCCCGAACGCGACCACATCGCTGTCCCAGACGGGCCGGCCGAGGGTGGTGTCGCCACGCAGCGCCGGACCGTCGACCATGAAATGCGTCACACCCGCTGCGGCATAGCCGCTTTCCATCCCCGGTGTGAACCCACATTCCGGCGCCCAGATCCCCGCCGGGGTGCGCCCCCAGCGATGCCGCGCGTCGGCCAGGCCTTCGCGCAACTGGAAGTCACGCAGGCGCGCGTCGAGCAGCGGCTGGAACGGATGCGCCAGCGGACCGCCCAGCAGTTCGATCGCCTCGGCGTCGATCAGCTCCCGCCACACCGGCGAACCGCCGTGCCGCCACCGCTGCTCGAAATCGGCGAGGGCCTCGGCGGCCAGTGCGTGTTCGTAGCCGCCCAGCTCGCGCTTGCCGACCATCGATGCCTCGTCGGCACGCATCTGCCAGTTCCCCAGCCAGTGGTGCATGGCCGCCAGCGCGTGCGGATCGTCGAGCTGCGCGGCCAGCACCGGCGTGATGCCGAAGCTGAGCAGATGCGAACGTCCTTCCGCGGCAAGGGTTCTCAGCACCCGGGCGACCGGCAGATAGGACGCCGCCCACGATTGGTACAGCCATTCCTCACCCACCGGCCAGCGGCCGTGATGGACCAGCCACGGCAGATGAGAATGCAGGACCAGGCTGAACCGGCCCGGCACCGCCCGCGAATCGCTCACGGCTTCACCGCGATGGCGACCAGATCGAGGCTGGCATCGATCTCCGGATCCCAGACCGGGACGGCCGAACCGGGGGCCGGGCGCAGTTCGAAATCGCCGGTGCGCACACCGGCCACCGCCGCGGTCAGCTCGGCGGGCCAGGGTTCACCGGCCAGCGCCCGCTCGATCTGCGCGTCGATGAACGAGCCGCCCCACTGTTCGTCGAGAGCGACCAGCGCCGGGCCGTGATGGACACCGGCCATGACGTCGACGCGGAATCCGGCCTGCTCCAGCAGTTCCGCGAGTTCGGCGGCGTTCAGCTCGCGAGTGTGGAAGGGGTTCAAGGGCGTATCGCGACCGGGCGAGAAGGTGATCCGGTTCGGCGTGCTGATCAGCAACTGCCCGCCGGGGCGCAACACCCGCAGGCATTCGCGCAGGAATTGGCCCTGGTCCCAGAGATGTTCGATGACCTGGAAGTTCACCACCACATCGACCGAGGCGTCGTCGAGCGGCAGGTCGGCGAGATTGCCCTGGATCATCTCGACCCGGGGGTACGCCGCGCGCACATGCTCCACCGCGCTGGTGTCGTAGTCCAGGCCGATCACCCGGGTGGCGACGTCGGCGATCATGTTCGCGCCGTAGCCCTCGCCGGAGCCCGCCTCCAGAACCGTTGCCCCGGCGCATCGTTCGAGCAGGCGCGCGTAGACGATCTCGTGTCGGCGGAACCAGTAGTTCTCCTCCGCGATACCCGGCACGGTCCGTTCGCCGGTCAGTGGCAGCGACTCCACCCCGGCAGACTCCCCGCTCACCGGGGAGACGACAGCCTCACTCATTGGATCGACGTTAGCGGTTGCCTGTATCACACCGGCGCCCGGACCGGCCATGGAGAACATCACACCCTAAGTTACCCGTGAGTAACTTAATGTAGGGTAATCTCCCGGACGGAGCTTTAGATGTGACGGAGCTTTTCACGTGGACGTACGGCCACCCGATCGTGCGACCCCACCTCACGTGCCACCAGAACAGGAGGTCGACGAAGACCAATGCCGAACATCGTCGTACTGATCAAGCAGGTTCCCGACACCTGGTCCGAGCGCAAGCTCAGCGATGGTGACTACACCCTCGACCGGGAGGCCGCCGACGCGATCCTGGACGAGATCAACGAGCGTGCCGTCGAAGAGGCTCTGCTGATCAAGGAAGCCCAGGGCGGCGAGGTCACCGTTCTCGCCATGGGCCCCGAGCGCGCCACCGAGGCCATCCGCAAGGCGCTGTCCATGGGTGCCGACAAGGCCATCCACGTCAAAGACGACGCCATCCACGGCTCCGACGCCGTGCAGACCGCGTGGGTGCTCGCCGGTGCGCTGGGCCAGATCGAAGGCATCGAGCTCGTCATCGCCGGTAACGAGGCCACCGACGGCCGCGCCGGCGCCGTGCCGGCCATCATCGCCGAGTACCTGGGCATCCCGCAGCTCACCCACCTGCGCAAGCTGACCGTCGACGGCGACAAGATCTCCGGCGAGCGCGAGACCGACGAGGGCGTGTTCAAGCTCGAGGCGAACCTGCCCGCCATCGTCTCGGTCACCGAGAAGATCAACGAACCCCGCTTCCCCTCCTTCAAGGGCATCATGGCCGCGAAGAAGAAGGAAGTGCAGACGTTCACGCTGGCCGACCTGGGCATCGACCCGTCGACCGTCGGCGTGGGCAATGCCGGCACCGCAGTCTCCGGTGTCACCCCGAAGCCGCCGCGCACCGCGGGCGAGAAGGTCGTCGACGAGGGCGAGGGCGGCAACCAGGTCGCGCAGTACCTCATCGGCCAGAAGATCATCTGAGCCCACCGAGCGCAATCACCACAGACTTCAGGAGAAGCAACATGGCAGAAGTACTCGTGCTCGTCGAGCACGCCGAAGGTGCCCCCAAGAAGGTCACCACCGAACTCCTCACCGCCGCCCGCACGCTGGGCACCCCGGCCGCGGTCGTGCTGGGTGCGCCCGGCACCGCCGACAAGCTGGCCGACGCGCTGACCTCGGCCGGTGCCGAGAAGATCTACGTCGCCGAGTCCGACGACGTCGAGGGCTTCCTGGTCACCCCGAAGGTCGACGTGCTGGCCGGTCTGGTCGAGTCGGCGTCGCCGGCCGCCGTGCTGGTCGCCGCGTCCGCCGAGGGCAAGGAGGTGTCGGGTCGCCTGGCCGCCCGCATCGGCTCCGGCCTGCTGGTCGACGTCATCGACGTCAAGTCCGACGGCACCGCGGTCCACTCCATCTTCGGTGGCGCGTTCACCGTGGACGCCAAGGCCACCGGCGACGTGCCGGTGATCTCGGTGCGCCCGGGCGCGATCGAGGCGGCTCCGCAGGCCGGCGCCGGCGAGAAGGTGACCGTCGAGGTTCCGGCTCAGGAAGAGGGCGTCACCAAGGTGACCTCCCGCGAGCCCGTCGTCGGTGGCGACCGTCCGGAACTCACCGAGGCCACCATCGTGGTCTCCGGTGGTCGTGGCGTCGGCAGCGAGGACAACTTCCACAAGGTCGTCGAGCCGCTGGCCGACGCGCTGGGTGCCGCGGTCGGCGCCTCGCGTGCCGCCGTCGACTCGGGCTACTACCCGGGCCAGTTCCAGGTCGGCCAGACCGGTAAGACCGTGTCGCCGCAGCTGTATGTGGCCCTGGGCATTTCGGGCGCGATCCAGCACCGCGCCGGCATGCAGACCTCGAAGACCATCGTCGCCGTCAACAAGGACGAAGAGGCGCCGATCTTCGAGATCAGCGACTACGGCATCGTGGGCGACCTGTTCAACGTCGCGCCGCAGCTGACCGAGGCGGTCAAGACCCACAAGGGCTGATCGAGACCCCTGCAGGGAGTACGGCTCGCCGAATCGGTACCTCGCGGTATCGGTTCGGCGAGCCGTCTGCGTTCCGTCCGCGTGCTCGGTCGGCGCTGCTCAGTCCGGTGGCCGCTGCGTCTGGTTCCGGCCGACGGTGATGCCGATGACGGTCGGTATGCACAGCGCCAGCCCCCACGGCACCGCGACCCAGAACGGCCAGAAGTACCCGGCGCCGGTGGCCAGCCAGATCACGACGCACAGGATGTTGACGAAGATCCACGGCGTCCACATGATCAGCACCCACGGCGGCACCCGCCCGGGCCGCGCGGCGCCCGGCCGATCCCGCACCGCGGGCAGATCCGACAGGATCGGCGACAACTCCCCATAGGTACGCGCGGCGTAGACCTGCTGGACCCGATCGTCGAATTCGGCGAGATTCAATCGACCCTCGTTCATCGCCGCGCGCAACCGCTCGACGATCTGCTCCCGGTCCGCGTCCGAGGCCCGCACGTGCTCGTTTCCCACGGCCCAAGCCTAGAGGCGACCATCGCCACGCGCGGGGAAACATCACCCGGAACCACCTGGGGCAGGCGATAATCCGCTTGCGCGCCCCCACCGCCCTCGGCCAGGCTGAGGCCGTGCCGACTCCGACCGGATCGCCGATCGCACTCCCACCCGCGGTCGTCGAGACCGTGAGCACGGTCTTCGGCGCGCGCGGCCGGACCTGGCTCACCGAACTTCCCGAGCGTGTCGAGGCGCTGTGCGCGCAGTGGCAGCTGACCTCGCTCGGCGCCGCCTTCGCCGGTGGCACCCACTCCTACGCCGCCCCCGTCCGCCGCGCCGACGGTTCGGTGGCGGTGCTGAAGATTCCGGTCGTCGACGAGGAGAACGTCGGCGAGGCGGCCGGCCTGTACTGCTACGACGGCGACGGAGCGGTCCGCCTCCACGACTACGACCCCGGCAGCGGCGCCCTGCTGCTCGAGTGGGCCCGGCCGGGCACGCCACTGCTGGCGCAGCCCGGATTCCCGAGCCTGGAAGGCCTGCCCGAACATGCGGACAAGGTCGATGTGGCCTGCCGGTTGTACCGGCGTCTGCGCCGCCCGCCGGTCGCGCTGCCGGACGGATATCCGGACATTCCCACCGTTTCCGCTGTGCTCGCCGACTGGTCCGTCCGCTTCGGGCAACCGAAACCCGAACTGGTTCACGCCGTTCCGTCCACCCTGCTGGACGCCGCGGTGGCTCGATGCGCCGAACTCGCCCGGCCGCAGGGACCACCGGTCGTCGTCAATCGCGATACCCACCTGGGCAATATCGTTGCCGCCGAACGGGAGCCGTGGCTGCTGATCGACCCGAAGCCGTATCTCGGTGAGGCCGCATTCGATATCGGTTTCCTGATCATGATTCGGATTCAGCGCTTGCCGACCGCCGAGCACGCGAAACGAATGGTCACCGATACGGCCGTGGCCACCGGCGTCGACCCCGGCCGCGCGGGCCGGTGGGCGTTTCTGCGGGCGATGGAGGAAATATCGTGGGCCGTCGACGATCACGCGCCCGCTGACCTGCGGTTACACTTCGCCGTCGCCACCGCCCTGAGCGGAATTGCGCCATCTTTCGAGGTGGGTTGAGCCGCACCGAAACAGGACGATTGCGAAACACCGGCGATGAAGATATTCCTACCGAGCCGTAGATAACGAATCGGTCGCTGCCACACGGAATTGCTGCTATCTTTGCTGTCGTCGGGTGCTGGGGCCGATCGGGATCCTCGCCGGTGGGTCGATGCTGAATTCGCCTGTCCGGTAAGCGCTTCGAGGTCTCCTCCAGGTTAGGTGCAGTATCATCCTGCCTGCCGCGTTCCCGCCGTCCGACCTGAGTGTTATCCCGGCCGCGCCGATCGCGGTCGTCGAGTTGGAAAGGACGAAGCGGCCGGAAATCCGGCACCGAGGGAACTGATGAATCAAGCTACCGCCGTGACTCTTTCGTGGATCCTCGCCGCCATTCTGATACTGACGATCGCGGGAGCTCTGTACGCCGCGTATTACGCGTCGCAGCAGCGCGCCCGTGCCCGCAGTGCCGAGGCGGAATTGCGCGCCCACGAGGACGAGCTCGAACATTTCACGAGCACCACAATGGGTTTGGTGGCCGACTCGGTGCGCCGCGCCGAATCGACGGTCGAATTGCCCGCCATCGACCGCGGCGGTTCTCGCTTCGCCCAGCTGCTGCAGCGGCTGACCGAGCGTTACGCCGACGACCTGCACCGAGTGGCCGCCGAAACCCATGAGCGCACCAGCCACGAGCTGGAATACGAGAAGCAGCAGGCGATCTCCGCCACCGAGGCCAGTATCCGCGAACAGGTCGAGAACGCCTCCCGCGAGGCGACCAGCGCCGCGGTCCGCGCGTTCGGCACCTCCGTGGTCAGCCTGGGCGCCGACGTCGGCCAGGTGGTGAGCGCCGCGCTGCGCCAGCACCGCGGGGACGACGTCTACGAGACGCTGATCCGCATCGACCACAGCGTCCAGCAGATGATCCGCCAGGCGCAGTCGTACGTGATCGTCTGTGGCGGTCTGCCCGGTCGCCGCTGGCCGCAGCAGTCGCTGACCGACATCGTCGGCGGCGCCATCGGCCGAGTCCGCGACTTCACCCGGATCCGGCCGCAGCAGCTCGACCGGGTGATCATCAGCCGTGCGGTCGAACCGCTGGTGCACACGATGGCCACCCTGCTGGACAACGCGCTGCGTTACTCGCCGCCCACCTCCTTCGTGGACGTCACCTTCCAGGAAGGCCACCACGGCCTGACGGTGATCATCGACGACGCCGGCGTGCGGATGAACCCCGAACAGATGGAAGAGGCCCGCCAGGTCCTCGCCGGCGAGCGCACCGTCGACATTCACCAACTGGGCCCGACCCCGCGGGTGGGTTTCCCGGGCATCGCCGCGCTGGCCCGCCGCTACGGCTTCACCGTGTACATCGACGGACCCAATATCTACGGTGGTATGCGCGCGATGGTCTACGTACCCGAGGGACTGCTGGCCGCGCGGCCCGACAACCTCGAAAGCGTTACGGCGCCACCAATTTCCACGCCGATCGAGGTCGCCGCGGCACCCGCCGCGGTCGGGAGCGCGCATGCCGCCCCGGCCCCGGTGACCCTCTCCGCGGCACCGGCCGCGCCGGTCGCCGAGGCGGAACCGCTGCCGGCCGCGGATCCGACACCGACCGGCCAGTCGTCCACGGTGCACGAGATCACGCCGGGCGGGCTGCCGCGCCGGCGGCGGCGCAGCGTGGCGTTGCCCGCCTCCGCCCGCGGGCCCCGCACCGATACCGGACAGCCGCATACCGATACGGGCCTGCCCCGGGTCGACATCGCCGAAGCCTGGCAGACCGGTTCCACCAGCGGACGTGCAGCCGCACATGACAACTCCGAAGGGATGACATCCTGATGGCCACACCCGGCACCACTGTGACCGACGGCGATAACAAGCTGTCGTGGATGCTCGAGGATCTGACCGTTCCCGGCGTCCGATTCGCCGTACTACTGTCCGAAGACGGCCTGCGCATCGCCCACGTCGGCGCCATCTCCCTCGACGACGCCGAGCGCTTCGCCGCCGCGGCCTCCGGCCTCAGATCCCTGGGTAAGGCCCTCAGCGAGTTCTGCGGCGGAGCGAACACGGTGCGGCAGAACATGACCGAGTACGACGAGGGCATGATCTTCATCACCGCGGCCGGTGAGGGCGCCCTGATCGGCGTCTCGACCATGTCCGATGTGGACGTCAGCATGGTCGCTCACCGGATGAACGAACTCGCCGTGAGAGTCGGCCGCGAACTCGGCAGCCTGCCCCGCCACAGGCCCGGTAGCGATCGGGCATGAGCAAGCACCGGCGCGATCCCGACCTGGTCCGTGCCTACGTACGCACGGGCGGACGTACCCGTGCGACTCGCTCGGTCGACCTGGTGACACTGGTTGTGGCAGCACAGGATCCGACGCCCGGTGCCAGTCCGGACGCGCGCCGGGTTTTGAACGTCTGCAGTCGGCACGCTGCACTGTCGCTCGCCGAGGTGGCCGCATATCTCGACCTGCCGCCCTCGGTAGTGAAGATCGTGGTATCGGACCTGCTCGACAGCGGCCATCTGGTCAACCCGACCCCGGCGGATCATGTGCCGGAGGTCGCACTGCTCGAGGAGGTACTGAATGGGCTCCGCGCTCTCGCCGTCTGAGCGCCCGACCGCCCTGTCCGAACGACCCGCCGCTGTGACCGACCGTACGGTCGACTATGTACCGGAAACGGTCACGCGGTCGGTGAAGCTGTTGGTAGCAGGTAATTTCGGCGTCGGTAAGACCACGTTCGTCAGCAGCGTGTCGGAGATCCGTCCGCTACGCACCGAGGAGACCATCACCGAGGCCAGCGTCGGGATCGACGATATGGCCGGTCTCCCGGGCAAGCAGACCACCACGGTGGCCATGGATTTCGGGCGCATCACGCTCAATCCGCAACTGGCGCTGTATCTGTTCGGTACGCCGGGGCAGCGCCGGTTCCTGCCGTTGTGGGAGGAGCTGGCCAACGGCGCACTCGGTGCGCTGGTGCTGGTCGACACCCGCCGAATCGACAAGGCCGACGAGGTGCTCTCCATCCTCGAGGAACGCGGCGTGCCGTATTCCGTGGCGATCAACGAATTCGACGGTGCGCATCGCTTCCCGCTCAGCGAGATTCGCGATGCGCTGGACCTGGAACCGGGCACCCCGCTGACCGCGTTGGACGCCCGCGACCGCGGCACCTGCCTGCGATCGCTGATCACGCTGGTGGAATTCCTGTTCCACCGGCTCGAACCGCGTCCCTGACCGTTTCACCCCGAGCAACGCCATACCGGCCTCCGGTGCGGCGTTGCTCCGTTTTCAGGAGCTGTGCAGGGCGGCCAGCAGGGTGACCAGGATGGGTGAGCGCCGGATATCGCCGCGAAGTACGGCCGACACCGGAATGCGCAGCGGCCGGCCGGCGAGCTCCAGGGTGGCGATCCCTTCGGTGGCACTGTCGGCGTAGAGGATCGTCCAAGCGTCCGGCCGATTGATCAACTCCATCGTCGCGGTGTGGTCCGGCGGGATCGGCGGGCCGTAGCTCGGGCGGGTCGGTAGTTCGGCGAACGCGTGCCGGACGACGTTGTGCAGAAGCACCTGTTCCGTCTCCGGGGGCAGCAGCAGCGGATATTTCCCCAATTCGGCCAATGTCACATCACCGCGGCCGGCCAGCGGGTGGGCGGTCGAGGCGGCGATGACGAGGTCCTCCACCCACAGTTGTTCGACCGTCAGACCAGGCTGTTCGACACTGCCACGAATGAGAGCAAGATCACAATCGCCGTCGGCGACCGCGGCGATGCGCTGCCGGAAAGGCTTGATGACGAACTCGATTTCGGCACCCGGATGCGCTTCGCGTGCTCCGGCTATCGCGGATAGCGATCTTGTTGCGAAAGACATATTCGCTGCCAGGCGAATTCGCGGTCCGGAGTCGCGAACAGCTGCGCGAATAGCGGATTCGAGGCTCAGCATTTGTTTCGCAAGGGGAAGTAGCCGAACGGTTGCCTCGGTCGGCACAACGGAGCGCGTGGAGCGCTCGAAGAGCTGCACACCAAGATCATGTTCGAGTCGCGCGATTTGATGACTGATAGCCGATTGCGATATGAAGCAGCGCACAGCGGCGCGACTGAAGCTCAACTCCTCGCACACCGCGACGAAGTAGGTGAGCTGACGAAGTTCCATCAAGATCTCCATTCATGAATGATCTAGATAAGAGTCATCAATATTATGCGCCCTGACCCCCGAAACATCCAGGGCATGAATCGCGTTTACTCATGACAGAAGGAGGCTGTCATGCAAGACGTGGATGCGGGAATCGAAACCACCGATGTGGTCATCGTGGGTTCGGGGTTCGGCGGGCTCGCCGCCGCGAAGCAGCTCAGCAAATCGGGGATCGACTACGTTCTCATCTCGGCGACGCCGGAACATCTGTTCCAGCCGCTGCTCTATCAGGTAGCGACGGGTGTGCTCCCGTCCACCGACATCGCTCCGCCGATCGCGCAGATCCTGCGCCGGCACAAGGGCGCGAATGTGCGGCTGGGCAAGGTCGTCGATATCGACGCCGCTGCCGCCGTCCTCACCTACGAGACCGAGCAGGGGCCGCGCAAGATTCGCTACGGCTCGCTGATCGCGGCCACCGGTGCCACCCAATCGTATTTCGGCCGCGACGATTTCGCGGAGAAGACGTTCTCGCTCAAGACCATCGACGATGCCAAACTGCTGCGGGCGCAGATCGAGCGCGTCTTCGCCGAGGCGGCGAAGGCCGATCCGGAAACCCGGGAACGGCTGCTGAGCTTCGTGGTCGTCGGCGCGGGCCCGACCGGCGTCGAGGTCGCCGGTCAGCTCAAGGAGCTCGCGAAACGCCACTATCACCAGGAGATTTCGGTGACCCTGGTGGAGGGCGCGGGCGCGGTGCTGCCGCCGTTCGGTGGCAGCCTGTCGGAGTATGCGCGCAAGTCGTTGAGCCGCAACGGCGTCGAGGTGCTGCTCGACACCTTCGTCACCGACATCGAAGCCGGCAAGGTGACCGTCAAGACCAAGGACGGTGTCGAGCGCGGTATCGGCGCCGAGACCGTGGTGTGGTCGGCGGGTGTGGCGGCCGGCGGATTCGCCACGCTGCTGGCCGAGGCCACCGGCTGCGAAACCGACCGTGCCGGACGGCTTCTCATCAACCCGGACTGCACGGTGGGCGGACACGCCGATATCTACGCCATCGGCGATATGACCTCGCTGAACGGCTATCCCGGCCAGTCGCCGACGGCCATGCAGGAGGGCCGCCACGTCGCCGACATCATCCGCCGCAAGAAGCAGCCCGGTACCCCGTTCGTGTACTGGGACAAGGGTTCGATGGCGGTGATCAGCCGGTTCAGCGCGGTCACCAAACTCAACGACCGCGTGAAGTTCACCGGCACCATCGCCTGGGCTACCTGGCTCGCCGTCCACCTGTTCTATCTGGTCGGCTTCCGCAACCGCTTCGTCGCGGTCCTGTCCTGGCTGGTGGCGTTCATCGGTACCGGCCGCCCGGGCTTCGACGAGAGCGACAAGCCGCAGCAGGCGGCGGCGATTCCCGAGAATCGACGAGCGGCGTAGCGTCACCCGACCGAATCCCCCTTCCGGCCCGCGACAACGATGCGGGCCGGAACGTGTGGCTCCCGGGTCCCGGGTTCAGGCCGCTCGCTCGACGGCGGTGTCGATGGTGGCCATGGCGAACAGATCCTCGGCAAGAGCATCGGGATGGACGCGCCGCACGTCGTTCGGTTCCACCGAGGCGAAATGGCCGGAATCGAACAACTGTTGCGCCGCACTGTTTTCGATGAGGCGGGTGATGAGCAGAGCGCCCACCCGCACGCCGCTCGGTCGGACCTGCTGGTCGATCGCGTACAGGTAATTGAGCAAGGCCGACTGCGGCACGCTCGAACTGGCCAGCGCCGCTTGCGGTTCGCGCACCGCTCCGCCTTGGGCGATGAGGACGGCGCCCGAGCCGCGGGCCGTCATCGCCGGCAGTAGCGCGTGCATGATGCGCACCGGCGTGGTCAGGTTGATCGGCAACCACGTGCGCAGGGTGTCCGCGTCCAGCGACAAGGCATCGACGGGTAGCCGGCTCACATCACCCGGGCTGTAGACCACCACGTCCGGAAGTCCGTGCGCCCTCCGCAATTCGGCGAGCGCGTGGTCGATCCGGGCGTCGTCGGTGAGGTCGGCGAGCAGGACGTCCACCTCGATCCCCTCGGCCGCCAGCCGCGCCCGCAACCGTTCGAGTGTGTCCGCGTTGCGCGCGATCAGCGTCACCGAATAGCCCGCACCGCCGAATCGCAGCGCCGCCGACAATCCGAGCGCGGGACCCGCGCCGAACACTGCCAGATGTGGCATGACCGAACCTCCATAACTCGAGAAGGCACTCAAGTTGAGTGACCACTCAAGTTAAGGCTAAGTCGAGTGGGTTTTCAAGTTGTTAGTGTGAGGTCATGGTCGAGAAGGTGGCGAGTACCGGGGAAACGGCGGCCGGCGCGCGCCCGCGGCGTCGTGACGCCCGGGACAATCGGGACAAGATCGCCGCGGCGGCCCGGCGGCGGTTCACGGCCGAGGGCCTCGACGCTTCGCTGAATCAGATCGCACGCGACGCCGGGGTCAGCATCGGCACGCTCTACAACCACTTCCCCACCCGGGAGACGTTGATCGGCGACGCGTTACTGGACCTGGTCGTCGAGTCGGGCCGCAGCGCGGAGGACGCCTTGCGGGCGGACGACCCGTGGACGGGGCTGGTAGACCACCTGACGAAGCTGGCGCAGTGGCAGGCGAGCGATCGCGGCTTCACCGATATCTGCGTGTATTCGCTGCCCGCCGACAGTCCGATCGAGGTGGCGAAACAGCAGGGGCACACCCTGTTCCAGCGATTGGTGACGCGAGCGCAGGAGGCCGGGCAACTGCGCAGCGACATCACCGAAGCCGATCTCGGCCTCCTGCTGTGGTCGGTGGTGCGCGCGACCGACGGCGTGCGCGAGGTAGCCCCCGAGGTGTGGCGCCGGCATCTGACGGTCCTGCTCGACGGCTTACGCGCAGAGGCCGCCCATCCCCTGCCGGGACGCGCGCTCGACCCCGAACAGGTCCGCGCGGCAATGACTCTCGGTTGAGACCCCCGAACACAGCAGTCCCCGGTAGTCTCCATCGATACCTGAACCTCAGTCGTCGCTGTCGGTTCCCGATATTCGACTGGCTTGCCGGGGGCCTGGCCAGATCCTGGAAACCATCTCCGTGAGTCGTTCGACGTCTCGTTCGACTCCGCGATGATTTCCGGTGTTCCGGTGTATTACCTAGTTTCCTCCTGTTTTTTCTCCAGTCAAGACCTCAGGAAGGAAAAACTACAGCTTGGCCAGCACTTTTTGCACCGTGAGCCAGGTGCGGGTGGTGATGTCCCTGCCGTAGACGGTCTCCAGCCACGACATGTGGTTCGGCGTGCCCGCGACCGAGTTGTCGATGACCGCCAGCAGCGCCCGCGCCGGTTCGTCGAAGCGCACGATGCGCACGGCCGACTCCAAGTTGCCGGGCAGGTCCGGCGGCGCAGACCCCGCTCGATCCTTCACGAAGGTCGCGGTGAGATAGGTGCCGCGCGCATGTGTGAGGCCGGGAAAAGGATCGGAGTCGACCAGCTTCTGCAACTCCTCCCGGCTGCGGATGATGGTGCCGCCGCCGATGCCGAGCTCCGCCTGCAACGCCGCCTGGATCTGCGATTCCATTGCGGCGATATCGGTTTCGGTGCTGCCGAAGACGATGTTCCCACTCGCCAGCACCGACCCCACCCCCTCGTAGCCGAGGCCCTCGAAGACCGCCCGCAACTTCTCGTTGCGCATATTGGGGTTGCTGGGCATGATCCCCCGCAACCAGGCCGCATACCGGTTCATGAGCCGAAGGCTACCCGGCGGCACCGACAGGAATGCCGGTTCGGCCGTCCCGGCGATCGGGCTGTCCGGCGGACGCGTCCGGCAGGCGTTCGTAGGTCAGGTGCGCGAGACTCGTGCCGACCGCGCGAACCCCGGTGAGCCGCAAGGGGCGCGGCGAGACCGGTGCCGAGCCGCCGGCGCGGGCGAAGAGCCGGCTCCCCGCGCCCATCACCACCGGGAATACCGCCAGTCGCACCTCGTCGACCAGGCCGTGGCCGGTCAGCGCGTGCACCAGTTCGGTACTCGCGTAGATCCGGATCTCACCGTCGACGAGGTGTCGCAACCTCGCCACCTGCTCGGCGAGATCGCCCCGCAGCACGGTCGTGTTGTTCCACTGGGGATCCGACAGCGTCGCGGACACAACGTATTTCGGCAGACCGTTCATGCGGTCCGCGGTCGCACCGGTGCGCCGCGGATACCGGGCAGCGAAGTATTCGTAACTGCGCCTGCCCAGCAGCAGTGCCTGTGCATCCAGCACATCGTCGTGAATCAGCCGGGCCCATTCCGCGCGGTCGTCCGGTGACAGCGCCGCACGCCAATCCGCGTCGCTGAAACCCTCCGCACCGGTCGGATCCTGGGTCACTCCGTCGAGCGACACGTTCTCGAAGACGACGATCTTTCCCATGGCGGTACTCCTCTTGTGGGTGGCGGGACTGCTACAGAGACAGACACCGCCGCATGGGCCGAAATGGTCGCGTTCGGACCGACACATTCACGGTCGCCGTGGTGTCAATATTCGGTGGAGGTGTGTCATGACAGACGGAGATGACGACGCGGTGGCGATCGGCGATCTGATGGCCGGGGCGCGGGCGGGCGACGGTGCGGCGTTTCGGGCGTTGACCGCGCCGTACCGCACGGAGCTACAGCTGCACTGCTATCGGATGCTCGGCTCGCTCCAGGATGCCGAGGATGCCCTGCAGGACACGATGCTGGCCGCGTGGCAGGGCATCGGCGCATTCCAGGAGCGCTCCTCGCTGCGCACCTGGCTGTACCGAATCGCCACCAACCGGTGCCTGAACGCGCGCCGGGCCGCGGGCCGGCGCCGGGCGAAGGAGTGGGACGTGCCGAACGTCGAACCGCCCGAGCCCTCCCGGCTCGGCGAGGTCGTGTGGTTGCAGCCCTGTCCCGACGCACTGCTCGAGCGGGTGCCTCCCGGCCCGGAGGCACGCTACGAGCTGAGCGAGTCCGTCTCGCTGGCCTTCGTGACCGCACTGCAACTGCTGCCGCCGCGCCAGGTCGCCGTCCTCGTCCTGCGCGATGTCCTCGGATTCCGTGCGGCCGAGACCGCCCGGATGCTCGACACCACCGTCGACTCGGTCAACAGTGCCCTCACCCGGGCCCGGGCGGCACTCGAGCGGCGCCGGCCGATCGGCCGGTCACCGGCACCGGGGTCGGCCGACGAGGAGGCGATCGTGGCGAGATTCGCGCACGCGTGGGAATCGGCCGATGTGGACGCGCTCGTGCGACTGCTGACCGACGACGTCTTCATGTCGATGCCGCCGATCCCGTTCGAATACGTGGGCCGCGAGGTCGCCACCCGCTTCTGCGCCGGCATCTTCGCCGCCGGGCGGCGATTCGACCTGGTACCGACGCGGGCCAACGGCCAACCGGCGTTCGGCGCCTACCTGCGCGGCCCGGACGGCAGCAGTCACGGCACCGGCCTGTACGTCCTGTCGCTCGCCGGTGAGCGCATCAGCGCCCTGGCCCGATTCGAGAGCACGGTGCTGCCGTGGTTCGGGCTGCCGCGCACGCTACCGAGCCGATAGCGGTACGGGAGGAGTAAGGGTCCGGCGGATCAGTCCGATCCGGCCCCGACTCCCGCCTTCTTGCGTTCGATATCGGCCAGCGCGGCGGCATGCCGGGCGCGCTCCTCGGCGGCGTCGTCCCAGGCCTTCTTGCGGTTCTTGACCACCCGGGCGGGGGCGCCGACGGCGATGCTGAAGTCGGGGATCTCCCCCTTCACGACGGCATGGGCGCCGAGCACGCAGCCGCGGCCCACCCGGGTCTCGCGTAGCACGGTCACCTTGGCCGCGATCCAGGTGTCGGGGCCGATGCGGACCGGGCTCTTCACGATGCCCTGATCCTTGATCGGCATCGTCACATCGTCCATCCGGTGGTCGAAATCGCAGATGTAGCACCAGTCGGCGACCAGGGTCGACTCGCCGATCTCGATGTCGAGATAGGTGTTGACGACGTTGTCCTTACCGAAGACCACCTTGTCGCCGATGCGCAGCGAGCCCTCGTGGCAGCGCAGCGCGTTGCCGTCTCCGATGTGCACCCATTTGCCGATCTCCATGCGACCGAGCTCGGGGGTGGCGTGGATCTCGACATTGCGGCCCAGGAAGACCATGCCGCGCAGCACGATATGCGGATTCGCCAACCGGAATTTGAACAGCCGGTAGTACCGCACCAGATACCACGGCGTGTAGGCACGATTGGCGAGCACCCAGCGCAGCGACGCCATCGTCAGAAAGCGCGCCTGCTCCGGATCCCGGCGGCGCGAACCCCGCCAACGCGAACGCAACGGTGCGCCCCACATGCTCGTCACGGGCCAGCTCCCTTTCCTCGGGCGACGGTTACCTCGGTGGTCACCTGATCGAGGTACCAGCGTAGTCTCGTGCAGGCCCGTTACGAACAGATGGGAGTGCAGCAGGTGCGAAGCGGCAGTCGGCGACCCGAGCGCAGCGAGCACGACCGCGGCGGACACCACCCGACGACGTTGCGCCACTCGGTAATTCGGGGAGGCGCCCCGAAGCGCGCGATCGCGGCGTTGGGCGCCCTGGGCCTCCTGGCGCTGACCGGATGCGGCAGCAGCACCGTCGACGACATCAAGGTCGGTTCCGGCAAGGGCTGGCAGTCGGCCTTCCACGATGCCCGCAACAGCGGCGCGAGTCCCGTCACCGGCGCCCGGCATCTGAGCCTGAGCTGGTCGCGCCCGATCGGCGGCCCGCTGGCGAATGCGACCACGATCGGCCCGGACGGCCAGTTGTTCGTCACCTCCCGCACCAGCACCGACTGTGTCGGCAAGCCGGGTACCACCGGCATGATCTTCTCGTTCCAGATGCCCACCGGGCGCAAGCGCTTCTGCAATGCGCTGGGACCGGATGCCGTCGCCGCGGCCTCGGCGGTCGACGGGGCGAGCAATGTGTACGTCGGTGACGACGGCGCGGTGTTCTCGTTCAACGCGCTGGGGCAGCCGCGCTGGCGCACTCCCGTTGCCGGCGTTCCGGTCTCGGTGCAGTTCACCCACGACGGCACCGTGCTGTCGGTCTCGCAGTCCGGTCAGGTCGACGTCCTGGACCGGCAGACCGGCGACCGCGAGGTGTCGACCTATCAGGTGCTGGGCGACCCCGACTTCCTCGCGCACCCGAATGTCACTCGCCCTGCGGACGGGCAGGGTATCGACGACTGCGCCGTCGGCGGTCCGCAGTGCGCGGTGGCGAATGTGTCGGCGCTCGATCCGAATTCGGGCCGCTTCTATCTGACCGCCTGGCGGACCGGCGCGCCCGCGGCGTCCGTGGTGGCGCTGCACTACGCCGACAAGAAGGTCACCCAGGACTGGAGCGTCGACATCCTCACCGACGGCAGCGCGACCAGCCCGACGCTGTCGTCGGACGGGAAGACGCTGTACGTAGGCGACAACAGCGGTCGCCTGCTCGCCGTCGACACCGCCGACGGTCACACGAAATGGACGCAGCCGCTGGGCTTCGCCCCGCGCGGCGGCATCTCCGAACTCGACGGGCTGCTGATTCCGGGCGGCGACGACGGCCATCTGATGGCATTGCACGACAACGGCGACCGCGCCGAGATCGCCTGGGAACGTAAGGATCTCACCCTGCGCGGCCGCCCGGTGCAGACGGCCGGCGATACCGGCTACGTGGTGGTGCCGATGGGCGACGCGCTGCATCTGCTGACCTTCGAGACGAAGTCGGGTAAGACGATCGCCTCCGCCGCACTGCCGGGTGCGCAGGGCACGACGGTGTCCACCGCGATCGGACCCGACGGCCAGGTCGTGGTCGGCACCCGGATCGGCGAGCTGTTCGCCTTCACACCGGATCGGTAGAGTTCGCCGCCGGCCCCACGCGCGGGGTTTCGCAGACGAATGCCGTTGCGGTGCGGCCGATCCGGGTGATCACCACGGTGTGCGGGGTGCTGCCCCGCGGTTTGATCCGGCGCCGCAGGGCATCGGGATCGACGTCGACGCCGCGGATCAGTATTTCCAGCGGACCGCAGTCGCGGCGGTGCAGTTCGGCGCGCAGCGGCTTCTCCCGGAATTCCAGCCGGTCCAGGATGCGGAAACCGCGCACACCCGGCGGCACCGTCTCGCCGGTGAGATAGGCGATGCGCGGATCCAGTTGCCACAGGCCGTATCTCGCGGCGTAGTGGCGGACCAGGCCGGCCCGGACCACCGCGCCGTCCGGGTCGACGAGCCAGGTTCCGGGCTCGCGGTCGGGGAGGTCGTCGGGTTCGGCATCGGTCAGCGACCACGAACAACCGTCGCTGCGCAGCACCGTCGCCCGCCTGGTCACCCCGGATTCGGTGAGCCCGCGCGACCACAGGCAGGCTTCGCGCACGGCACCGTCGAGGGAGACCACCTCGACCTCACCGTCCCACGAAAGGCCCGCGTACCCGTCCGCGGCCGTCCGGTCGGCTCGCGCCGGCAAGGGTTGTGCGCCCGCGCGCCGCTGCGCGAAACGGTCGAAATCCAGTCCGGGAGCGCATTTCACGACCAGATCGCGGTCGCGGTAGACGGCCAGCAGCTCCGGTAGCGGCGGTTGCAGCTGAGCCGGATCGTGGGTGCGCCGGCCTCCCGCGCGCCGCGCCGGATCGGCGATCACCACGGCGCCGGCACTGCACGGCCGCAGCGCATCGGCCTGTGCCAGTGCGACATTCGGTGCATCCGCCAGATTGTGCGCGGCCATCGCCAGCCGCACCCGGTCCAGATCACTGCCGAGCACCGCCGGGCATTCCCGCCGCAGCGCGGCGAGTTCCGCGCCGATCGAGCAGGTGACGTCGTGGACGGGACGCCCCGCCAGCCGCCGGGCCCGGTGTCGCGCCACGAGACTCGGCGTCGCCTGCTGCAGAGCGTCGTCGGTGAACAGCCATTCGGCCGCGCCGTCGAGTTTGGCGGCCGCACGACGGCGCAGCTGCACGGTCTCCACCAGCGCGGCTGTGCGCTCGCCGTAGTCGCGGCGCAGGACCTCGAGGTCGCGCAGCATCGTCGCAGGCGTCAGCTCGTGTTCGCCGACCACGGTCAGTGCGTCCCGGCCCGCCGCACTGTCCAGAAAGCCGACGTCTCCCGCTGTGAACGAATACCCCATCAGCGCGGCTCCGGCCGCCGCCCGGGCGAGACCGACTGGGCCGCAACGGGTATCGAGCAAGCAGAGACCGCCCGCCGGTGGGGCACCGGCACCACCGAGGGCCGGAGCACGCACCCCACGCCCGTCGAGACGGTCCGCGCCGGACCGGCGGCGTAGCCGGTCCGCACGCGAGACAGCCTGCCGCCCACTACTTTCCGGCGGCGCCCGGCTTCACGCCGGTGATCATGGCGTTGTAGAAGAACTGACGCGGCACCACGTGGCGCAGCACCTTCTCGTCGAGCTTGCTCAGGCCCAACCATGCCTTGTACTGGGCCATCCGGTAGCGCCAGGTGAGTTTCTCCTCCGGCACCGCCGCCTCGAAGGTGCGCACCGGCCAGCCCCACAGCGCGGCCGCGAATTCCTCGGTCTCGGCGTGCACCTGCACCGCACCGGCGCTGCGCGCGATCCGCTCGAGCTCGGAGGGATCGAAGGTGTGCAGGTCGACCACGGCCTCCAGGGCCGCGGCCCGCGACGACTCGTCCAGTTCGGCCTGCGGTCGCCGCCAGTCGGACAGGAACGGCAACTTGGTCACCTCGGTGGTGACCTTCCAGGTGATCTGGCCCAGTTTGCGGGCGTAGAAGTTGCCGATGGTGGTCGGCTCACCGGCGAACACGAAACGGCCGCCCGGCTTCAGTACCCGCAGGCATTCCCGCAGCGCCTGCTCGACATCCGGAATGTGGTGCAGCACAGCATGTCCCACGACCAGGTCGAAGGTGTTGTCCTCGTAGGGGATGGTCTCGGCGTCGGCGACACGGCCGTCGACATCCAGCCCCAGGTTCTGCGCGTTGCGGGTGGCGACCTTGACCATGCCCGGCGAAAGGTCGGTCACCGAACCGGTTTTCGCCACGCCGGCCTGCATCAGATTCAACAGGAAGAAGCCGGTGCCGCAACCGAGTTCGAGGGCCCGCTCGTACGGCAGCGGCGCATTCGGCGCGACGGCGTCGAAGCGGCCGCGCGCGTACTCGATGCAGCGCTCGTCGTAGGAGATGGACCATTTGTCGTCGTAGGTCTCGGCCTCCCAGTCGTGGTAGAGGACCTGCGCGAGCTTGTTGTCGGTGAGCGCGGCCTGGACCTCGGCCTCGGTGGCGTGCGGGTTCGGCGCGGGGTCGTCAAGACGTGCGGTCATGGTGGCACAGCGTATCGAGTGATCACGCGGAGTGGGTCAGCGGCCCAGGAATTCCGCGACGCCCGGACCGGACGCCGAATAAGAACGTGTTCCTACGCTGCGGTCTTCGGTTTCGAACAGCTCCGCCCACTCGGCGCGGGCGCGGTCGAGGCCGTGCGGACCGGCCTCGAAGACCCGTTTCGCCGCGGCCAGCGCGCGTGCCGGGCCGGTGGTGAACTGCCGCGCCCACCGCAGCGCCGCAGCGAAGACGTCGTCGGGCGCGACCACCTCGTCGACCAGCCCGATCGCCGCCGCCTCCTCGGCATCGACGTAGCGGCCGGTGTACACCAGATCCTTGGCCGGGCCGGGGCCCACGAGCAGTCCCAGCCGGCGGATGCCCGCCACCGGGATCAGGCCCGCCCGGATCTGCGGCAGGCCGAGTTTGACGTTGTCACCGATGAGCCGGCGGTCGGCGCCCAGAGCGAGCTCGAGGCCCGCGCCGACCGCGTACCCGGTGATCGCGGCGATCGTCGGCTGCGGAATCCGGGCCAGGCAGCCCAGTGCCTGCTGCAGATCCGCGGCGACGGCGCCGGCCTGCGCGGGCGTCCAGCGCGCGAGTTCGGCCATATCGTCGCCCGCGCTGAAGATTCGCTCGTCGCCGTAGACGATCACGGCCCGCACCTCGTCGTCCGCCGCGAGGTCCGCGGCTGCCGCGGCCAGCTCCAGCGCCAGCTGCAGATCGACGAGATTCAGCGGCGGCCGGGCGAAACGCAGTACGGCGATTCCCGCCTCGACACGGTCCACGGTCACGAATTCGGCCACGGCGGCGAGCCTACTGTGCGTGGCGGGACACCTGCGACGTCGGGATGTTCGCGCCGGTCCCGGACCGCCGGGGCACCGCGTCGCCGTCCGGGCCGCCGGTAGTGCGCCGAGACGCTGCCGACCCGCGAGGCGAAACGGTCCCCGAGACGAGCCCGCCGCACCGCGACCGGTGCCAGGTAGCAGCTCACGACTCGGCCCCTTGCCCCGGGTGAGTTCGGTCGTACTGCCGGCTCAGTCTCGCTTCGAACCCTGCAACCGGGACGCGTCCGGCATGTCGGCGAAATACCGGTGGTTGTTCGGGAACTGCAGCATCGGCTGACCGTCGACCGGCTCGAAGACCGGCATGATCGGGCTGATCGAGCGCTCGGCCGCGAGAATCTCTGTGGTGGAGGCGAATTCGGCGATCGAACTCAGCTGCGTCCAGGTCGGCGGCAGCAGCACGTCCTCGCCGGCCCGCCAGCGGTCCAGCGCCTGCGCCGGATTCCGCCACGCCACCTCGTGCGCCTCGGTGGTCGCGCCGTCGGCGCGCTGCCCCTCCGGCAGCACCGCGACGAAGAAGTAAGTGTCGTAGCGCCGGGGTTCCACCACCGGCGTGATCCAGTTGTCCCACGGGCGCAGCAGATCCGCGCGCAGCACCAGATTCTCGTTCGCCAGGAAATCGCCGAACGACAGTTCGCGGCGCTCGAGCTTCTCCCGGGCACTGCGGTAGGCGACGGTATCGGAGACGACGGTGTCGGCGGTGGGGCCCGCCAGCAGCACACCGCATTCCTCGAAGGTCTCCCGTACCGCGGCGCACACCAGCGCCTGCGCGCGTGCGCGGTCGACTCCGAAACGACGACCCCACCACGTCGGGTCCGGCCCGGCCCAGCCGATTTCCGCATCGGCGTCGGAGCGGTCGACACCGCCACCCGGAAAGACGGTCATGCCGGCCGCGAAGGCCATCGCCTTGACCCGTCGTTGCAGGAATACCTCCGGTCCGGATGCGCCGTCACGCACGAGCACTACGGTCGAAGCGTCCTTCGGCGCCGGTGGCTCGGCCGGGGTTTCTGCAACAGATTCACTCACAATCGCACCATAACGCGCGCTTGGTTCCGATCGGCAGCAGGTGCCCGAATGCGGCACCGGTGCGCGGTGCGGGAACAGGCGCCGGGAACCAGCTCAGGCGCGGTGGCGGCCGAAACGCTGCGAGCGCCGCGCGAAATACCGTCCGTCGATGCGATCGAGGGCGATGGACTGGCGGAAGGCCTCGCTGAGGTTCTCGGCGGTCAACACGTCCGAGAGCAGCCCCTGTGCGATCACATCGCCCTCGTTGAGCAGCAGCGCGTGGGTGAAGCCGGGCGGAATCTCCTCGACGTGATGGGTGACCAGCACGGTCGCCGGAGCATCCGGGTCGGCGGCCAGATCGCCCAGTTGCTCGACCAGTTCCTCGCGGCCACCCAGATCGAGCCCGGCGGCCGGCTCGTCGAGCAGCAGCAGTTCGGGATCGGTCATCAGAGCGCGGGCGATGAGAACGCGTTTGCGTTCGCCCTCGGACAGGGTTCCGTAAGCGCGGTCGGAAAGGTGTTCGGCGCCCAGGCTTTCCAGGATGTCGACGGCGCGGTCGGTGTCGACATCGTCGTAGCGCTCGCGCCAGCGGCCCATCACGGCGTACCCCGCCGACACCACCAGATCCGACACCTTCTCGTCCACCGGGATCCGGCCGGCCACCGCCGCCGACGACAGGCCGATGCGCGGCCGCAGTTCGCTGATGTCGGTCTTGCCGAGCACTTCGCCCAGCAGCGTGGCCGACCCCGAGGTCGGATACAGCTCGGCGGCGGCCATCCGCAGCAGCGACGTCTTACCGGCGCCGTTGGGGCCGAGCACGACCCAGCGTTCGTCGAGCTCCACCTGCCAGGTGACGGGACCCACCAGGGTATGGCCCGAACGCCGGACGGTCACCTCGTTGAAATCGATGAGCAGATCGGGATCCGGTTGCGGCACGAGCTCCATCTTTGCCGACGCGCTCGATCCGTTGCCAACGTGGTCGGTGTGCACGCTATCCGTCATAGTCGGCCACCCGCTCCCCCACGAACCGAATCGGCCATTGCCGCAGTGACATTCCGCACGTTTGAGCACCCTACGGCGCTCGACACGCCACGGCACGCCGGGCCTCGGCTCGGTGCGGTGAGTGGTCGCGCGCGCTACGACGCGTCGTCGAGCGGGCTCATCGGCGGCGCCACCGCGATCACCGTCATCGATCCGGGGGCGACTTCGGTGAACCCGGCATCCCGCACGGCGGCGATCGTCTCGGGCCCGTCGCCACCGTTCACTCGGGCGCACAGGCGGGCCCAGAGATCCGGCTCCGCATCCCGGACGGCGCAGCGGAATCCACGCTGCGCCCAGGCGAAGGCTTGTTCCACCGGAAGCGCACCGGCCAGCAACATGCTCGCGTGGCCGACCTGCGCCGCCGCCTTGCCCACGGTCATGCTCAGGGCCGAATTCACCCACAGCACAGGCAGTTCCGGGTCCGCGGGGCCGGGCTCGTCCCATTCGAGATCGGTGCCGCCGATCTGCAGTTTGCGAATGCGCTGGTCGATGTCGCCGACCGGACCGGGCACCAGGGCGCGCGCCTCGGCGCCGTCCACCTCGAGCGTGACGCCGTCCACCTCGTTGGCCGCGAGCCACTGTGCGCCACGGGCCCGGCGCGCGACCTTCCGGATACGCGAGCGCTTCCACGCGAGATAGCGGTCCTGCCACTCACCGTCCGGACCTACCCGCGAATCCAGGCAGAGCGCCACGGCCGCGGCGGCCGCCGCCTCCAGTACCGCACTGCGTCGCGGCGGTTCGGCTTTCGGTATGTGCAGCACCATCTGCATCGCCTGCACCTGTGCGGGATCGTCCGGATCGCCGCCGCCCCCGTAACCCAGCGCCAATTCCGCATGCCGGGCACGGAAACCCGAATCCAGCAGCAGTGGCGGTGCGGCGCCCTCGGGCGCGTCGATCTCGGGCTCTGTCATCAGCTCAGCGGCACTCGGCGCAGCAGTCCGTCGCGGGCGTCCGCGGCCTCGACCTCGTCGCGGGTGACCCCGAGGATGAACAACACCGCGTCCAGGAACGGATGCGACAACGCGGTGTCGGCGACCTCCCGCAGCGCGGGCTTGGCCTGGAAGGCGATACCGAGGCCGGCGGCGTTGAGCATGTCGATGTCGTTGGCCCCGTCGCCGACCGCGACGGTCTGTTCCATCGGCACGCCCGCCTCGGCCGCGAAACGCCGCAGCGCCACCGCCTTTCCGGGCCGGTCGACGATCTCGCCGATGACCTGACCGGTGAGCTTGCCGTCGACCACCTCGAGGGTGTTGGCGTGCACGAAATCCAGTTCCAGTTCGTGTGCCAGCGGTTCGATCACCTGACGGAATCCGCCGGAGACCACACCGCACCGGAATCCGAGCCGGCGCAGGGTGCGAATGGTGGTCCGCGCGCCGGGGGTCAGCTCGATCCGCTCGGCGACCTGATCGATCACCGTTTCGTCCAGTCCGGTGAGGGTGGCGACGCGCTGACGCAGCGATTCGGCGAAGTCGATCTCCCCGCGCATCGCGGCCTCGGTGACCTTGCGGACCTCCTCCTCGACACCGGCGTGGGCGGCCAGCATCTCGATCACCTCGCCCTGGATCAGGGTGGAGTCGACGTCGAAGACGATGAGCCGCTTCGCCCGCCGGGCCAGCCCCGCGCGCTCGACGGCGACGTCGACCTTCTCCTTCGCGGCGACCTCGGCCAGCGCCGTGCGAAGACGGGTCTCGGCCAGCGCGTCCTCGGTGGGCGGTGCGGTAACCATCAGCTCGAGACCGGTCACCGGGTAGTCGGCGATACCGCGGATGGAGTCGATGTTGACCTCTTGGGCCGCCAGTGTGCGCGCGATGGTGCTGAACGCGCGAGCGGTAACCGGGCTGCCGAGCACCACCACCGCGTGTGTGGACAGCGGCGCCCCGGAGACCGAATTGGCGCCGATCTCGACGTCGACCTGCATGCCGACGGTCGCCATCGCATCCTCGAGCTGATCCTGCAGATCCTCCGGATCGCCTGGACTCGTCACCAGCACACCGAGGGTCAGCCGGCCCCGGATCACGACCTGCTCCACATCCAGCAGGCTCACGCCGTGCCGGGACAGCGCCGCCAGCAGCACCGAGGTCACGCCCGGTTTATCGGGTCCGGTGACCGTGATCAGCACCGTCGTCTCGGTGGCAGTGCCACGATCGGACTCGGACGTGCCCACGCGCAACTCCATCTCTTCGTCACAGCTCCACTTCCGCGGCGATCGCGGTCCGCGACGGCCAGCAGACATTCTCTCAGGTCGGGTGCGGCCACCGGCGCGCACCGGTCGCCGGGGTCACTGCCGAACCGCCGACCCGGCGCGGCACCCCCGAAACGCCGAACGCGGCGGCCGTCGCACTGGACGGCCGCCGCGCCGGGACTGCTCTCTTCGAAGCGGGTACTAGCTCGACACCTTCTCGAGCTCGGCCACGTGATGGGACTTCGAGCCCCAGCCCACGTGCGCCTCAGCCCGCATGCGCTCCACCATGTGCGGGTAGTGCAGCTCGAATGCCGGACGCTCGGACCGGATCCGCGGCAGCTCGTAGAAGTTGTGCCGCGGCGGCGGGCAGGTGGTGGCCCACTCCAGCGAGTTGCCGTAGCCCCACGGATCGTCCACGGTCACGACCTCGCCGTAGCGGTAGCTCTTGAAGACGTTCCAGATGAACGGCAGCGTCGAGGCACCGAGGATGAAGGCGCCGATCGTGGAGACGGTGTTCAGGGTGGTGAAACCGTCGGTCGGCAGGTAGTCCGCGTAACGACGCGGCATGCCCTCGTTACCCAGCCAGTGCTGCACCAGGAAGGTGGTGTGGAAGCCGACCATGGTCGCCCAGAAGTGCCACTTCGCCAGGCGCTCGTCCAGCATGCGGCCGGTCATCTTCGGGAACCAGAAGTAGATACCGGCGAAGGTGGCGAACACGATGGTGCCGAAGAGCACGTAGTGGAAGTGCGCGACCACGAAGTAGGTGTCGGACACGTGGAAGTCCAGCGGCGGGCTGGCCAGGATGACGCCCGACAGACCACCGAAGAGGAACGTGACCAGGAAGCCGACCGAGAACAACATCGGTGATTCGAAGGTCAGCTGCCCCTTCCACATGGTGCCGATCCAGTTGAAGAACTTCACACCGGTCGGAACCGCGATCAGGAAGGTCATGAACGAGAAGTACGGCAGCAGCACCGCGCCGGTGGCGTACATGTGGTGCGCCCACACCGCGATCGACAGCGCCGCGATGCCCAGCGTCGCGTAGACCAGGGTGGTGTAACCGAAGATCGGCTTACGGCTGAAGACCGGGAAGATCTCGGACACGATGCCGAAGAACGGCAGCGCGATGATGTACACCTCGGGGTGGCCGAAGTACCAGAACAGGTGCTGGTAGAGCAGCGAACCGCCGGTGGCCGGGTCGTAGATGTGGCCGCCCAGGTGCCGGTCGTAGGCCAGCGCCATCAGCGCGGCGGTCAGCAGCGGGAAGGCCAGCAGGATCAGAACGCTGGTGACGGCGATGTTCCAGGTGAAGATCGGCATCCGGAACAGGGTCATACCGGGGCAGCGCAGGCAGACGACGGTGGTCAGCATGTTGACACCACCGAGGATGGTGCCCAGACCGGAGACGGCCAGACCCAGAATCCACAGGTCGCCGCCGACACCCGGGGAGTGCACGATGTCCGACAGCGGGGTGTAGGCGGTCCAGCCGAAGTCGGCGGCGCCACCGGGGGTGATGAAGCCCGCGGTCGCCATGGTCGCGCCGAACAGGTACAGCCAGTAGCTGAACGCGTTCAGACGCGGGAAGGCGACGTCGGGCGCACCGATCTGCAGCGGCAGCACGATGTTGGCGAAGCCGAACACGATCGCGGTCGCATAGAACAGCAGCATGATCGTGCCGTGCATAGTGAACAGCTGGTTGAACTGTTCCGGCGACAGGAACTGCAGACCCGGACGAGCGAGCTCACCACGCATCAGCAGGGCCATCAGGCCGCCGATCATGAAGAACGACATCGCGGTCACCAGGTACATCACACCGAGGACCTTGGGGTCCGTGGTGGTGACGGCCTTGTAGATGAACGAACCCTTCGGGCCCAGTCGTGCCGGATACGGCCGTGTCGCTTCCAGCTTGGGGACTGGCTGGGGCTCTACAGCAGTCACTGATCCTCCTGAAGGTGTGCCTTCTGCTCGTTTCGCACGCTCGTGCGTTCCGGCGCATGACGAAACGACGGTGGCTTGCGCTAGAGGCATCGTAAACCGTGGCGTCGCAGGCGTCCGACGGGGTCCTACTCTGTGTCGTATTCGCCGCGCGGACGGTGCCGCAACGATCCTGCACACGGGCGCATGTACCCTACGCTGCATGCCGGTGAGCGAACGCGTCTCCACCCGAAAGCCCAAGACCCGCAAGCGCACCAGTGCGCGCCGGCTCTCGCTCGGCGGTGCGGCCGTCGGCGCGGTGGTCGCCCTGGTCACCGGGTGCGGCACCGGGGGTGACGACGCATCGAGTTCGATCGTCCGGACCACCACGAATATCGCCGGTGCGAGCGTGGTCGGCATCGAGCGCGACACCACCCGCGCCTGCGCCCTGCCCACCGCCCCCGATCAGGCGTCGGGCACCCGCACGGTGGCGGGCACCCAGGTGCCCGCGGATCCGAAACGCATTGTCGTCCTGGACACCGCGGCGCTGGACGCGGTCTGCGCCGTAGGCCTGTGGGAGCGGGTCGTCGGCGCGACCACGCAACCCGGCCCGGCGCCGCAACCGAACTATCTGGGCACCGGCGTGCTGAAGATCCCGAGCGTGGGGACCTCCGGGGCGGTGGACCCGGCGAAAATCTCCGCGCTGCAACCTGATCTGATCCTGGGCGCCGCGGGTGACGGGGATCTCGCCGCGTTGCGCGGGGTCGCCCCGACCGTACTGGTCGACCACCGCGGCTGGCAGGACGATTTCACCGCCTACACCGACGCCCTGGGCCGCGGTTCGGCCTGCGCGAAGGCGCTCGCGGACTACCGCACGGACGCCCGCGAAACCGGAGCCTCGATCGCGGCCAATTTCTCGCAGGCATCGGTGATCCGCTTCTCCCCCAAGGACATTCAGGTTCAGGGCACCGACACGTTCGCCGGGCAGGTGCTCGCCGACGCCGGTGTGCAGCGGCCCAGCGCCCAGCTCGATCGCTCGTTCACGGTGGACAGCCTCGCCGCCGAAAGCGACCGCAACAAGATCGAGGGCGACATCATCTATCTGATGTTCGACGGCCCCGACGGTCAGAGCCACGGCGAATCAATCATGAAGGGCGACGACTGGAAGGCGCTCGGCGCCGTCGCCGACAAGCGCGATTTCGCCGTCGAGGACGACCTCTGGCACGGTTCCGGGCTCACCGCCGCACGGGCGATCCTCGACGACCTGCGCAAGACGCTGAACGGGTACGTCACCGACTGAGCGAGCGGCGTATCGGTTCATCGCAGCTCGGGGCCCGGTTCACGGGCCATCCGCTCGTCGGCATCCGACGGTTTCGCCGGCCGGCTCGCCGGGGTGCGGCGCGGATCGTCGGTTGCCGCCCGCGGACGCAATGCGTAGGCCGGCACCAACTGGTCGGTCAGGTGCAGCGGCGTCCGCCCGTCCGCATAACAGACCGAGAAATTCACCCGCCCCAGCCACTCGCCACTGAACGAGGGCACCCAGTGGGTCAATGTCCCCGGCCGCTCCCCCGTCATATCCAGCCCCGCCCCGTTGACGTGCCGGGGCGCGCCCGGATCCCGGATGAGAATCGCGTCCAACCGCACCCACACCGGTTTCGGCGGCTGCACGAGCACCCGGTAGTAATAGCCGGTCTCGTTCGGATACTGCAGCTGCGGTTCGGTCCCCTCGGTCCGCGGAACATCGTCCGGAAGCCGTCGCGGCGCCCGGCCGGAGAACCCATCGCCCGCCCCCTCCGACGACACACCCCCGGAACTCGAACACATATTCGAATAATACCGAGCGGTCGGCCCGATCGACACCCGCCCCACCGCATCGGGGCCACGCGTCGTCCGGGCACGTCATGATGGGGCGGATGGGAAAACTTCTCGTGCTGGTGAACGGCCTTCCGGGCGCCGGCAAATCAAGCGTCGGCCAGGCGCTGGCACCGGCCTTGCGCGCCCGATTCCTCTCGAAGGACACGGTCAAGGAGGCGTTGGCGACCTGCGTCGAGGATCCCGCCGGTCTTCCGGATCTGGGCGGTGTCGCGATGGACGCGGTGTGGTCGCTGGCGCGAACCAGTCCCACCTCGATCGTCATCGATTCCTGGTGGTTCGCACCACGAGACACACAATTCGCCCGCGCCGGTATCGAGAAGGTGGGCGCGGACCGGGCCGTCGAAATCTGGTGCGACGTACCACCGTCGGTGGCGAGGACCCGGTATGCGAGCCGGCGCCGCCCCGGCTTCTATCACGACGCCCAGCGCCTCGGCACGCAGTGGGACCGATGGGCCCGGGAAGCCGCACCGCTCGGACTGACGCCCGTCGTCACGATCGACACCACCCAGCCCGTCGATTACACCGCGCTCGCCGCGCAGATCCACAGGGTTGCCGGTGAGCCGCTAACCCACGGCGGGCCTTTCTCGGCCTTCCGCGATCAATGAGCGGAGGAATCGGGGGTCTGCGCGCCGTGCGCGCGCAACGCGTCCGCGAACCACGTGAACACCGGGCCGAGTTCCGGCGTGGCGGGCCAGCCGTTGAGCATGCCGACCAGTCGCCAATAATGTTCCACCCGAGGGTCGTTCGCGATTTCCAGGCGGTGCAGTATCCAGCTGCGCAGCTCGGCGTCGTCCGGCCTTGACCGTCAGTCCCCTCCGCTCGGCCGGCGCGCCGATCGTCAGCATCGTCTCGTCGTTCACGAGCCTCAGCCTGCCGCCTCCTCCTAGGGGAGACTCGAGCGGCTGGGCTGGGCTGGGCAAAGTCTCGCGAGGAGCCGAGAACGAACGAGCCCGGATGCAGAAGCCTGCGTCCGGGCCCTTCACGGTAGAACCGAGTTCAGAACTCCCAGTCCTCGTCTTCGGTGTTGACCGCCTTGCCGATCACGTAGCTGGAACCGGAGCCGGAGAAGAAGTCGTGGTTCTCGTCGGCGTTCGGGGACAGCGCCGACAGGATGGCCGGGTTGACGTCGGTCTCGTCGCGCGGGAACAGACCCTCGTAACCGAGGTTCATCAGCGCCTTGTTGGCGTTGTAGCGCAGGAACTTCTTGACGTCCTCGGTGAGGCCGACCTCGTCGTAGAGGTCCTGGGTGTATTCGACCTCGTTCTCGTACAGCTCGAACAGCAGCTCGAAGGTGTAGTTCTTGAGCTCGTCGCGCTCGGGCTGGGTGAGGTCCTCGAGGCCCTTCTGGTACTTGTAGCCGATGTAGTAGCCGTGCACGGCCTCGTCACGAATGATCAGCCGGATCAGGTCGGCGGTGTTGGTGAGCTTGGCGCGCGAGGACCAGTACATCGGCAGGTAGAAGCCGGAGTAGAACAGGAAGCTCTCCAGCAGCGTGGAGGCCACCTTGCGCTTGAGCGGCTCGTCGCCCCGGTAGTACTCGAGCACGATCTCGGCCTTGCGCTGCAGATTCGGGTTCTCTTCCGACCAGCGGAAGGCGTCGTCGATCTCGCGGGTGGAGCACAGCGTGGAGAAGATGGAGCTGTAACTCTTGGCGTGCACCGACTCCATGAACGCGATATTGGTCAGCACCGCCTCTTCGTGCGGGGTGCGCGCGTCCGGAATCAGGCTCACCGCGCCGACCGTGCCCTGAATGGTGTCCAGCAGGGTCAGACCCGTGAACACGCGCATGGTCAACTGCTTCTCGTGCGCGTTCAGCGTGTTCCACGACGGAATGTCGTTGGACACCGGAACCTTCTCCGGCAACCAGAAGTTGCCGACGAGCCGGTCCCAGACCTCGGCATCCTTCTCGTCGGGCACCCGATTCCAGTTGATCGCAGACACTCGATCGATCAGCTTCACGCCCGCTCACTCACCCTTCCCGCTTCGCCGGTCATTGTACGCTCGGACACTACTCCTAGTGGGCCGCCGCTCAGCACAACACAAGGGCTTGTGTCTCCCATGTCCTGGGCAAATGCGTTCCGGGGTGGGAAGTTCCACACCGCGGCCGGGAGCGAATGACGAGCGCGCGATGCACAGGCTACTGCCGCCGCCACGATCGCAGCAACGATGCCGAGAGTTTGCTATTGCGATCCAATACCGGGACGTGCCGGTCGATCGCCGCAGAGCACATTCCGGCGGACATCGACAAGGCCGGGCGGGTGCTCCGAACCTGAACTCGGCGCCTCGACCGACCGTATTCGCACGCCGGTGGCGTACTAATCGTGCAAACCTCCTCGGCTTCAGCGGTTTTCTCACAATCTCATGGAGGTTTGCACGAAAAGTTCGCGCTACAACACAGTTGATACCGCCTGCCGGAATGACGCCGCCGGGTTCATCGCGCCACTTGCTCCGAGAGGATGCCGCATGGCACAGCCGGTCATGGGTCGGCGCGTTCGCGGGTGCTCGACTCGTCGGGTTCGTGCACGCGGCGTGGGACGGTGGCAGCCACGCGTTCCTCCTCGACACCGCGGTCGCCCCGGATCTCCGTCGGCAGAGCATCGGATCCGACCTGGTGAACGCCCTGGTCGGCGACCTGCGTGAACTCGGAATCGAATGGCTCCACGTCGATTACGAACCACATCTGCGCAGCTTCTACCGCGATGCATGCGGTTTCGGAGCCACCGACGCCGGTCTCCTACGACTGAACTGACGCGGAAAGCTCTCGATCATCCCGGCCGCGAGCGATTACAGCTCGGAATGTTGGTCCAGGTGTCCGAGCACATCGGCGATGTATGCATATTTCACTCGCTCAGCAGTAGTTCGGCGACGGCCTCCGGAGCCTCGTGCATGGCATCGTGGCCGGTGGGGAGGTCGTGGACCACCCACCCGGGGTCGGCTTCGAGCCGGATGCGCTGTTCGGCGAACGGGGTGCGGTCTTCCCAGCCCGAGCAGTAGACGAACTCCCGGCGGGGAACTCGGGCGAATGCGCCGGTGAGCCGGATTGTTTGCAGGAACGAGGCCAGCGGGTGGGGGCGGCGGCGCGGATCGCCGTTGCCCGGTGGGCGAACGGCGTAACCGGTGGTCGCGGCGCCGTCGGCGATCACCTGCCGGAAGTAGTCGTTCATCGCCGACCAGCACGATTCGCCGTCACGGGGGACATACGCGTCGAGATGCACCAGGCGCGCGATTCGGCCGCCGGCACGGTCGGCGCCAGCGGCAATCACCATCCCGCCGTAGCTGTGCCCGACCAGCGTCACATCGGTGACGTCGGCGCGGTCGAGGAACCGCACGACGTCGTCGGCGTGGGTGTCGAGGTTGGCGGTCGCGACCGTCGCGGCATCGTCGTCCGGCCGCAGACCGGTCAGGGTCAGGGCGTGGACGGTATGACCGGCGCGCTCCAGCAGCGGAACCACCGCCTCGAACGACCAGGAACCCTTCCACCCGCCGGGCACCAGAACATATGTCGTCATGCGCTTTTCCTTCTCTCCCACTGCGGCATCGAGGCACGCCACCTCGGAATCACTTCGCGTGGAGACAGTCTCACCGGCGGATAGCGTGGCTTGCTACCGACAGAAAGCCATCCGGTACCTGTTCGCCGCCAATCTCGCCCAGCCATTCACGGCTTACCGTAAAGCATGGTCGCCGAATCGGTTTCGCCCCATCTCGAGCTCCCGGAATCGCTTCCGTGCGACCACGCCCGCGGCGACGGGTACCCCCGGCGAGCATCATGAACGGCTGCAGTCGACAGCGGACTGTACCGTCGCCCGCGGTCCCGACTCAGATGCCGAGGACGAGCTTCGCCGTCGTGAAGTAGATGACCAGCCCGGTCGCGTCGACCAGCGTCGTCACCATGGGCGCGGAGATCACCGCCGGGTCGATGCGCAATTTCTTGGCCAGCAACGGCATCGTGCCGCCGATGGTCGCGGCCCAGCCACAGATGATCACCAGGGTGATGCCGACGACCAGCGCGATCTGCGCGCCGACGAATGCCGCGCCGATCACCATGCCGACCACCGCGAGCATCGACCCCAGCACCAGGCCGACCCGGCATTCACGCCAGATGACCTTCAGCAGATCCGACACCCGCACCTCGCCCACGGCCAATGCCCGCACACACGAGGTCGCCGCCTGCGCACCGGCATTGCCGCCCGCGCCGATCAGGAGCGGAATGAACAACGCGAGATGCGCGGCCTGGGCGAGCGTCGCCTCGAACGCGTCGGTCACCGTGACCGTCAGGGTGGCCGCGACCAGCAGCAACAGCAACCACATCGCGCGGTAGCGGGCCAGCTGGAACACACCGGCGGCCATGTAGTGCCCGGACCACGGGCTGGCGCCGGCCTGCCGCGCCACATCCTCACTGTCGGCGACCTCGATGACCTCGACCGCGTCATCGATGGTCAGCAGCCCGACCAGCCGGTCCTCACTGTCCACGACCGGCAGGTTGATCAGGTTGGTCTCGCGCATGAGCCGCGCGGCCTTCTCCGCGGCGTCGGTCGCGCGGGCGAAAACCGGTGCGGTGACGACGAGTTCGGTCAGCATCGTCTCCGGATCGCTGAGGACCAGTTCTCGCATCTCGACCACGCCGGTGAGCCGGCGACCGCCGTCCACCACAGGCAGCGTGTACACCGTCTCCGCGTGCGCACCCTTGGCGCGAACCACCCGCAGCGCCTGTTCGACGGTCAGATCACAGTGCAGCGCAACGACTTCCGGGGTCATGTAGCGACCGACCGAACCCTCGGGATAGCCGAGCAGCGCCGCGGTCATCCGCCGTTCGCGCGGGCTCAGCCCGGCCAGCACCTTCTTGGCGACCGTCGCGGGGGCCTCGCGCAGCATCCGGGCGCGGTCGTCGGGGTCCATCCCCTCCACCAGTTCCCGGAAGCTCTGATCACGCATCCCGGACAGGATCTGCTGCTGGTCCACCGGCTCGAGCTCCTCGAACACCGCCAGCGCGCGGTCCTTGTCCAGCAGCCGGAACGCGATGCCGGCGTGCACGGCGTCCATGCGCGCGAGTTCGTCGGCGATCCGGTGCGGGGCGTGGTCGTCCAGCCAGGTCAGCGCGGCGTCGACGCGGCGGTCGTCGATGAGGTCGCGGAGCGAGATGTGATCCGAATGCTGTTCGGCGACAGCCGTTTCCGCAGTGCCGGCAGCATCGTGTCCGCTCGCGCCGGCGGCACACGTGTCGTGCACACCCGCTTCGGTGGCGTGTTTCTCGCCGGCAGACGCTCGACCAGCCTCCGCTCCGGCGGTGTTCAGCCCGGGCTCGGTGACCGGACGACCCTCATCCGGGACATCAGGGCGTGCGGGCGCGGCAAAGAACAGATCGGTCGACATGACAGAACCTCGGCATACTGCGAGTGGGTACGGGATCACGGATCACACCGCGAGGCACCGACCTCGCCACCGAAAGCTCTACCGGCAGAACAGGAGAACGGCGCCGCGCGGCCTTCGACTCGGGGGTTCGCTACGCACAGCCACCCACCTCCTCATCGCCCGCACTACACCGTCAGAGAATTTCGGATGCCCTCCCGGCACCCCGATGACCTGCATCGTCGCCTGGTCATCGCCCGGACGCACAGCGCCCGCATGCAGGTTACACCCCCACCCGCCGCCGCGCCGAACCACGAAAACCAGGACGCACCGTCGTACTACGAACGGGCGCCCCGGCCGGAACCGGGGCGCCCGTTGCGCAATCCTCACAACATGCAGCTGACGCAGCCCTCCACCTCGGTCCCCTCCAAGGCCATCTGCCGGATGCGGATGTAGTACAGGGTCTTGATTCCCTTGCGCCAGGCGTAGATCTGGGCCTTGTTGACGTCGCGGGTGGTGGCGCTGTCCTTGAAGAACAGGGTCAGCGACAGGCCCTGGTCCACGTGCTGGGTGGCCGCGGCGTAGGTGTCGATGATCTTCTCGTAGCCGATGTCGTAGGCGTCGGCGAAGTATTCGAGATTGTCGTTGGTCAGGTAGGGCGCCGGGTAGTAGACGCGGCCGATCTTGCCTTCCTTGCGGATCTCGATCTTCGACGCCACCGGGTGGATCGAGCTGGTGGAGTGGTTGATGTAGGAGATCGACCCGGTCGGCGGCACCGCCTGCAGGTTCTGGTTGTAGATGCCGTGCTCCATGACCGAGGCCTTCAGCTCGAGCCAGTCCTCCTGGGTCGGGATGTGCACGCCCGCTTCGGCGAAGATCTCCCGCACGCGATCGGTCTTCGGCTCCCATGCCTGTTCGGTGTACTTGTCGAAGTATTCGCCGCTGGCGTACTTGGATTCCGGGAAGCCGCCGAAGGCCGTGCCGCGCTCGATGGCGAGCTTGTTGGAGGCCCGCACCGCGTGGTAGGCGACGGTGTAGAAGTAGATATTGGTGAAGTCCACACCTTCTTCGGATCCGTAGTGGACCCGCTCGCGCGCCAGATACCCGTGCAGGTTCATCTGGCCCAGGCCGATGGCGTGGGATTCGTTGTTGCCCTGCTCGATCGAGGGCACCGAATAGATGTGGGTCTGATCCGAGACCGCGGTCAGCGCCCGGATCGCGACCTCGATGGTCTGCCCGAAATCCGGTGAGTCCATCGCCTTGGCGATATTGAGCGAGCCGAGGTTGCAGGAGATGTCCTTGCCGACCTTCGCGTAGGACAGGTCGTCGTTGAACACCGACGGCGTGGAGACCTGCAGGATTTCCGAGCACAGGTTGGAGTGGGTGATCTTGCCCTTGATCGGGTTGGCCCGGTTCACCGTGTCCTCGAACATGATGTAGGGGTAACCGGATTCGAACTGCAGCTCGGCGATGGTCTGGAAGAACTCGCGGGCGTTGATCTTCGACTTGCGGATGCGCTTGTCGTCGACCATCTCGTAGTACTTCTCGGTGACGTTGAGGTCGGCGAACGGCACGCCGTAGATGCGCTCGACGTCGTAGGGCGAGAACAGGTACATGTCCTCGTTCTTCTTCGCCAGCTCGAAGGTGATGTCGGGGATCACCACACCCAGCGAGAGCGTCTTGATGCGGATCTTCTCGTCCGCGTTCTCCCGCTTGGTGTCGAGGAAGCGGTAGATGTCGGGGTGGTGCGCGTGCAGGTACACCGCGCCCGCGCCCTGACGCGCGCCGAGCTGATTGGCGTAGGAGAAGGAGTCCTCGAGCAGCTTCATGATGGGGATGACGCCGGAGGACTGGTTCTCGATCTTCTTGATCGGCGCGCCGTGCTCGCGAATGTTGCTCAGCAGCAACGCGACTCCGCCGCCGCGCTTGGACAGCTGCAGCGCCGAGTTGATGGAGCGCCCGATGGACTCCATATTGTCCTCGATGCGCAGCAGGAAGCACGAGACCGGTTCGCCGCGCTGCTTCTTGCCCGAGTTCAGGAACGTCGGGGTGGCCGGCTGGAAGCGGCCGTCGATGATCTCCTCGACCAACTGCTGGGCGAGGATCTCGTCGCCGGCGGCCAGGGTCAGCGCGACCATGCAGACCCGGTCCTCGAACCGCTCGAGATAGCGCTTCCCGTCGAAGGTCTTGAGCGTGTAGGACGTGTAGTACTTGAACGCGCCGAGGAAGGTGGGGAACCGGAACTTCTTGGCGTAGGCCTGCTGGAACAGCTTCTTGACGAACGCGCGGCTGTACTGGTCGAGAACCTCGGGCTCGTAGTAGTTCTCCTCCACGAGGTAGTCGAGCTTCTCGTCGAGGTTGTGGAAGAAGACGGTGTTCTGGTTGACATGCTGCAGGAAGTACTGCCGGGCGGCGGCGACATCCTTGTCGAACTGGATCTCACCGTTGGGTCCGTACAGATTCAGCATCGCGTTGAGCGCGTGGTAGTCCAGGCCCTCGGTCGAGGTCTCGGTGCTGACCGGGCGCTCTAGGCGGGCCGTCTTTCCGGCCGGTGCTGTTGTCGTTGCCAAAACAATCCCAATCCCTCTCGGACGCGCTCGACGTCCTCGGCGGTTCCCATCAGTTCGAAGCGATACAGGTACGGCACCCCGCATTTGCGCGAGATGACCTCTCCCGCATAGCAATACGTATCGCCGAAGTTCGTGTTGCCGGCCGCGATCACCCCGCGCAACAGCGCACGATTATGCGGATCGTTGAGAAATTTCGCCACCTGCCTGGGGACGAATTCCTTGTCCGAGCGACCGGCTGCCCCCTCGCCGCGCTGCGCGTCGAACACGTGCCGGCCGCCACCGTAGGTGGGGCAGATCAGCACATAGGGCGTGTCGACGCGCAGCGAATCGGCGGTGTGGAGCGGAATGCGAACGGCCGGCAAACCCAGCCGTTCGACGAAGCGGTGCGTGTTCTCCGACGCGCTCGAGAAGTAGACCAGAGCGGGCGTCGATTGGGTTCCTTCCCCGGACAACCCAGCCATCCCACTCCCCCTTACTCTGCTCGTCGGACGAACGGTGACCGGAGCGGATCAGGCCGCGGCGGTCACCAGGGACTTGATGCGGTCCGGACGGAAACCGGACCAGTGCTCGTCGCCGGCGACGACGACGGGGGCCTGCAGATATCCCAGCGCCATCACATAGTCGCGGGCCTCGGGGTTCTCGGAGATATCGACGACCTCGTACTCCACACCGGCCTTGTCGAGCGCGCGGTAGGTGGCGTTGCACTGGACACAAGCGGGCTTGGTGTAGACCGTGATACTCATGGGTGACCCTCTCTCCTTGCCTTATCCGATGCAGCCTTGAATCGGTACGCCATCTGCTGTGAGCATCCGTACTGAGCACGATCCATCTGGTACTGCGCAAACCCCTGGAAGTAGGGGCACCACCGGTGATCACAATGCTGTGATCGGCTCGGAATCCGTCTCCCCTTCCAGTGCCGTAGACACTACACCTAGTGGCCGACAGATTCATACAACACGACATGTTGCGAACCACAAAGATGAAATTCGACGGCCGTAAGTACCAGGACAGTCGATTCGCAACCCGACACGACAGTGGCGCAGATCACGATTTCATGTCGCAGCTCTCTCCCAGCAAACCCAATACCACCTCTGGTCACATCGGTCACAGGGATCTCAACAGGCCCGCTTCGGCACATCCGAAACGACCGAATGCCGCGCCCGTTCCGGGGAACGAACGCGGCATTCGGCGGCTACTTCGGCGTGTCGCAGCCGAGCCGGATCAGCCCTGGCGGGCCTTGAACCGCGACTCCTTCTTGTTGATCACATAGGTCTTGCCACGGCGTCGCACCAACTGAGCGCCCGGCTTGCCCTTCAGCGAACGCAGTGAATTCCGGACCTTCATGACGACCTCCTACTGGAAATGGTTTTCATATCCTATAGAGGTGCGCGGCGGGAGCGTTAGGACGCCGGTCACGTCGCCGCCCCTCTCTGCCTGGCCCCCGACGCCACCGAGGGGCCACACCATCGGGTGCGGCCCCTCGGAACGGCCCGAGCCGGTTACCGTCTCAGGCTCAGGCGTTGACCGATTCCCGCGCGGCGACCAGTTCGGTGACCGCGGCGGCGAGCTGGGTCAGAGCCTCGGCGTCGTCGCGCGGATGCGCCTCGCCGAAGCGCTGGCCGATGGTGCCGAAGTGCAGGTGCGCGCTCTCCACGACGGTGCCGCCGGCGACACCGACCGCCTTCACCGTGTCGCCGTGCGCCCACTTCGCGGCGTTCTGGCTGATCGAGGCGCTGATCACGGCGACCGGCTTGTCCTTGATCGAACCGGCGCCGTAGGGCCGCGAGGCCCAGTCGATCGCATTCTTCAGCACGGCCGGGATCGTTCCGTTGTATTCGGGGACGAACAGCACCAGGGCGTCGGCGGCGGTGACGGCGTCACGCAGCGCCTGCGCCGGTGCCGGCACCTGACCCGGTACGTCGATGTCCTCGTTGTAGAACGGAACATTTCCGAGACCGTCGTAGATATCGACCTCGACACCTTCCGGTGCGATCTGGGCGGCAGCCTCGGCCAGCTGCCGGTTGATCGAACCGGCGCGCAAGCTGCCGACGAGAGCCAGGATGCGAGTCTGTGACATGATCACTCCTTGTGCGGTGGGGCGGCGGTGGCTTCCGCTGTCACGACACGATAACCGGACTACGGTCCGCTTTCATTCCCGGGTCATGGGGTAAACGAACTGTGAACTGCGACACTCCCGATTCGACGCCGTCGAATTCGTCCCATTCGTCCGATCCGCGCGCCACGGATCCGGCCTTCGCCGCCGCGCCGCGTCCGGGCGTGCTGCCACTCGAGGCTGTGGCCGTCGACCTCCCGCCGACCGCGCTCACCACCGCGCTGCCGGTAGCCGAACACTCCGAGCGCAGCGATGCCGTACGCAACCGGCAGCTGCTGCTCGACGCCGCCGAGGAACTGGTCCGCGAATTCGGCGCCGACGGCGTCACGATGGACGCGGTCGCCAAGCGCGCGGGCGTCGGCAAGGGCACCGTATTCCGCCGGTTCGGCAACCGGGCCGGTCTCATGCTGGCGCTGCTCGACCAGTCCGAGCAGAAACTGCAGGCGGCGTTCATGTTCGGGCCGCCGCCGCTGGGCCCGGGCGCCCCGCCGCTGCAGCGGCTGATCGCCTACGGTCGCGCCCGTTTGGCCGGGATCGAGGTGGAGGGCGAAATGCGCCGCGCCGCCGACGAATCCGGCCGCTACGCCAGCGCGCCGTACAACATCTCGAAAACCCATGTGTCGCTGTTGCTTCGGCAGCTCGACATGAACGGCGATATCGCGCTGACGGCGGATACGCTGCTGGCGATCCTCGACGCCGGCCTGGTGCTGCATCAGCTGCGGGTCCTCGGTTATCGGCCCGAACAGATCGCCGACCACTGGGAAAACGTGGTGCGCGCACTGGTGGCACCCGCCCAGTAGAGTGGCCCGCATGGGGAACCTGCGCGAACAGATCATCGCCGAATTGGGTGTCGCGGCCGAGATCGAGCCGAAGGTCGAGGTGCGGCGCCGCGTCGAATTCCTGGCCGACTATCTGAGTTCCACGCCGGCAACGGGTTTCGTTCTCGGCATCAGCGGTGGTCAGGACAGTTCGCTCACCGGCAAACTGTGCCAGCTGGCCGTGGACGAGTTGCGCGCCCGGGGACAGGAGGCGACGTTCGTCGCGGTCCGGCTTCCCTACGGTGCACAGGCCGATGCCGACGACGCGCGGCGGGCGCTGGATTTCATCGGCCCGGACCATGTGGTCGAGGTCAATGTGAAGCCCGGCGCCGACGCGGTGGCGGCCGCGACCGCCGAGGGCGTGCGCGAACTGCTCGGACACGAGACCGAGCTGCGTGATTTCGTTCGCGGCAACATCAAAGCGCGCGAACGGATGATCATCCAGTACGCGATCGCGGGGCAGTTGAATCTCGTGGTCGTCGGCACCGACCATGCGGCGGAGGCGGTCACCGGATTCTTCACCAAGCACGGCGACGGCGGGGTCGACATCACTCCGCTGACCGGACTGACCAAGCGCCAGGGTGCGGCATTGCTGCAGGAATTGGGCGCTCCGCCGAGCCTGTGGGAGAAGGTGCCCACCGCCGACCTCGAAGACGATCGCCCGGCGCTGCCGGACGAGGAGGCGCTCGGCCTGAAGTATGCCCAGATCGACGATTATCTCGAGGGCAAGGACGTGGCGCCGGAGGTGGCCGAGCGCGTCGAAACGATCTACTGCAACACCCGGCACAAGCGGACGGTGCCGGTGTCGCCGCTCGACTCCTGGTGGAAGAACTGAGGGGCCGAGCCCACCGCTCGAGAAACGGGCGCTGATCAGCCGCCCGCGAACGGCGGTAGTACGTCGACGCGGACGGTGAGGGGGGTGCTGTCGTCGCGGGTGAGTTCCTCGCCCACCAGATAGGCGCAGACCTTGAGCATCGGATCGAGATCGGCGCCGTAGGCCGCCCGCAATGCCGTCCGCAGGTCACCGACCGTTGCCGTATCCGGCAGGTCCAGATTTTCGCTGGATTTGCCGACCGCGTCGGCGATCGCGGCGAAATATCTGACCTCAACCACCGATGGCTCCCATCGTGCGTTCCGGGGGGACGAAATCGGCGGCGTCGATGCCGTGCCCGGCCCATTTGTTCCACATCGCGCCGCGCCACAGCTGTGCCACTTCGTCGTCGCTCGCGCCGGCGCGCAGCAGGGAGCGCAGATCGAATTCCTGGTCGCTGAACAGGCAGGACCGGACCATGCCGTCGGCGGTCAGGCGGGTGCGGTCGCAGTCGCCGCAGAATTGGCGGGTGACCGAGGCGATGATGCCGACCGTGGCGGGACCGCCGTTCACCAGCCAGGTCTCCGCCGGGGCGGAGGGGTCGGCACGCCCGGTCTCGGTGAGGGTGAAGGCCGCGCCGAGAACGTCGAGAAGTTCGGCCGCGGTGACCATATTGGTGCGGGCCCATTCGTGGTCGGCGTCGAGCGGCATCTCCTCGATGAACCGCAGTTCGCATCCCTCGTTCAGGCACCACCGCAGCAGATCGACCGCACCGGAAAGGGTTTCGCGCATCAGCACGGCGTTCACCTTGACCGGGTAGAGACCGGCGGCATGGGCGGCGCGGATGCCGGTCAGCACCGAGCCGAGCCGGTCCCGGCGGGTGAGCCGCGCGAATCCGGCGGGGTCGACCGTATCGAGGGAGACGTTCACCCGGCCGAGCCCCGCGGCCGCCAGCCCGCGCGCGCGATGTTCCAGCCCGATGCCGTTGCTGGTCATCGCCAGCGGCGTGTCGGGAACGGCGGCATGGCATCCGGCGACGATCTGCTCGAGATCGCGCCGCATCAGCGGCTCGCCGCCGGTGAACCGCACCTCGCGGATGCCCAGGCGCCGCACCGCGAGTTCCACCAACCGCACGATCTCCGCGGCCGAGAGCAATTCGTCCGCGGGGATGGCCGGCAACCCCTCCTCCGGCATGCAATAGGTGCACCGCAACGAGCACTTCTCGGTGATCGACACTCGCAGATCCCGGGCCGTGCGCCCGAATTTGTCGACGAGCAGCTCCGTATCGGGCCGTCCGTCCAGCGAGGGCCGCCCGCCCCGGACGGCGGGAATCCCCATGAGAACGACGGTCACTCCTCCATTATGGGGGCCGCCCCCACCTCACGTCCCGCAAGTCACCACCTGTGAGGTAACCGAGCACCGCGCCCGAGACCCCGCCGCAGCGAAGCGGAGGCCAATAACACAGCTAGGCTGACGTCTATGAGTCAGCCTGCCAAGACTGTGGCTCGGTCCGTCGAGGATCATCGGGAGCGGATCGAACAGCTGCTGCGACCGCTGGCAGTGCGGCAGGTGGAGCAGTTGGCCTTGCACGGGGTGCGGGGCCGGATGCTGGCCGAGGATGTGCGGTCGCCGCTGGATCTGCCGGTGTTCCGCAATTCGGGGATGGACGGATACGCGGTACGGGCGGAGTCGGTCGCGGTGACGCCCGTGACGCTGCCGGTGGCCGGTGTGGTGGCCGCCGGTCAGGGTGGCCCGGAGCGGTTGCCGGACGGGGCGGCGGTCAAGGTGATGACGGGCGCGCCGATCCCGCCGGGCGCCGATTGTGTGGTGCCGGTGGAGGACACCCGCGCCGTCGACGGCGGCGTGTCGATCGAACGCGGCCGCAACGCAGGCGATTTCGTGCGCGAGGCGGGAACCGATATTCGGCGCGGTGAGCTGCTGGTGGCGGCCGGGTCGTTGTTGTCACCGCATCGGATCGCGGCGCTGGCGGCGGTGGGCATCAGCTCGGTGGCGGTGGCGCGGCGGATCCGGGCGGCGGTTCTGACGACGGGCGACGAGCTGGTATCGGCCGGTGTCGCGTTGCGCCCGGGGCAGATCTACAACTCGAACGGGATCGCGCTGGCTGCTGCGTTGGGCGCCAACGGGATCGATGTGGTGGATGTCTCGCACAGCCGCGACGATCCGGGCGAGTTCCGCCGCAAGTTGTCGATCGCGACGGCGGCCGCGGATGTGGTGTTCACTTCGGGTGGGGTGTCGCAGGGCGATTTCGAAGTGGTCAAGGAGGTGCTGGCCGAAGTCGGCGGCGAGTTCGGTTCGGTGGCCGTGCAGCCCGGTGGCCCGCAGGGCATCAGTGTGGTCGACGGGGTTCCGGTTTTGAGCTTCCCAGGTAATCCGGTGAGCACGATGGTGTCGTTCGAGGTGTTCGCCCGGCCGATCCTGCGGCAGCTGAGCGGGTTGGCTCCGGTGCCGAATTACGAGGTGGCGCTGCTGGATCCGGTGCGTTCCCCGGCGGGCCGGCGGCAGTTCCTGCGGGGCCGGCGCGAAGGTGCGGGGGTCCGCTCGGCGTCGGGACCCGGGTCGCATCTCGTGGCTGCGATGGCGCAGGCAGATGTTCTGATCGAAATTCCGGCCGACGTCACGACGGTGGCGGCCGGTTCGCTGGTGAGGGTGCGCGAACTGTGAACGAACTGTCCCATGCCGAATCCGGCGCCGTACCGAAAGACGACGCTGTACCGAAAGACGACGCCGGCACCTTGTCGCACGTCGATGCCGAAGGCCGGGCGCGCATGGTCGATGTGAGCGCCAAGGCCGAGACGACACGGGTGGCGGTCGCGGCCGGCCTGCTGCGGACCACGGCCGAGGTGGTCGCGCTGGTGCGCGCGGACGACCTGCCGAAGGCCGATGTGCTGTCGACGGCTCGCATCGCCGGTATCTCGGGGGCGAAGAAGACCTCGGAGCTGATTCCGCTGTGCCATCAGCTGGCGCTGTCCTCGGTGGATGTGCGCTTCGGTTTCGCCGAGGCCGCCATCACCATCGAGGCGCGAGCGAAGACGAAGGGCCCCACCGGCGTCGAGATGGAGGCGCTCACCGCGGTCGCGATCGCCGGCCTCACGCTGCACGACATGGTGAAGGCGGTGGATCCGGCGGCCGTCCTGGACGGTGTGCGCCTGTTGACGAAAGACGGTGGTAAGCGCGGCCATTGGGAGCGGCCCGATATCGCATCGTCCGACGATGTTGCGCTGTCGGCTGAGGCGCCCGCGACCGCACACTCCCCCACCGGCCGGCGCCGCAGCGATGCGGTACACCACGCGACGCACGCCGGCGAGGGCTCCCGGACCGCGGTCGTGGTCGTGGCCTCGACCGGCGTCGCGGCCGGTACCCGGGTCGACAAGACCGGTCCCGTGCTGGCGGACTGGCTTGCGGGACTGGGCTTTTCGGTGCGCGGACCGCTGGTCTACGCCGATGCCGATATCGCGGCCGGTCTGCGCGACGCGCTCGACGGCACGCCGGGACTCGTGATCACCACCGGCGGCACCGGCGCCTCGCCCTCCGATGCCACTCCGGAAGCGACGCTGGCGGTGCTGGATCGGGAATTGCCTGGCGTCGCCGAGTCGATCCGTCAGCGCGGTACAGCCGCGTTTCCGTTGGCGGCCTTGAGCCGTGGCGTCGCGGGCCTGTCCGGCACTACGGTGGTCGTGAATCTGCCCGGTTCGCCGGGCGGGGTCCGCGACGGAATCGCGGTCCTGGAACCGTTGCTGGATCATCTGCTGGCCCAGGTCGCCGGAGGAGGCCGCCATGAGTGAGTACACGCCGCTCACCCGCATCAGCGATCAGCCGCTGCAGCCCGAGGAGGTCGAGCGCGCGGTCACCGGCCCCGAATACGGCGCGGTCGTCGTCTTCACCGGTAAGGTTCGCAATCACGATGGCGGACAGGCGGTTTCGGCCCTGGAGTATTCGGCTCACCCCGAGGCGGAGAAGTTCTTGACCCGGGTGTGCGCCGAGGTCGGGAAATCCGCCGGCCTACCGGTCGCCGCGGTTCACCGGGTGGGCGAGCTGACGGTCGGCGATCTGGCGATCACGGTGGCCGTCGCCGCTCCGCACCGCCGCGAGGCCTTCGAGACCTGCGCGGAATTGGTGGACCGCATCAAGCACGAGGTCCCGATCTGGAAGCGCCAACTGTTCGCCGACGGCATGTCCGAGTGGGTCAACGCCTGCGGCTAGGCCACGACGTCAGCGTGGTTCGGGGCCGGGATTCGCCTCGGCCGCCGGTGTGGACTCGGTGAGATTCGCCTCGATGCGGCGCAGCGCCCGGAAGAGTGCGGCGCGTTCGGCCGCGCTGAACGAGGTCAGCGCCCGTTCGGTCAATCGCGCGCTCTCGGCTTCGATCTCGTGCTCCAGATCCCGCCCGCGTGCGGTCAGGTGCAGGCGGACCAGTCGGCGGTCGGTCGGATGCGGTTCACGCCGGACCAGCCCGGCCGCTTCCATCCGGGTGGTCGCCCGGGTGACGGTGGGCGTCGCCAGGCCGAGCCGTTTGGCCACCTGACCGGGCGTCAGACCGTCCTCCTGCCAGAGCTGACGCAGGATGAACTGCTGGCCTTCATACACGCCGTGCCGGGCGTAGGCGGCCGCCGCCGCCACCGCGAGGGCGTGTTTGGTGGACCAGAACGCGGTCTGGAAGTCGTCGTCGGTCATGGTGTGTTCAGCGTAGAGGTATTGTATTCGTTAGCCGACTCACGTTATAGTCATTGTCCGGCTAATAACTTTGAACGGGAGATCTACGTGAAAATCGGCATCGCACTCACCGACTTCTCCTGGCCCGTCCCGAACGGCGAAATCGGTTCGGCGGTCACGGAACTCGCGCAAACAGCCGACGCATCGGGTATCGACAGCCTCTGGGTGATGGACCACTTCTTCCAGATCGGCATCAGCGGACATCCGCCGGAGTCGCCGATGCTCGAGGCCTACGCCGCGCTGGGATTTCTCGCCGGAATCACCGACCGTATCCGGCTCGGCACGCTGGTCACGGCGGTGCCGTATCGCCATCCCGGCGTGCTGATCAAATCCGCGACCACCCTCGACGTCCTCAGCGGCGGCCGCCTGATCTTCGGCGTCGGCGCCGGCGCGCCCTTCGATCCGGAACCGATGGGCCCGAGCACCACATTCGAGGCCGAGGGCCTGGGAATTCCGTTCCCGCGACTGCCCCGGCGCTTCGAACAACTGGAGGAATTGCTGCAGATCGCACACCACATGTGGAGCGAGGACGAGACGCCCTATCGGGGAAAGCATTACGAGCTGGCGCGGCCGCTCAATTCACCGAACTCGATCCAGCGCCCGCATCCGCCGATCCTGATCGGCGGCAGTGGCGAACGCAAAACCCTGCCGCTGGTGGCCCGATATGCCGACGCCTGCAATCTGTTCGACCTTCCCGGCAGCGGCTACGCCGACAACCTCGCGCACAAACTCGCGGTGCTGCGACGCCGGTGCGACGAGATCGGCCGCGACTATTCCACGATCGAGAAGACCGTCACCACGGCCCTGGATATCGATTCGGGTCCCGGACCGGTGCTGGACCACTTGAAGACCCTCGCCGCCACGGGCATAGACCACGCGATTCTCGGACCGGACGGGCCGTGGACGCCGCCGCGCCTGCGACGGCTCATCGAAATGGCACCGGAGATTCACGTGCTCTGATCCGAGTCGTCCCTCGGCACGTACCGCCACACCGGCAGCAATGCCTGCTCGTCCAGCGGTTCGGGTCCGGTGTGAGCGGTGGCGTGCAGCCGGGCCGCCGCGGAGTCCGCGTCCAGACCGGATCCGATGAGCACCAGCCGGGTTTCGCGGGTCTCACCGCGCGACCATACGGCCGGCTCGAAGACCACATGCCGGCCGACCATGTGCAGCAGGAACTTCCGGTTCTCACCGCGCACGCCGAACACGGTGGCACCCTTGGCGCGGAACAGGCCCGACGGCGGATCCTCCAGGAATCCGACCAGGCGGCGTGGGTCGAGATCGGTTGCGGTGGTGAACGATACGCTGTCGTAGCCGTCGTGCAGATGGCGATGTCCGGGCGCGTCGTGGTCGTGATCGTCGAGCAGTTCGTCGAACGACAACTGCCGCGCGTCCGTCGATTCGCCGCGTTCGGGAACGTCGAACAGCAGCGGCGGATCGATGCGGCCGTGCGCGGTGGCATAGACCGGCACCCCCGCGGCGATTCCCTCGATCTCCGCGCGCAGGTCGTCCAGCCGCACGGCCGGCACCCGGTCGGCCTTGTTCAGCACGATCAGGTCGGCGAGGCGCAGATGCGTGGTCAGTTCGGGATGGCGGGCGCGGCTGTCGTCGAAATGCTCGGCGTCCACGACCTCGATCAATCCGCCGTAGCGAATGCGCGGATTGTCGCCTCCGATGACCATGCGGATCAGGTTGCGAGGTTCGGCGAGGCCGCTGGCCTCCACCACGATCACATCGATGCCGTGGCGCGGCTCGGCGAGCCGGGCGAACATCTCGTCGAGTTCGGTCACGTCCACCGCACAGCACACACAGCCGTTGCCCAGCGAGACCATGGCGTCCACCTGGCCCGCGACCAGCATGGCGTCGATATTCACCGCACCGAAATCGTTGACCACGACGCCGATCCGGGCCTCGCGTCGCCGCAGCAGATGGTTCAGCAGCGTGGTCTTACCGGCTCCCAGAAATCCCGCGACCACCAGAACAGGTATGCGCCGATCCATTCGGCCGAGCTTACCCAGGCCCGGACGAGGACGTGCCCGCCCCTTCGTGCGGAGGGGCGGGCACGAACGGGGCCGATTACTTACTCTGCCCCAGGAGGGTGGAGACCAGGGTGTAGGCCAGATTCACCAGTTCGGAATCGAGCGCATCGTTGCCCAAGCCGAGCGATTTCGCCAGCGGCAGCAGCAGCTGCATGGCGGTGGTGGCGAGATTACCGGCGCCGGAACCGGATTGCGGTTTCTGGGTGCCGCTGGTTCCGGGTGTGGTCGAGGTCTGCGGTGAGACCCCGGACGTGCCCGGATCGGTGTTCGAATAGGTTCCCGGCGCCGTGCGATAGGTGCCGGCCGGATTCGAGCCCGGTTGCGTCGTGGCCGGAGCCGACGGCGCGGTGGACGTCGGCGCGGACTGCGTGGTGGCGGGTGTCGAGTTCGGCCCGCCACGCAACGCGTCCGTTGCCGAATTCTGTTGCGGTGCTGCCGGATTCTGCGTCCCCGAGTTCTGGGTCCCCGAGTTCTGAGTCCCCGAGTTCTGGGCGCCGGAATTCGGTGTCGCCGATCCCTGCGGAGACGCACTCTCCGGCGCGGCATTCTGCGGCGCCGGACTTTGCGGGGTGGCACTCGGCGACGTGGTGCTCTGTGACGTACCGGTCTGCGGCGCGCTCGCGGGACTGTCGGCGGGCGACGCGGCCGGCGAGGCACCACCCGGAGCCACTCCGATCAGGTAACTCACCAGCCCGGTCGTGATCGCGATGGCATGCTCGAGCTGCCCCTCGGGCGATTCGAGCTTTTTCGCGTCGTCGACATTCGCGCCGTTGCCCATTTCGATGAAGACGTCGGGCACCTCGGTCAGCGCCGGGCCCGCGATATCGGACCGGGTTTGCAGACCGTCGACCGCGCCCGCGTAATCAGCGGGCGTGAACCCGGCCTTTTTGTACGCGTCGCGCATGGCATTCGTGGCGACCTGACCAGGACCCGATTGTGCTTCGTTCGCCTTGGCATCGGGAACCGGCAGCTGCGGCACGATCAGATGGAATCCGTGATCCTGTTCCGGTGCGCCGTCGGCGTGGATGCTGACGGCCACCGCGGCGCCGGAGCTGTTGGCCGCCGCGGCGCGTTCGTCGACACATCCGCCCCAGCCGGTGTCGTCCTGGCGGCTCATCACGACGTGCGCGCCGAGCGCCTCGAGCGACTGCCGGACCAGCTGTGCCACATTCCAGTTGATGGTGTGCTCGGGCACGCCGTTGCGGGTGGTCATCCCCGTGGTCTGGCACTCCTTGGTGCCACCACGGCCGTTGTTCACTTGACGATTGAGGTCTTCGTTGTGGTTGCTGCCCTGATGGCCCGGGTCCAGAAATACCGTCTTACCCACCAATTTGGTCGACATATCGGGATCTGCGGGCGCGGCCGGCGCGGCGAGAGCGGCGGCGGGCGCCAGCACACCGGCCGTGGTGACCGCGGCGACGGCGAGCCTGACTCCGGTCTTGATGATGTGTGGATGGTTCATGTTCGGACGGCGCACCCGGAGGCGGGCACACCCCTCCCTTCCCACTAGTAACATCAAACCCAGTGGTTCACTGTTGCAACGCCAGCATCACCTACGCAAGCTCAGTTACCGAACCGTTACCCACATTAGAGCCGAAGTGGCACGTCATTTCCGCAGACACGCCGGTCGTACGGCTGATTCGGCGGTAGCCGACCCGAGAAACGGACATCTCAGAGCTATCTCACCGCGGCCACACTCGCCGAATGCACGGAACAACCGGCAGGTTTGTGTCGCTGACCACATCGGGGCGAAATCCGAGGGAATGAACATCATTGCCCGAATGTCGCTGCGGCCGGGCGAATCCGCACGATCCGCCGATATCCAGGCACGCGGCCGAAAATGCCGAAATGCTGAACCCGGATGATTCGCCAGAGTAATTTAATTCTGAAATACCGCTGTGTTGCACGGGTCGCCGGCGCTGCAGTACGTTCCCATCTCGCACCTCGGCGGTCGAATCGCACGCCGGTGCCGTCCCCGTGGGCGCGAGGGGATCCCGCGGGGACGTTCAGCGACGGCATTTCGCGGCCGTCTGCCCACCGCCCACCGGGCGTTGTCGAATCTCCAGATATTTCTCCGATCCGGTCCGCGCCTATCGCAATTCTGATAGACCAAGGCCCCGGAAGATGCGGGGATCTTCTCCGGCCGCCCGATAGTCGACGGCCGTCTGCGAGATCGAGGAGGACCGCCGTGCGTGGACGCACGTTTGTGATCGCCGGGGCCGTCGCGTCCACGGTGACGATGCTCGGATCCGGCACCGCTGCCGCCGATCCGGCGACGAACATTCCCGGGGACGGGATGTACCGGGTCGGGGTCGATATCGCTCCCGGCATCTATCAGTCCGCGGGGCCGGCGGACCCGGCGCACGACTGTTCCTGGGAGCGCCTGTGGAAGATTCCCGAACCCGGTGATCCGCCGGACCCGAACGCCGCCATCGTCGCCAGCGACCGCACTCACACCACTCCGGTGCGGGTGCTGATCAAACCGTCCGATGTCGCGTTCGCCTCGGCCAACTGCGGCGGCTGGGTGATGATGCCGGCGCCGCCGCCGACCGGCTCCTACGGGCCGGGCGGGTTGTTCGGCAGCGAGTACTGAGCGAGGCCGGTCCGGCGCGGTGTATCCGCCGCGCCGGATCCGGCACCCGCCGCCTGTCGCGGCCGCGATGTTAGTGTCCCGCTGAGATCCGGTGGATCGAGCGGAGGGATGCGATGGCGCGGCCGAGTCCGGTGATGAGTCGTCGGTCGCTGGCCGACAGCCGCGAGATCATCTACTTCGACAGCGAGCCGGTGCCGCGCACCGCCGCCGACACCCGGGATCTGCCCCGGACCAGTACACATTCCCAGGCGCGTTTCGATCCGCTGCTCGGCGAGTGGGTGGTGATCGCCTCGCACCGCCAGAGCCGGACCTTCCTGCCCCCGGCGGATCTGTGCCCGCTGTGCCCGTCGCGGCCCGGCCATCCCACCGAGGTCCCCGAGGCCGACTATCAGGTGGTGGTGTTCGAGAATCGCTTTCCGTCGCTGTCGACCGGCCGCGCCGAACTTCCCGACCGCGTCGAAGGGTCGCCGGAGACGTTGCTGCGCAACGGTTTCGGCCGCTGCGAGGTCGTGTGCTTCACCAGCGACCACAACAGTTCGTTCGCCGGGCTCGATCCGGGCCGGGCGCGCCTGGTGGTGGACGCGTGGGCCCAGCGCAGCGCCGAACTCGGGGCGCTCGACGGCGTGGCCCAGGTGTTCTGCTTCGAGAATCACGGCGAGGAGATCGGCGTCACGCTGTCGCATCCGCACGGCCAGATCTACGCCTACCCCTTCCCCACCCCGCGCACCGCGACGATGGTGGCCAATGCGGCCCGGCATCGAAAAGCCCACGGCAGCAATTTGTTCGGTGATCTGCTGGGCGCCGAACGGGCCGCCGGCATCCGGGTGGTCGCGGCGAACGAGGAGTGGACCGCCTTCGTACCGCCGTTCGCCCGCTGGCCCTACGAAGTTCAGCTCTATCCGCACCGCCGGGTAGCCGATATCCCCGATCTCGACGATGCCCAGCGCGACGGTTTCGCGCATCTGTACCTGGATGTGCAGCAACGCTTCGCGCGCCGATTCGACACGCCCATGCCGTACGTCGCGGCATGGAATCAAGCGCCGAAATCCGGTGTGCCGGGCGATGACTGGTGGCTGCACCTGCAGCTGTTCTCGATCCGGCGGACGGCGCACAAGTTGAAGTATCTGGCCGGTTCGGAATCGGGGATGAACGTCTTCATCAGCGACACCACCCCCGAGACCGTGGCCGCCGAACTGCGGGAGGTGCGGTGAGCGCGGCACCCCGGCGCGGCGTATGGGTCGCGCCCGGCCGGGTCAACATCATCGGCGAGCACACCGACTACAACGACGGATACGCGCTGCCGATCGCGTTGCCCCAGGTCGTGACCTGCACCGCCGAAGCCACGACGGACGGCACGGTGCGGGTGAGTTCGAAACAGCACGCCGGGCAGGTGCGCGAATCGCTCGACGGGCTCGCCGATTCCGCCGTCACCGGCTGGGCCCGCTATCCGCTGGGCGTGGTGCACGAATATCGGCGCCGCGGGCACGAACTGTCCGGGGTGGTGCTGGAGATCGACGGGGCGGTACCGGTGGGAGCCGGGCTGTCGTCCTCTGCGGCGCTGGAATGCGCTGTGGCACTGGCGATTCGCGATCTGTTCGAAATCGATGCCGGCAGCGCCGAGCTGATCGACATCGGCCGGGCCGCGGAGAACTCCTATGTCGGCGCGGCGACGGGGACCCTGGACCAGTCCGCCTCGTTGCTCTGCACGGCGGGTCACGCCCTGTTCTTGGACTTCGCCACCGGGGAATTCGCGCAGGTTCCCTTCGATCTCGCCGCGGCCGGACTGCAATTGCTGGTAGCCGACACCGACACCCCGCACCGGCTGGCCGACGGCGGTTACGGCCGGCGCCGGCGCGAATGTGAGCAGGCCGCGCACGCTCTGGGCGTGCATTCCCTGCGGGCCGTCACCGATCCGGCGGAAACGCAGCGGCTGGCGGACCCGGTGCTGCGGCGGCGCGCCCGCCACGTCGTCACCGAGAACGCCCGGGTGCTGACCGTGGTGGAACTGCTGCGCGACGGGTGTGATCCGCGCGCGATCGGGCCGCTGCTCACCAGCGGACACGCCTCGTTGCGCGACGATTTCGAGGTCTCCACGCCGGAGCTGGATGCGGCGGTGGCGGCCGCGCTCGACGCCGGGGCCCACGGTGCGCGCATGGTGGGCGGCGGATTCGGCGGCAGCATCATCGCGGTGACCGATATCGAGCGGACCGATTCGATCGCGGCCGCGATCCGGCGGCGGTTTCGCGACGACGGTTTCTCCCCACCGCGATTCTTCGTGGCGGTGCCCGCCGCCGGAGCCCGCCGGATTTCCTGATCAGGCGGCCGGGCGGCACTAGGGTGGGTTGCCATGACCAGGCGCAGAATTCTCATCACCGGAGCGAGTGCGGGCCTGGGGGCCGAGATGGCTCGGCAGTTCGCGGCGCGCGGGCGCGATCTCGCGCTGTGCGCGCGCCGCATGGAGAACCTGCGGTCGCTGCGCGAGCAATTGCGGACGGCCCATCCCGATATCCGGGTTTCGCTGCGGACCCTCGATGTGGACGACTACGAGGCGGTCCCGCGCGTATTCGGGGAATTCCGCGACGAATTCGGCGGACTGGATCGCGTGATCGTCAACGCCGGCCTGGGCAAGGGCGCGGCGCTGGGCACCGGGCGTGCGGATGCGAATATCGCGACGGCCACAACGAATTTCGTGAGTGCGCTGGCCCAGGCCGAGGCCGCACTGGAGATCTTTCGCGACCAGAACGCCGGGCATCTGGTGCTGATCTCGTCGATGAGCGCGGTGCGCGGGCTGCCCGGTAAGAAGGCCGCTTATGCGGCGAGCAAGGCCGGATTGTCCGCGCTCGGTGAGGGTTTGGCGATCGAACTGCGCCGCAGCCCGATCGCCGTGACCACGGTGCAGCCGGGCTTCATCGCCACCGAGATGTCGGCGCGCGCCGACGACGCCCGGCTGGTCGCACCGCTCGAAGGCGGTGTGGCCGCGATGGTCGCCGCCATCGAGTCCGAGCCGGTGCGCGCCTGTGTGCCGCAATGGCCTTGGCGCGCACTGAACCTCGTGCTGCCACGGCTGCCGAGGGCGGTCATGGCACGGCTGGGCTGATCCGGCTCGGACGGCCCTACGCTCGGTGAGGTCTCTCACAATCGACCGCCCCGATCGATGTGAAGTTTCACCACGAATCCGGCACTCTGCAAGTTAGCGGACTCCCGGATCCACTTCGCGAATCGACAGAAGCATCGATGTAGCGGCGATATTCATCGATTGCCGAGTAGTTACTACTTGCTGCGACGCGCTGTCACAAATACATCGCATTCACCGCTACCCGATCGAAGCGTCGAGATGCGGATCAAGAATGCGCTAGTTACTCTCGGGTAGCATCACGTCACGAACAAATTCCGCAAGCATTCGTCATGCCAATTCAGGAGGCGGCGTGCCGCATTCTCGTTTCGAAGCGATCGGCGCATATCTACCCGAAAAAAGGGTCACCACGGAGGAATTGATATCGCGCCTCGCTGTACCGCCGGCCTTCGATCTCGAAAAGATCACAGGCGTGCGCGAACGCCGCGTTCACGACACCCGACCGGAATCCTACGAAGACTCGTTCGTCCTGGCCGGTAAGGCGCTGGACGAGTGTCTGTCCAGGTCACAGTACTCCGGGTCGGAGATCGAGGTGGTCATCTCCACCTCGATCACCCGCAGCAAGGACGCTGGCAAAATATATATGGAGCCGTCCTTCGCGTCGGCTCTGGCACAACGCATCGGTGCGCGGAACGCCATTACCTTCGACCTTTCCAATGCCTGCGCGGGAATGCTCAGCGGAACCTACATTCTCGATCGGATGATTCGATCCGGAATGGTGCGCAACGGCATCGTGGTGAGCGGTGAGGCGATTACTCCGATCGCCGATACCGCGGTGCGCGAAATTTCCGACAAATACGATCTGCAATTCGCGTCGCTCACCGTGGGCGATTCCGCGGCCGCGGTGGTGCTCGATCGTTCCGTCGACGAGGCCGACCGTATCGACTACATCGAGCTGGTCACGGCCTCGGAGTTCTCGCACCTGTGCCTGGGCATGCCCAGTGACAAGACCCCGGGCGTGGCGCTCTACACCGACAACCGCAAGATGCACAACGAGTCCCGTTTCCTGTTGTGGACCGACACCCAGCGCATGTTCTACGAGAAGCGCGGCACCACGTTCGCCGAGGAGAACTTCGACTTCGTCATCCACCACCAGTTCGGCGCGGCGGCGATCCCGTATATGAACGCCATCGCCGAACGGGAATTCGGCGCACCGATGCCGCCCGACCTCAATGTGCTGACCGAATACGGAAATACCTCCAGCACTTCACATTTCATCGTGCTGCACGACCATCTGAGCCGCGGTGAGATCCCGGCCGGCTCGAAACTGCTGATGGTTCCGGCCGCCTCCGGGGTGGTCGGCGGTTTCCTGTCCACCACGATTTCGTCTCTGAAGGTCTGAGGTACTGGTCATGGGCGTTGCCATCACATCCACCGGAATCAGTCGCGAGGGCGACACGTTCAGCATCGTCGAGCACAGTGGCCGCGCCGCGCGCCGCAGCCTCGAACGCGCCGGGGTGGCGCCGGAGCAGGTCGGGGTGCTGATCAACGCGGGAATCTTCCGCGACTCCAACACCGTGGAACCGGCGGTGTCGGCGCTGATCCAGAAGGAGGCGGGGATCGGACTGGACTACCGGTTCGGCGACCCGCGCTCGTTCTCCTTCGACCTGATGAACGGCGCCACCGGTGTGCTCAACGCGGTTCAGGTCGCGCAGTCGATTCTCGAGACCGCCGGATCGGGCCACGTCCTGATCGTCTCCGGGGACACCCATCCGTCGCTGGCCCGGTCGGCGGCCGACGACGAGTTCCCCTACGCCACCGCGGGTGCCGCGCTGCTGCTCGAGCACACCGACGAGCCGGTCGGCTTCGGCCGCGTGCACACCGTCGCGGGTTCGGGTTCTCCCGTGGTGCAGTCGTATGTCGACGTCACCACGATGGGCACGGCCGGACGCGGACTGATGACGGTGGAACGCGAACCCGGATTCGAGGATCGACTGCTGGAGATCGCCGCCGACGCCGGCCGCCGCGCCCTCGACGCCGACGGAATCGATCCCGCCGCAACCGTTCTCATCGCCTCCACGCCGAAGCCGAAGTTCCCGCGGCTGCTCGCGGACACCCTCGGTATCGGCGAGGTCCGCACCCCGGACCTGTCCGCCGGCGATCCACACACCGCGGCGTTGCCGCTGGCCTATCACCATGCGGTGGAGGAGGATTCGCTCGCCGGCTTCGACACCGTGCTGTTCGTCGCGGCGGGCGCGGGACCGTCCGCGGCGGCCGCGGTGTATCGCCTGCCGGTCGCCGCCGGTGCGGCGGCGTGAGCGGTACCTATTGGCGCGCGGTCGACCGGTTCCGCGTGGTCGCCGCCGCCGCACCCGACCGCACCGCGGTCTATTTCGCCGATGCCGACCATGCGGGCACCCCGCACTATCGGCGGCTGAGCTACGCCGATCTGGATCGCTGGTCCGACACTGTCGGTGAGCGGCTCACCGCCGCGGGCGTCGGCAGCGGAACCCGCACCATCGTGCTGGTGCTGCCGGGGCCGGAGCTCTACGCGATCATGCTGGGACTGTTGAAGATCGGCGCGGTGCCGGTGGTCATCGATCCGGGTATGGGGCTGCGCCGGATGCTGCGCTGCCTGCAGGCGGCCGACGCCGAGGCGTTCATCGGCATTCCGCAGGCGCATGCGGCGCGGGTGCTGTTCCGCCGCTACTTCCGCGGGGTGCGGGTCGCGGTCACGGTCGGACGGCGGTGGTTCTGGGGCGGAGCGACATTCGACAGCTGGGGTCGCCGCCCGTCCGGCACCGCGCCGGACCGCGCTCCGGCACCCGAGGGCGACCTGCTGATGATCGCGTTCACCACCGGGAGCACCGGACCGGCCAAGGCCGTGGAGATGACCCACGGCAATCTGTCGGCCATGGTCGAGCAGGTCCACGCCGCGCGCGGGCATGTGCCGCCGCAGACCTCGCTGATCACGTTGCCGCTGGTCGGCATTCTGGATCTGCTGCTCGGTTCGCAGTGCGTGCTGCCGCCGCTGATTCCCAGCCGGGTGGGTGCGACCGATCCGGCGCACGTGGCCGACGCGATCGGCCGGTTCGGCGTCCGCACCATGTTCGCCTCCCCCGCCGTGCTGATCCCGCTGCTGCGCCACCTCGAACAGACCGGCACCCGGCTGCCGACACTGCGCAGCATCTATTCCGGTGGCGCGCCGGTCCCGGACTGGTGTATCGCCGGCCTGCGCGCGGTGCTCGAGGAGGATGTGCTGGTCTACGCCGGATACGGGTCCACCGAGGCACTGCCGATGTCGACGATCGAATCGCGCGAGCTGCTGGACGGCCCGTCCGAACGCGCCCGCGCCGGTGCGGGCACCTGCATCGGCCGTCCGGCCGACCGGGTGCGGGCGCGAATCGTGGCGATCACCGACGACCCGGTGCCCACGTGGGCGGACGCCCGCGCCCGGGAGGATGAATTGGCGGCCACCCGCGGCATCGGCGAACTGGTGGTGGCGGGGCCGAATGTGAGCACTCGCTACTACTGGCCCGCCGCGGCCAACGCGACGGGCAAGATCGTCGACGGCGAGACCGTCTGGCATCGCACCGGTGACCTGGCGTGGATCGATGACCAGGAGCGAATCTGGTTCTGCGGGCGCAAATCCCAGCGGGTCCGCACCGCCGACGGTCCGATGTTCACGGTGCAGGTCGAGCAGATCTTCAACGCCGTCGCGGGTGTGGCGCGCACGGCACTGGTCGGGGTGGGGCCGGCGGAAGCACAGCGCCCCATGCTGTGCGTGGAACTGCGCCCGGACGCCGATCGCGACGACGTGGCCGCCGCGCTACGGGCGCGTGGCGCGGAATTCGAGCTGACCACCAGGATCTCGGAGTTCCTGTTTCATCCGGGATTTCCGGTCGATATCCGGCACAACGCCAAGATCGGGCGCGAACAGCTCGCGGTGTGGGCGGCTCGGCAGACCGCGAAGGCGTTGCGATGAAGGTGAAAGTTGTTGCGCTGCGCGCTGTTCCGATCGCGGGATGGTTGTTCCTGCTGGCCGGTCCGGCGGTCCGGAGCTCCGGCCGCCGCTGGCTGCGCGCGCTGTGGTGGATCGACGCGGTGCTCAGCATCGGCGTGCACGCCGCCCAGATTCCGGTCGCCGTGCGCGCCGCGCGGGGCAGCGGCCGGTCGCGCCTGTACACCGCCGTCATGACCCAGCTGTTCGGGCTCACCTGGTGGCGCACCGAAATTGTCCGCAGCACAGCATCTTTCGAGGAGAACGAACGGTGAAGGCACTCGTCACGGGCGCATCCGGATTTCTCGGCGGCGCGCTGGTCCGCCGCCTGGTCCGCGAGGGCGGCCACGAGGTGACCGTCCTCGCGCGGCGGACCAGCAACCTCGGCGATCTGCCCGAACTCGACGGTGTGCGGATCGCCTACGGCGACCTCACCGACGACGAATCCCTCGAACGTGCGTGCGCCGGAGTCGATGTGGTGTTCCACAGTGCCGCCCGCGTCGACGAACGCGGCACTCGCGCCCAGTTCCACACCGAGAACGTCCGCGCCACCGGAGTTCTGCTGCGCGCCGCCCGCGCCGCCGGAGCCACGCGTTTCGTATTCATCTCGAGCCCCAGCGCTCTGATGGATCGCGACGGGGGCGATCAGATCGACATCGACGAATCGGTGCCGTATCCGCGCCACTACCTGAACCTGTATTCCGAGACCAAGGCCGCCGCCGAGCGCACCGTCCTGACCGCCGACACCCCGGGTTTCACCACCTGCGCGCTACGGCCGCGCGCGATCTGGGGGGCCGGCGACCGCTCCGGCCCGATCGTGCGCCTGCTCGGCCGGACCGCACAGGGGCGCCTGCCCGATCTGTCGTCCGGCCGCTCGGTCCATGCCTCGCTGTGCCATGTGGACAACATCGTGCACGCCTGTCTGGGCGCCGCCGGCTCCGACCGGGTCGGCGGCAAGGCCTATTTCGTCGCCGATGCGGAGCGGACCGACGTCTGGGCCTTCCTGGCCGAGGTGGCGGGCGGCCTCGGCTACCCGGCTCCCAGCCGCCGGCCGGATCCGCGTGTGCTGGCGGCCGCCGTGTCGGTGATCGAAACGGTCTGGCGCATACCGGCGATCGCGCGGCGCTGGTCGCCACCGCTGTCGCGCTACGTGGTGGCGTTGCTGACCCGCACCGCCACCTACGACACCGGCGCGGCGGCACGAGATTTCGGTTACGCGCCGATCATCGACCGCGAACAGGGCCTGGCCCGGTTCCTGTCCTGGCTCGAATCCGAGGGCGGCATCGAGCAACTCACCCGCGAGCTGCGGTAACGCAGAGTCAGGAGCCGATCATGAGTACCGTCTTCCGGCGGCGGATCTCCCCGACCGAGCGCATGTACTTCCCGATGCGCGATATGGCCCCGCCGTTTCTGATGCAACTGGCGATCCCGGGAACCGGGACCCTGGACGCGGAGGCGCTGCGCCGGGCGGTCGCGGTCGCGGCCGCCGCCTGTCCGGGCGCCCGGCTGCGACGCGAGGGCAAGTACTGGGTGGACACCGGCGTGCCCCCGGCCGTGCGCGAGATTCCCGGACACGTCGTGAACTACGACCGGCTCGAGGCCGACCCGGTCCTCGCGTCGGCGATCGGCCCCACCCCGGAAACCACCTGTGAGGTGCTGCTGCTGAGCGGCGACCCGGTCACCGTGATCTTCCGGGTGTTCCACGGCGTCATGGACGGGATGGGCATGGTGCTGTGGACTCGCAACGTCCTCGCCGCGCTGCGCGGTGAACAGCCGGAAGAACTTCGCGACCCGGTCGCCGACCGGGAACTGGTGCGGCGGCTCGGCGCGCCGGGACGTCCCACCGCCATGATTCCCCGATTCCGCTCGGCGGTCGGCCACGGCCGTCAGGAGGTGGGCAGCCCCCGGCATCTGCTGCGGCACCGCAGTATCGGGGCCACCGGTCCCGGTGCGGTGGCGCGAGTGTCGGCGCTGCTGGCCGACGCCGCGGGCAGCACGCAGCGGATCATGGTGCCGGTCGATCTGCGCCGCCACGACGCGCAGCTGCGGTCGACGGCGAATCTGGCGTTGCCGCTGTTCCTCGACATCCGGCCCGGCCAGGATTGGCGACAGGTGCGCGAACACATGCGTGCGGGTCTGCGGGACCGCACCGAACTCAATCAGTTTGCCGCCGGCGCGATCGCCAACGCACCGCACGCCGTCGGCCGCACCATTCTGCGTACGACCAACGCGCTCGGCGCCCGCTTCGGGCGCAACCTCGCCTCGGCGACGGTCTCGCACATGGGCCGCTTCGATCTCGGCGAACTGGCGGTGACCGGCTGGTCGCCCACGTCGGTGCGGGTGCTGCCCCAGCACAGCGTCGCGATGCCGCTGCTGTTCGCGATGGTGGAGGCGGGCGGCCGTACCGAGCTGACGGTCTCCGCGCGCAACGGCCGCGACATCGAGGATCGGCTCGAAGCGCTGCTGGACCGCATCGCCTCCACACTGGAAAGCAAACTGCCGCAATCGGATTCGGTCCCCGCATGACGCGCTGGGCGCGGCTGGTCGGCACCCGCCCGAAACTGGTGCTGCTCGCGGCGATCGGTTTCGCGATCGTGTGCGGACTGTTCGGCGCCGACGTCCAGCAGCGGGTGAGCGCGGCCGGATTCGCCGATCCCGGAAGCGAATCCGCGCTCGTCGACCGGGTGGTCACGGCACATCTGGGCCGGCAGAACCCCGATGTGATCGCGATCTTCACCGCGCCCGACGGACAGGACCTCGCCGCACTGGGCCCGCGCGTCCAGCAGGCGGTCGACCACATCGATCCGGCGCTGCTGGCGCAGCCGGTGCAGACCTATTGGAACAATGCCCCACCGCGCCAGAATTTCCTGCGGTCGGCGGACGGACGGCAGGGGCTGGCCGTGGTATTCGCCGCCGGCGACGACAATCAGCGCATCGCCGCCTACCACGACGTCGCCGCGGCGCTGACCGTTCCCGGCGTCTCGGTGCGATTCACCGGCTACAGCGCCCTGGCCGACGAGATCGACCGGCAGTCCCGCCACGATCTGGTGCTCGCCGAATCCGTCTCGCTGCCGGTCACAGCGGTGATTCTGGTGCTGGTGTTCGGCGGGGTGGTCGCCGCCGGCCTGCCACTGCTGGTGGGTGTGCTGGCCGTCGTGGGCTCACTGGGCGCGATCGCGGTGATCGCGCATGTCACCGAGGTGAGTGTCTTCGCCGTGAACGTCGCCTCGCTGCTGGGACTCGGCCTGGCCATCGACTACGGGCTGTTCGTAGTCACCCGATTCCGCGAGGAACTCGCCGCGGGTGCCGCGGTTTCCGAGGCGGTGACCCGCACCCTGACCACCGCCGGTCGGACCGTGGGATTCTCAGCACTGCTGCTGGCCTGCGCCTTCGCCGGAACCTTCGTTTTTCCGCAGGCGGTACTGCGATCGCTGGGTTTCGGGGCCATCGCGGCGGTACTGCTGGCCGCGGGATTGTCGCTGACCGTCCTGCCCGCCGCGCTCGCCCTGCTCGGTCACCGCGTCGGCGCCTGGAGCTGGCGCCGCGACGCCTTCGACCGCGGTCGGCGCCGCGCCGAGCGATGGTGGGGCCGGGTGGTGGACGCGGTGGTGCGCCGGCCCGGCGTCGTGGCCGTCACCGTCGGCGGACTGCTGCTCGTGCTCGCCACGCCGCTCCTGGGTGTGCGGCTGGGCGATGTCGACCACACGGCCCTCCCGGCGGGCAATGCCGTGCGCGCCGGTGTCGACGAACTCGCCACGCGCTTCCCGGAGGCCGGTAGCGGCGCGACCGTCCTGCTGCGCGGTGACGGCGCCCCACCCGACTCCCGCCCCACCGCCGCCGCGATCCGGGCGCTCGGCGCGGTCCCGGGTGTGCACGACGTGCAGCGACTCGCCACGGTGGACGACGCGGTGGTGCTGCACGCGGCCCTGAACGACCCGGACCGCTCCCCCGCCGCCATCGAAACCGTCACGCGCATACGGAATCTCGAGCCGCCGGACGGCGTCGAGATCCAGGTCGGCGGCGATACCGCGGCCACCGTGGACAGCGTCGCGGCCATCACCTCCCGGATGCCGCTGATGATCGCGGTGATGGTGCTCGCCACGCTGATCCTGCTCGGTGCGGCGTTCCGCTCGGCGGTGCTGCCGGTGAAGGCGGTACTGCTGGCCTTCCTCAGCCTGGCCGCCACCTTCGGCATCCTGACCTGGATCTTCTGCCGGGGCCATCTCGCCGATCTGCTGCACGTGAGCGTGGGACCGCTCTCGGCGGGGATGATGGTGCTGATCATCGCCGTCGTCTTCGGGCTCTCGACCGACTACGAGGTCTTCCTGCTCTCGCGCATGGTCGAGGCCCGTCACGACGGTTGCGACACCGTGACCGCGGTCCGCATCGGCACGGTCCGCACCGCCCGCGTGATCACCGCCGCCGCAACGCTTCTGGTGTTCATCACCGGCGCCTTCACGCTGTCCCCGCTGACGCCGATGCGATTCCTCGGCCTCGGCATGATCCTGGCGCTGGTCATCGACGCCACGCTGGTGCGGATGCTGCTGGTGCCGGCGCTGGTGCGATTGATGGGCCCGCTGAACTGGTGGCCGATGCGGGCCGTCCGGGACCGTTACCCCGAAGGTAATGGACCTCGCGCGCGCGTCCGGGCAAGCTCGACATCATGATCGATACCGAAGGAACCCGGCTGTTCCACAGCACCATGCCGTTCACCGAGAAGCTCGGCGTCGAGGTGCTCGAGCACGGGCCGAAGCTGGTGCGCAGCCGGCTCGCCTGGGACGAGAGCCTGTGCACCCTCGGCGGCGTCCTGCACGGCGGAGTGCTGATGTCGCTGGCCGACGCCACCGGTGCGGTGTGCGCGTACCTGAATCTGCCGGAGGGCAAGCAGGGCACCACGACCGTGGAGTCGAAGACGAATTTCCTGCGGGCGATCCGGTCCGGCTACGCGGTGGCCTCGTCGACGCCGCTGCACGCGGGCCGCAGTTTCATCGTGGTGGAAACCGAAATCCACGACGACGCCGGCAAACTCGTCGGCAAGGTCACCCAGACCCAGGCGGTGTTGTGAGCGCGAGCGCGCTCATCCAGGGCCGGGTCCGGCGCTGATCGCCATCCGCCCCAGGTTGCGGCGGGTGGCGATCCGATCGACGACGGCATCCAGGTCGGTCCAGTCACGCACCTCCACGCGGGGACGTATCACCTTCTCGTCCAACAGCTTCCACAACCGCGCCCGATACTGCTCGATCAGTGCGGGTTCGGTTCGCGACAGCAGTCCCATCGAGAAGCCGGTGACCGTTTTGAGGTCACCCAGCAGCGTGGAGGTGTCGACCGCGCCACCACCGGCGCTGTAGGCGACCAGCGTGCCGTGCGGGCCCAGGCTGTCCACGCCGCGCTGCACCAGGTCACCGCCGACGCCGTCGAGCACGATGTCGACGGCACGGGGCCACGGATCGTCGTAGATCAGCACGTCATCGACGCCGCACTGCCGCACGAAATCGAATTTTCCGGTCGATCCGACGGCGGCGACCACCCGGGACGCTCCTGCGGCTCGTGCGAGCTGGAGCGCCAGATGTCCGGCTCCGGACGCGGCGGCGGTGATCAGAACCGAGGCGCCCGCAACGGTTTTCGCCGCGTGCACCACACCCATCGCGACCAGGCCGCCACGCACCACGGCCAGGGCGTCGGCCGCCGGCACATCGGCCGGTATCTCGGTCACCATCGCCGTTGCGGCACAGACGTATTCGGCGTACAACGAGGCGAACACCACCCCGCCCACCCGGGTTCCGATCCAGGATTCCGCGACGCCGGGGCCCACCGCGACCACCGTCCCGACCATCTCACCGCCCGGATTCGCCGCGGCATCGGCCCGCAGCATTCGCACCAGGCCGACACCTACACCGGTCAATTCGGTGCGAACCAGCACTTGTCCCGGTCCGGGCTCGGGACGTTCGACCTCGACGAGCCGGGAGCGGGCGAGGCGATCCGCCGCGGGAGAGAACTGAATTGCGCGCACCGACAGTGCCTTTCGTCCTGGAGCGGCAGATGGCCGCGGGCTGATGCTCGAAGTGACTCAACAGCTGTTACAGGGCAACATCCCTACCTCCTCGAATTCTTACTACCGACGTAAGATAGGCGACCGCGCCGCGGTAGGTCAAGGCGATTTTTATGTCGGTGGTAATATTTCCGGCCATGGCCAGTGCGACGCCCGGACTGCGGGAAACCAAGAAGCAGCAGACCCGCCAGGAGATTTCCGACACCGCGACCAGGCTGTTCATCGAGCGCGGATTCGAGGCGACCACCATCGCGGAGATCGCGGAGGCCGCGCGGGTGGCGAAGAAGACCGTCACCAACTACTTCCCGCGCAAGGAGGATCTGGCGCTGGACCATCACGAGCAGTTCGTCGGCGCCCTCGCCGCCGCGGTAACCGCCCGTGCCGCCGACGAATCGGCGCTCGACGCGCTACGCCGCCTGTTCCGTTGCGCGGCAGAAGATTACGCGGCCGACGTCGGATTCTCGGGACCGGAATTCAGCCGCATGCTCGCAGACAGCCCGACACTCACCGCGCGGGTGCGCGAACTGCACGAGTTGCGCGAACAGGCCCTGGCCGACGTGCTACCCGGAGACGACCTGCTGCGCCGGACGGCGGCCGCCCAATTGGCGGCGGCCTGCCGGCTGCTGTTCCAGCGCATTCAACAGCTGCAGCTGTCCGGCGCGCCGCGGCGCCGGATCGCGGACACCGTCACCGCCGAGGCCGAGCGCATCTTCGATCTGCTGGAACCGGCCTTCGGCGAGTACGGGCGTGCTCCGAGGGATGACTCCGAGTGAATGCCTCAGAGTGAGCGCAGGCGCGGCACCAGCTCCGCGGCGCGTTCGGCGTATTCGACCGGATTCCGGTCCGGCATGATGTCGAATTGCGTAATGCCCAGCGCCGCATAGCGTTCGGCGTCGGCGACGAAGGCGTCCGGATCGTCCACGACCGGGCCGATGTAGGTGGCGGTCTTGCGGATCGCGTCGTAATCGCGCCCCTCGGCCTTGCAGTGGACGCGCAGCACATCGAGTTTGCGCTTGGCGTCCTCGGGCGAGGAGGCGAACAGATTGCAGGCGTCGGCGTAGCGGGCGACCAGCAGCAGCGTCTTCTTCTCACCACCACCACCGATCAGGATCGGCGGCCGCGGACGGCTCAACGGCGCGGGTACGCACAGCGTTTCGTCGAGCTGATAATGCGCGCCCCGGTACGGGCCGTTGTCGTCGCTCCACATCTGCAGGCAGATCTGCAGCGTCTCCTCGAGCCGTTCGAAGCGCTCCCCCATCGGCACCAGCGGCACACCCAGCCCGCGCTGCTCCCGCTCGTACCAGGAGGCTCCGATGCCGAGCTGCGCCCGCCCGCCGGACAGCACATCGAGGGTGGTGACGATCTTGGCGAGCAGACCGGGATACCGGTACATCACACCGGTCACCAGCACGGCCAGGCGCATCCGCTCCGTCAGCGCGGCCACGTACCCCAGCGTCGTGTAGGCCTCGAGCATCGGCTCCTCGGCCACCCCGGTGTGTTCCATCTGGAAGTAGTGATCCATCACCGTGAATTCGGTGAAACCGGCCTCCTCGGCGATCCGCGCGGTCTCCGCGATGGCACCCGCGGTACGCGCCGGATCGGCGGGAGTCGAGAAGTTCCAGTAGTGCAGACTCAGTTCCATGACGCCTCGATTCTGCGCAGCGGTGGACAGGTGTCGATACCCGCACACAGCCTATCCATCACGCGGTCGCGACAATGCGGCCCAGCCGGGCGAGATCGGACCCGCACGACAGCGGAAACACCCGGATACGGCGCTCGCTCGCACACCGTAACTCGTTCGATACTGGTTAATTGCCCGCTATCGCATCCACTGGATTTATCCTGCCCACATGACAACCAGCAAAGAAGGAGTTTACGTGGGGCCATTGCACCAATTGGCCCGTGGCGCATGGCAATCATTGCTGGTCATCGGCCTGCTGTCGGTGATCGTCGGGATTATCGTGCTCGTCTGGCCCGGTCCGACGCTCGCCGTGGCCGGCATCCTGTTCGGCGTCTACCTGCTGATCTCGGGAATTCTGCAGTTGATCGCCGCCTTCGGCCCGCACGTCAGCACCGGCTACCGGGTGCTGACCCTCATCAGCGGCATCCTGTCGTTCATCCTCGCCTTCTTCGCCTTCCGCAGCATCGGCAACTCCCTGGTGTTGCTGGCTCTGTGGATCGGCATCAGCTGGCTGTTCCGCGGCATCGCCGCCATGGTCGCGGGAGCCGAAGCGCCGCAAGGGGTCCCGGGCCGCGGCTGGGCGATCTTCTTCGGCATTCTGCTGCTGATCGGCGGTATCGCACTGGTGGTCTGGCCCATCCACTCGATCACCGTGCTGGCACTGGTCGTCGGGTGGTGGCTGATCTTCATGGGCGTGATGGAGATGATCTACGCCATCGAGGTCCGCAGCGTGGCCAAGAAGACTCCCGCCGAGCTGTGATCGGCCGGCACGACCCCTTCGCCCCGGGCGCGAATCCGCCTGGGGCGATGTCGTGTCCGGGGCCGTGGATTCGGACCGGAATACCCGCATAGCGGCCGGTCACACACTCTTGCGCCAGTCCGGTGACTATAGGCACATGCGCCTGCGGACAGGGCCTTTCCCCTGCTACGGTCGGGTCCCCTACAGGTTGCCCGCAAGGAGATTCACCATGGGTATCATCACGATGATCATCATCGGCCTCATCGCCGGTGCGATCGCTCGCCTCCTGGTTCCCGGTAAGGAGAACTTCGGCTGGATTCTGACCATCGTGCTAGGCATCGTCGGCGGTTACGTCGGCGGGACCCTGGGCAGTCTGGTCTTCGCCCCGCACAAGTTCAGCGTTCACCCGCCCGTCCAGCACAGTTTCCTCGGCGCGATCGTCGGTGCCGTGATCATTCTGGTCATCTACAAAGCGATTCGCAGTCGCGCCTGAGCGCACGCACAACGGGCCCGGCTTCCTCGCGGAGCCGGGCCCGTTGCCGTCGCGGGTCAGGGCCGGCAGACCGCCGACTGTGCATGACCGCCGATCTGCGAAAACAGTCCGCGCGGGAACAGGATTCCGTACAGCGAGACATCGAGGGAGCACAGATACGCGGTGGCGTAGGTGCCGTCGCCGGAGAACTTGCCGACGTCGGACAGGATTCCGGGCAGATCTATCGCGGCCTGATCCAATTTCGCGCCGTTGTTGATCAGCACCGTCAGCGCGTCGCGGGTCGAGTTCTGCGCGGGAACCAGTTTCGGCTGCACCTGCTGGACCATCGCCACCAAACTCTCACTGGCGGTGGCGATCTGAGTGGTCGAGGCCAGCAGCGACTGCCCCTGGTCGTAGAGTCCGCTGATCAGCGCCCGGGTCTGGGTGATCAGGGTTTCCAGTTCGTCGCTGCGCCGGGCCAGACCCGACATCACTCCGGACAGGTTGGTGATGATGTCTTTCAGGATGGCGTCGCGACGCTCGAAGTCCGAGGCCAGTGCGGCGGCCTGGGTGATGAAGGTGGACAGTGATACGCCGTCGCCCTGCAGCGCCTGGATCAACGTCGTCGACAGGTCGTTCACCTGTTCCGGAAGCAGATTCTCGAACAGCGGCTGAAAGCCGTTGAGGAGCGCCGAGATATCGAAGGACGGTTCGGTGCGTTCCAGTGGAATCCGGCCACCGGCCGCGAGCAGGCGCGAATCCGGTGCGGTACCGGGCGCCAGCGCAAGATACCGCTGGCCGATGAGGTTCTGATAGCGGACCAGCGCCTTGGTGTCGGTGTAGAGGTGCTGATCGCGCTGCACCTCGAAGGTCACCTTCGCCAGGTGCTTGTTGGTCTGAGGATTGACGTCGAAGCCGATCTCGGTGACCTTGCCGACCCGTACACCGGCGATGCGCACGTCGTCGTTGGGCCGCAATCCGAGCACATCGCTGAAGATCGCCGAATAACGGTCGGTCGGGCCGTTCACGGTGCGCGCCAGGGTATTCCAGATGACCACCGTGACCAGAATCGAGACGATGGCGAATGCGCCGAACCCGAGTGCCTGCTTGCGGATACTCATCGGCATCCGGAACCACGGACGAGCAAAACCACGCCTCCTCGAACTTCCACACGAAACCCGAAACGCCGGCAATGATTGCGCTGACCGCAGGCACTGTAGTCGGAGGCGCCCGGTTGTGACCTACGCCACGCCGCTCGGAGACGACAACAGCCCGGCGCTCAGCGCGCCGGGCTGTTGTGCGGACGGTACGAGGGGACGTACCGGAGTATGGATCAGTCCACGATCGAGCCGTTGGACGCGCGCTGCTTCGCGGCGCGGGCCGCCTTGCGCTCGGCACGAATCTGCTCGAGCTCCTGCTCGAGGCTGTCCGCGATGCGGAACTGGCCGGTGTCGTAGGCGCTCAGCGGATCCGAGTCGTCGTCGGATGCCTCGGATTTCGGCGGCTTGCTCGCCTTGCCGTCGGCGACCGAATCGGACGCATCGGTATCGGATCGGCGACTCGACTTCTTCGGGGTAAAGATATCCGGCTCGACGATCGGATCGACCGTCTCCACGGTGCGCGCGGATTCGGTGGCGGGCGCGTCGGGTTTGGTATCGCTGACGCCCGGCAGCGCGGCCATCGGAGCCGGTCGGGTGTCGGGCGCGGCTTGCCGGATGAAGCTGACGAAGGTCGGCATGCTGCGGCGGATCTGTTCGGCCGGGTCGGGCAGGTCGCGGATCTGATCGGTGGCCTGGGTGATCGCCTGGCCGTAACGCTGGCTCGCCGCGTCGTGCACCAGCAGCGCTACACCGATCATGACCGGCGCCACTGCGTGCACGCCGACGTTGTACCAGTCGCCGCTGCGCAGGTACGGATAGGTGTTGAGGCCGACGGTCAGTGCCAGCAGGGCCAGTTCGGCGAGCGCCACCTGGCGGCGGCTCTCCAGGATTCCCCATTCGGCGACCTTGTTGGTGCCGATCATGATGATGACCAGGCAGACGCTGATCATGCCCTCGAGCAGGTAGCTGAACCAGTACAGCGGGTCGCTCGGGCCACCGGGGGCGATGTTGTGCTGCACGTTGACCGCCGACCACAGCATGCCGGCGATGACCACGCCCGCGAGAGCGCGCATCGACCAGGCACGGTGCCGATACAACGACGCCACTTTCGCGTGCGGGCTCGATTCTCGTCTCTGCGCCGCAATTGCCTTGCGGGCCATCAACAGATCTCGCATATCGGCCTTTGCGATCGCTTCGGAGGTCTGCCTGGCGCGGTCGGACGTCGATGCCGCCGCCTGTACATTTTTCCAGCGCTGCTCGCGTTCCTGCTCGCGGATCTTCTCCGCGAGATCGCGTTCGGCCTGCAGCTCGTGTTCGGAGAGGGCCTCGGTCAGCGCTGGATCGAACTGGTACGCAAGCCGCCCGCGGGCCTTCTCGACCCGTCGCGCGAGCTGCCTGACCTCATCTTCTCCGGGGTGTTCGACGGTCAACTAGACCACCGCCCGGTGAGATACGGTGGCCGGCAAGTGTTCACGAAGTGGGAACGGCACATGCCATTCATAGTCGATGAACCGCCATCTGCGAAACTGCGGATTAGCCCCAATGCCAGACTTATTCGGCGTGTCGCGCGCGGCACGCCGGTTCGGCGTGTCGCAATGGGTCTGCGAGGCACGAAGTTTCGCCCGCTTCCGGCTGTTCAGACGGAGCGGTGGGCTCGCGGCAACAGCGTCGGACTCGGGCAGCAGTCGCAGCGGGAGACTCGGAGCGAAGACGCCGCGGGACACTCGGGCACAGACGCCGCAGGCAGACTCGAGCCACAAACGCCACGGCAGACTCGAGCCACACTCCCAGCAACAGACCCGAGCCACGGCCCCAGCAACAAACACAGGCCGCCCAGCGGCAGACTCAGCTCCAGTCGAGCGGCAGGATCGAGCCGTGACAGCGGCAGGCGCACGGCACACACAGCACCAAACTCACACCCTGCCCCAAACGGCAGGCTCAGGATCCAGCCGCAGCAGCAGGCTCAACGGCCCAACCGCAGCGGCAGGTTCGCCCCCAGCCGCAGGGGCAAGCTCACCCGCAGTCCGAGCGGCTAGCTCACGCAGCACCGCAGCACCAAGCTCACGCCCCAGCCGCAGCGACCGGCTCAGGCTCCAGCCAGGCGGCGGGCTCGAGCCGTAACAGCAGCGACAGGCTCACACCACAGCGTCAACGGCAGATTCAGGCACCAGCCGCACCAGCAGGCTCACGCCGCGGCAGGCGGCGGGCTCAGGCCGCGGCGGCGCGGGCGAGCATCCGGCGCACCTCGTCCGGATCCTCCACGTCGACGACGATCCGGCTGAATTCGGTGCCGGTCAGCTCGATGCGCACGCCACGCCCGTCGAAGCGGGTATCCCAGAACTCCTTGCGGCCTTTGCCGCGGAAGACACCGGCCGCGATCACGCCCGGGAAGAAGGTTCCCGGGGCGCGCATCCACGGCGGCCGCAGATCCACCTCGGCGGGCGCGACGGCGGCGATGTGGGACAGATCGAAGCGCACCTGTTCGCACAGCGAGAGCAGCCGGTGGGTGCCACGGACATGGACCGTGACCGTCGTACCCGTGATCTCGATATCGACCATCGCACACCTCATCTCGCCGAGTGGTCCTCGGGATCCATGGTGCCGAGCGGTCCTGATCGGAATCTGTGCCGATCCTTTGAAATCTCTCAGATTTGCGAGTCCGATTACCTGCCGCGATCTGCGAGGATGCGCTGTTCCAGCCGCTGTGTCAACGACCGCACCCGCTCGTCGGCGCTCAGCTTGTGGTCGAGGGCCACGTTCACCACGCCCCGCAGCAGGGCGTACGGCTCCCATCCCGCGGGCGCCACGGTGCGCGCGGACCGGCGTTCGATGGCACCGGCGATCACCTCGGCGGCCCGCCGGGCGGTGATGCGCTGATCCAGCGGCCAGGGCAGCAGCGCGCCGAATTCGGCGCCCAGTTCGTCCTCGTCCAGAGTGTCGTGGGTCATCGCCGTCTCCACCACACCGAAATAGGCGATCCCGGCCGAGGCGCCCGTTCCGCCGAGCTCCACCCGCAGCGCGCGGCCCAGCTGTTCCACCCCGGCCTTGCTCACCATGTACGGCGAACCGCCCATTCCGGGGGCGAACGCGGCGCACGAGGAGACCACGACGACGTGGCCGTGCGCCGCGATGACGTCGTCGAGCGCGGGCTGGATGGTGTTGAAGGCGCCGGTGAGGTTGATGGCCAGCACCCGGTCGAATTCCTCGGGATCGAGCAGCCGCACGGTGGCCGGGCGCGGGACCACGCCGGCGTTGGCCACCACCACATCGATGCGCCCGAAGTTCTCCCGCACCTGTCCGACGGCCAGCCGCACCCCCTCCCGGTCGGCCACGTCGACGGTGATCGCGACCGCGCGGATGCCCAGTGCGGCCGCGCTCGCGCGCACGGCTTCGGCGTCGATATCGAACAGCGCGACGTAGGCGCCGCGGTCGTAGAGCAGCCGGGCCAGCTCGTAGCCGATGCCGGCGGCGCCGCCGGTGATGATCACGACCTTGTCGCGCACGTCGAGTCGCTCACCCCCGCCGAGCACCGGGGCCAGCAGCGTGCGCACCATATCGAACGGTCCTGTGATCATCGGATACTGCTCATCTCTGCGGTGGTCGGATCCGGTACGTGGCGCGACAGCAGGTAGGAGTCCGCGTCGAAAGTCGCCACGCGACGGCGGTATTCGAAACTCCAGTTCGGATACAGCCCGGCGTTCTCGCCCTTGTCGGTGGTGTAGTAACTGTCGCAGCCGCCGCCCAGCCACACGGTATCGCGACTGCGCTGCCGCATCTCGTCGAGGAACCGGTCCTGCGCCGAGGCACGGACCTCGACACGATCGACAGCATTGTCGCGCAGCGTTTTCAGCGCGTCGACGATATAGGCGATCTGCGATTCGATCATGAAGATCGCGGACTGGTTCCCCGCGGCGCCGAACGGGCCGAGGGTCAGGAACATATTGGGGAAACCCGCGATCGCCGCGCCCAGATAACTGCTGGGCCGGCGGCGGTAGTGGTCGGCCACGGTCAGCCCGCCGACGCCCTCGATCCGCTCGTAGAGCTTCGGTATCGCACCGAACCCGGTGCCCCAGACGATGGTGTCGACCGGATACTCCGCACCGTCGGAGGTGACGATCGATCCGGGACGGATCTCGGCGATCGACTCGGTCACCACCTCCACATTGTCGCGGGTGAGGGCCGGATAGTACGCATCGGAGAAAATCGCGCGCTTGCAGCCGATCATGTAGTCGGGGGTCAGTTTCCGCCGCAGGGCAGGATCGTGGACCTGGCGGCGCAGCTGCATCCGCGAGAGCGCCTGGAACGGATGGCGGAAGCGGCGGTCGACGAATCCGACCAGGCCGAAACTCTCGATACCCGCGTAGTAGGCGCCCCGGAGCGCGGTGCCCAGCAGCGGTAACCGGCGCAGCAGTGCGCGCTCCACGCCGAGGGTGGACCGATCCAGGCGGGAGACGATCCACGGGGCCGAGCGCTGGAACACCGTGAGCCGCCGCACCTTCGGCACGATTTCCGGAATGAACTGCACCGCGGAGGCCCCCGTGCCGATCACGGCGACCCGCTCGCCGGTCAGGTCGTGCTCGTGGTCCCAGTGCAGCGAGTGGAACTGGGCGCCGCGGAAGCTCTCGCGCCCCGGCATATCCGGAATCTTCGCCTCGCTGAACGGGCCGACCGCCGAGATCAGCACATCGGCGCTGAGCACTCCCCGGGCGGTGCGCACGAGCCACCGCCGCCGCCCTTCGTCCCACTGCGCGCGCTCCACGTCGGTGCCGAAGCGCATATGCCGCACCACATCGTGGCGTTCGGCGACGTCGCGCAGATAGCCGAGGATCTCGGGCTGGCGTCCGTACGTGCGCGACCAGTCGGGATTCGGCGCGAAAGAATAGGAGTACAGATGCGATGGCACATCGCAGGCGCACCCGGGATAGGTGTTGGCCTGCCAGGTGCCGCCCAGATCGTCGGCGCGGTCGAGAATAAGGAAGTCTTCGAACCCGGCCGCGCGCAACGACACCGCGAGGCCGATTCCGGCGACTCCGGCGCCGATCACCGCGATCGGCGTGTGTTCGGCGGGGGCGCTCTCGGATACTGCCATCGTCGAATTCCTTTCGGTGCGGGCCTCGTTGCCCGAAACAACCGGTCTCGTACTCACAGATCGAGTTCGAGGGAGTCGCCCGCCGCGCGGGAGACGCAGGTGAGCATCGTCGTCTCGCGCTCGGCGGGACTCAGCCGCCGATCTCGATGGTCGACAGCGCCCGCGTGCACGGTCACCGCGCAGGTACCGCAGAAACCCTGGCGGCACGAGTAGGCGACGTCGGGCAGGACCCGGCCGATGGCCGCCAGTGCCGATTCGTCGGCGGCCACATCCACGGTGTGACCGCTGCGCCGCAGCCGGATTCGGAACGGGCGGCCGTGCTGGACCGGCAGCGGCGAGAACCGTTCGGTGTGGACCGAAACGGTCGGCTCGTGGGCGGCGTCGGTGTTCAGCGCGGCGGCCATCAGTGGCGGCGGACCGCAAACGTAGATCGCGGTGCCGCGCGGCACGTCGGCCAGGATCAGATCGAGATCGGCGACACCGAATTCGTCGTCGGGACGGATCTCGAGCCGTCCGCCGCGGTGGGCCGACAGCTCGTCGAGGAACGGCATCGTGGCCCGGCTGCGGCCGAGATAGACCAGCCGCCAATCGATTCCGCGCCGTTCGGCGTCGGCCACCATCGGCAGCAGCGGCGTGATTCCGATACCGCCGGCCACGAAGACATAGTGCGGGGCATCGATATATCCGAAGGCGTTGCGCGGCCCGCGCACTCGCAACCGGTCCCCCACCGCCACGTCGCGATGGATCTCGTCGGATCCGCCGCCGCCGTCGGGCAGGTGGCGCACGGCGATGCGATAGGTTCCACGGTCGGCCGGGTCCCCGTTGAGCGAATACTGCCGCTGCCGCCCGGAGGGCAGAAGCACATCGATGTGCGCGCCCGGAACCCAGCTCGGCAGCCGTTCCCCGTAGGGAGCGACCAGCGTCAGCACGACCACGTCCGCGGCCCGCATCTCGCGCCGGGCCACGATCAGCTCACGCTCGAAACCGCTGCGCCGCACCGGATTCGGTCGAGACAACACCTCGATTGGCGGTTCCGTGGTGACGCCGCGCTTGTACAGGTCGAAGATCGCGCCGACCGCCCGCAGCGGTAGCGACGGCCGATACCCCGGCCGCTCGGCGGCCACCGGGTACGCCACTGCCGTCACCGCCGGCCCTCGCGCGCCGCCGGCGACTGCGCGAGATAGCGCAGCGCGTTGTCCATGCTCCCGAGCTGGGAGGGGTGGAATCCGGGCCGGAGGTACCGCGGAATCTCGGTCAGGAAGGTCGACATCCGCGGCACCACGCCGCGGGCGGAGGCGCTGAGGAATTGCAGCGGCCAGAACCGCCCCTTGCGCGGATCGGGATCCTTGCCGAACAGATAGCCGCCCGCGATCACGAACAGCACCATCAGCGACGAGCTGGCCAGCACGGCCGTGCGGGCCTTGCGCAGATATCCGCCGTCGACGTGCATATACGCGTCGTAGACCACGCTGCGGTGTTCGACCTCCTCCGCGCCGTGCCAGCGAATCAGGTCCAGCATCGCCGGATGCATGTTCTTGGCCTCGAGCACGTCGTTGGTCAGCAACCACTCGCCGATGACCGCGGTGTAGTGCTCCATCCCGGCGAACAGGCCCAGCCGCTCGCACAGCCACTCGTGTTTGGCGCGGCCGGTCAAGCCGTGATCACCGAGTAGGCGATCGACCAGCCAGGCCACCGTCTCCACCATCGGGGCCACGTCGAGCCCGAGCGCTTCCAGGTGGCGGCGCGCCTGCGCGTGCGAGCTGGCGTGCTGATTCTCCTGCCCGATGAAGCCCTGCACCTCTTCGCGCAGCCGCTCGTCGTCGATATGGGGCAGCGCTTCGGCCAGGGCCGCGGCCATCGCGCGTTCCCCCTCCGGGAGAACCAGGTGCATCACGTTGATGATGTGAGTGGCCATGACCTCGCCCGGAATGTAGTGCATGGGGACGGAGTCGAAATCGAATCGCACATCGCGAGCCCTGATCGCATGGGCTTGGTCGTCGTAGACCGAGGTGTTCATGTCGCGTCCTTGCGGGTGGTCGAAGCGATCCTCCGACGGTAATGTTGACATCACTAGATGTCAACAGCAGCCGATGTCAACAAAACGCCTTGTCGCCGCCCCCCGGTAGCATCACCGCCATGGCCGATTCGCCGCACACTCCGAAAACGGGCAGCCGCCCCTGGCGTGGACGCGAACCGGCGGACCGCATCGCCGCACGTCGCGAACGGCTGCTGCAGGCCGGTTACGAGCTCATGGCCGGCGTCGGCGCGGCCGAGACCTCGATGCGCGGAGTATGCCGACAGGCCGGGCTCACCGAACGTTATTTCTACGAGAGTTTCGCCCATCTCGACGATCTGATGACCACCGTCCTCGAGAACACCGTCGAACAGTGCCGGGATCGACTACTCGCCGCACTGGCCGAAGCACCCGAGGAGCGAGACCTGCTGTTCGGTCACGTGGTGCGCGCGTTCACCGATTTCCTCACCGAGGACCCCCGGCGCGGGCGCATCCTGTTCGTCGAATCGATCGCCACCCCGGCATTGACCCGGCGCGGCAGCGAGCTGGTCGCGGTGATCACCGGGCCGATCGCGGCGGTGATCGCCGCCGACGACACCGACACACCGGCTCCCGACGAGACCGACGCGACGCTCAACGCGATGGCCATCTTCGGCGCGCTCGCCTACTGCTACCGCCCGTATCTGATCGGCGATATCACCATCGACCGCGACCGCTTCGACAACCACGCCGCCGCGATCATCCGGCAGCTCAGCACCGTGCGCTCGGCGCCGGTCCTGCGCTGAGCACCCCTTTCCGACTTCCCCTCCCGCACGCCGCTGCGGCGCCGCTGGAACCGGTGCCGGACCTTGCCTCGTCCACCCTTCCGTAGTAGCGTCCAGACACGTGTCCATCAACGATGGATCCGGAATGCGGAAGGATTTCTCATGACGTTGGTCAAGCCGCGGCAGGTCTCCGGGGGCGAACACGAGCACGGCCACCTCGAAGAGTTCCGCACCGATCCGATCGCGCTGATGCAGCGGGTGCGCGCGGAGTGCGGCGATGTGGGTTCGTTCCGGCTGGCCGACAAGGACGTCATCCTGCTCTCCGGCGCCGAGGCGAACGAATTCTTCTTCCGCGCGGCCGACGAGGATCTCGACCAGGGCGCCGCCTACCCGTTCATGAAGCCGATCTTCGGCGACGGTGTGGTCTTCGACGCCAGCCCCGAACGCCGCAAGGAAATGCTGCACAACCAGGCCCTGCGCGGTGACTTCATGCGCGGACACGCCGAGACCATCGCGCACGAGGTGCACCGGATCCTCGAAGGCTGGGGCGACGAGGGCGAAATCGACCTGCTCGAGTTCTTCGCCGAGCTGACGATCTACACCTCCTCGGCCTGCCTGATCGGCAAGAAGTTCCGGGAGGAACTCGACGAGCGGTTCGCACACCTGTATCACGAACTCGAGCGCGGCACCGACGCGCTGTGTTACGTCGACCCTTACGCCCCCATCGAGAGCTTCCGCCGCCGCGACGAGGCGCGGGCGAAACTGGTCGAACTGGTCCAGGAGATCATGAACGGCCGCATCGCGAACCCGCCGCAGGGCAAAGAGGATCGCGACATGCTCGATGTGCTGGTCTCGATCCGCGACGAACAGGGCGAACTGCGGTTCTCCGCCAGCGAGATCACCGGCATCTTCATCTCGATGATGTTCGCCGGACACCACACCACCTCCGGTACCGCGGCGTGGACCACCATCGAGTTGCTGCGCAATCCCGAGGTGCTGGCCCGGGTCGTCGGCGAACTCGACGAGCTCTACGCCGACGGCCAGGACGTGAGTTTCCATGCGCTGCGCCAGATTCCGCAGCTCGAGGCCACGTTGAAGGAGACGCTGCGGCTGCATCCGCCGCTGATCATCCTGATGCGGGTGGCGCGCGGCGAATTCGAGGTGTGCGGGCACAGCATCGCGCCGGGCGATCTGGTCGCGACCACACCGGCGGTCTCCAACCGGATCGCGGAGGACTTCCCCGACCCCGACCGCTTCGATCCGGGCCGCTACGTCGATCCCAATCAGGCGGATCTGGTGAACCGCTGGACGTGGATCCCGTTCGGCGCCGGGCGGCACCGCTGCGTCGGCCAGGCGTTCGCGCTCATGCAGTTGAAGGCGATCTTCTCGATCCTGTTGCGGGACTGGGAATTCGAGATGGCGCAGCCCTCCGACAGCTACCGCAACGACCATTCCAAGATGGTGGTGCAGCTACAGCAGCCGTGCACGGTCCGGTACCGGCGCCGGCAGCGCGGGTGAGCCCCCGGCTGGCGGGCACGGTGGTCGCCGTCACCGGCGGCGCGCGGGGTATCGGCTATTCGATCGCCGAGCACCTGCGCGACGCGGGTGCGCGGGTGGTGCTCGGCGATATCGACGCGGCCGCCGTCGCCGCGGCCGGATCGCGGCTCGGCGCCGCGACGGCCCTGACGCTCGACGTGACCGATCCGGCCTCGTTCACGGACTTTCTCGCGGCGGTCGAGACCGAGGCCGGCCCCGTCGACGTCTTGATCAACAATGCCGGCATCATGCCCGTCGGCCGCTTCACCGACGAATCCGACGCCATCACCCGCCGCATCCTCGAGGTCAACGTGCTCGGGGTCATGAACGGCACCAAAGCCGCGCTGCCGCAGATGCTTTCGCGCGGTCGCGGCCATATCGTCAATATCGCGTCGCTGGCCGGGGAGAACCCCACGCCCGGTATGGCGACCTACTGTGCGAGTAAACAGGCCGTGCTCGGCTTCACCGAGGCCATGCGGCTGGAATGCCGCGGCAGCGGAGTGCACTTCTCGGCGGTGTTGCCGACCTTCACCCGCACCGAACTGATCGCGGGAACCAAGGCGCCGATGGGTCTGCTGGCCGAACCCGAGGATGTCGCACGAGCGGTGACGCGGCTGATCGCGCGTCCGCGGCGCCGGGTCACCGTGACCAGGCTTGCCGGGGTGGCGATGGCGTTCAACAAGCTCACTCCGCGCGCCTTCGGCGAATTCACCGCCCGCCGCATGGGCGTGCACCGAATATTCACCGACGAGGTCGATCGCGCCGCCCGCGCGGACTACGACCGGCGGGTCGGCAACACGCCGGAGGGCTGAAACCACAAATTCCGGCCGCTGCCGGATATTATCAGGAACGGCGTACGCCCTGGTCATCGCGCGGAAATCGGCGAATATTCCGGCGTGCGCCCTTCGACGTCTTTTGAGAGCCGCACCAACGGGTACCCAATCTGGGTCGGATTCAGTTGGAAGCGAGGTATCTCGAATGACACATGAACCGATCGCCCGTCGTGCCGAAACCGCCGCACGCCACGGTGCCAACAGTTATGACAACATCGAACCCTGGTTCGAGAAACTGGCCGCTCTGGACCATGCCGATCCACATCGGGAGTCGGTCCGAGCGGAAATCATCGAACTCTGCCTGCCGCTGGCCGAGCATATCGCTCGGAAATTCTCCGGCCGCGGCGAGACGTTCGACGATCTGCACCAAGTGGCGAGGCTCGGTCTCGTCCTGGCCGTCGATCGATTCGATCCGGTACGGGGAAATTCTTTTCTCTCCTTCGCCGTGCCTACCGTGATGGGCGAGGTTCGCCGTCACTTCCGCGATTACACCTGGTCGACCCGGGTACCGCGCGCCGTCAAGGAATTGTGGCTGCGCATCGGTCCGACGACCGAACATCTGGCTCACGAACTCGGGCGCATGCCCACGGCCCGCGAACTGTCCGAAGCTCTCGACGTCGACGGCCCGCAGGTGGTGCAGGCCATGATCGCCGGCAACGCCTATCAGCCGAACTCCATCGACGCGGTCGTCGACACCGACGACGGCGCGATCATGGACAAGCTCGGCGCCGAGGAACAGTGCTACCAACTGACCGAGGACGCGATGGCGGTCCGCCCGCTCATCGATGCGTTGCCCACCCGGGAACGCAGAATTCTGATCATGCGCTTCTTCGAATCCAAGACGCAGAATCAGATCGCCGAGATACTGCAGATCTCCCAGATGCACGTCTCCCGCATTCTGACCCGCACGCTGAAAAGTCTTCGGCAGCAGGCGCTCTGCGAGCCACAGCCGACATAGTGATCCATCTCACCGCCCGCACGACCGAAAGGTGTAGTCATGCCCAAGGAATGGTCTGCCAAAGAAGAACGCCAATACGAACATGTGAAGTCCTCGGCCCGGAAACGGGGTGCGAGTAAAGGTCGCGCAGAGGAAATCGGCGCACGCACGGTCAACAAGAATCGTGCGCAGGCGGGCAAAACCCGCACCGCGAGCCGCAGTTCCACCAACGATATGTCGCCACAGCGCCGCGGTGGCCAGCGGTCCGGCAAAGGTTCACAGGGACCGACCCGCGATCAGCTGTACAACGAAGCACGCCAACGCAATATCAAGGGCCGGTCGAAGATGACCAAGAAACAGCTCGCCAGCGCGCTGGGCAGATAATACCCGGCGCAACACATCTCCCGTTGCGAATCCGATTCTCACGCAACATCATATCGAACGAAGAAAGGGTGCCCGGTCACATCGGCCGGGCACCCTTTCGGTCGGTTCCGCTACTTACGTCGATCGTCAGGAGCCGCCCTTGTCCTGGAAGGCCTGTTGCCGTTTTTCCTCCACACCGGCTTCCGCACGGTGCTTCTCGGCTTCGGCTTCCTTCTGGGCGGCCTCGCGCTGCGATTCGGCGCGGCTCTGCTGAGCCTTGCCCTCCTCGCGCAGCTCGTCCTTTCCGAATACCTGACCGGCGGCCTCCTTGGCCTTACCCTTCGCGCCTTCCACGACGCCTTCGAGACCTTCGCGGCCTCCGCCCTTCTCGTGCTCCGACAAGGGATTCACCTCCAACACGTCGAAATCACTGACATCGGGCGCGATACCCGGCGACCCCGGCACGAAACGCCCGCCGACAGCTATTTCGAGCCGCTGTGGGCGCCCTCACCGCGTCTGGGCGCCGCGCCGGCGTTCCCGCCACGGATGGGCGAACCAGGTCAGGAGAAACAGCACCGCGAAGCACACACCGATGACGGTGGCGGCGACCGCACCGGCCACCGTGTCGAAGATCAGCACCGCGACCCCGGTGAGCGCGACGCCGAGCAGCGCCAGCCCGACCAGTGCGAAGGTGTGGGCGGTGCGCACCACGCTGCCCAGACGATGCTGCCGGAACAGGATGCGGTGGGCGGCGACCGGCGCGATCAGGAAGACCGTCGCCGCGATCGAGGCGGTCACGACCGCCAGGTACAGCCCGCGCATCGGGGTGGACACCGTGGTGAACCTGGCCTGGAACGGCAGCGTCAGCAGGAAGCCCGTCAGCAGCTGCACGCCCGTCTGCACCACCCGCAATTCCTGAATCAAACTGGTCAGATTGCGGTCCAGCTGTTCGGTTTCCGTCTCACCACGGACCTCGCGGTCCCATTCCCGATCGCGGTCTTCCCGGCCGCCGGCGGACTGCGCCTGCTCCATCCGACAACCCTATCCCGGGCGGATCGTCCCGAGAGATCAATAGTTTCGGCCATAATGGTGCCATGCACACCGTCGAGGCGCCCGAGGTCCGCACCTGGAATTTCCCCCGCGGGATCGCCAGCGTCGCGGTGATGATCGAATTCGCCACCGAGCACGGGGTCGACAGCGCGCGGCTGCTCGCCGGATCCGGTATCGCGCCGGCCACGCTCACCGACCCCGGCGCCCAGATTCCGGCCGAGGCCGAACTGGCGGTGGTGCGCAATCTGGTCGCCGAACTCGCCGACATCCCGGCGCTCGGCGTCGAGGTCGGGCGGCGGTACCGGCTGAGCACCTTCGGCATCTTCGGCTTCGCCTGCGTCACCAGTCCCACGCTGCGCGAGGCGATTTCGCTGGCCATGCGGTACTACCGGCTCGGATTCGCCTTCTGCACACCGATCGTCGAGTACCGGCGCGACGATGTGATCGCCTGGATCCATCACGAGCTCATCCCGCCGGATGTGCAGACCTTCCTGGTGGAGCGCGACATCGTCGCCATGCATCGGGTGATGGCCGATCTGCTCGGCCACGACTTCTCCTTCGCCCGCATGGAATTCGGCTACGACGAACCGCCCTACGCCGACCGGCTCGAGGCCGTGCTCGGCGCGCGGCCGCGCTTCGGGCGCGCGCACACCATGTTCACCGTCGCACCGGAGATCCTCGCCCAGCCGCTACCCCAGGCGAATCAGCAGACGTGGGCGGTCTGCATCGCTCAGTGCCGGGATCTGGTGCAGCGCCGCAGCGCGCGCACGGGTATCGCGGCCGAGGTCCGGGAACGACTGCTGCCCGGCAGCGGCGCGACCGGTATCACCACGCCGCCGCCGATCGAGGCGGTGGCCCGGGAGCTCAACATGAGTGTGCGGACGCTGCGCCGCCGCCTCACCGAGGCCGGGACCAGTTACCGGGCGCTGCTCGACGAGGTGCGCCGCGCGCTCGCGCAGGAAATGCTCTCGGGGACGCCGCTGACCATCGACGACATCGCCATCCGGCTCGGTTACGCGGAGGCGACGCCGTTCATCCACGCCTTCAAGCGCTGGACCGGAACGACTCCGGCCGCCTACCGGCGTGACCGGAACTATTGATTTTCTGGCCGTCGATCTCTGCGCCCACCCCCTGATCTGCCCATACGGTACGAGGGGACGATCGGGACCAGGAAAGGGCGCGGCGATGGGGTTCGACTACGACGTGGTAGTCATCGGGTCGGGATTCGGCGGCAGCGTGAGCGCGCTGCGCCTGACCGAGAAGGGCTACCGGGTCGGCGTCCTCGAGGCCGGCCGCCGCTTCGCCGACGACGAATTCGCGAAGAACTCCTGGCGGGCACGGCAATTCCTGTGGGCGCCGCGGCTGGGATGTTTCGGCATCCAGCGCCTGACCCTGTTGAAGGACACCTTCATCATGAGCGGCGCCGGTGTCGGCGGCGGCTCGCTGGTGTACGCGAACACCCTCTACGAACCGCCCGCGAAATTCTTCGCCGACTCGCAGTGGGCCCATATCACCGACTGGGGCGCCGAACTGGCACCGCACTACGACCAGGCCAAGCGCATGCTGGGCGTCACCACGAATCCGGCGACCACGGCCTCGGACCGGGTGCTGCGCGAGGTGGCCGAGGAACTGGGCGTCGGCGCCTCCTTCCGGCACACCCCGGTGGGAGTCCTGTTCGGCGGCAACGGCACTCGGGCCGGGCAGGCGGTACCCGACCCTTACTTCGGCGGTGTCGGCCCGTCCCGGCGCACCTGCACCCACTGCGGCGAATGTATGACCGGATGCCGCCACAACGCCAAGAACACGCTGGTGAAGAACTACCTGTATCTCGCCGAGAAGGCCGGGGCCACCGTGCATCCGCACACCACCGTGGTCGATGTGGTGCCGCTGCCGTCGGGCGGGTACCGCGTCGACACCGTCCGCACCGGGCGCTGGGTTCGCAAGGCGCGCCGCAGCTTCACCGCCGAACAGGTGATCTTCGCCGCGGCCGCGCTCGGTACGCAGCGGTTGCTGCACCGGCTGCGCGACCGTGGCTCGCTGCCGCACATCTCCGCGCGGCTCGGCTATCTATCGCGCACGAATTCCGAAGAGCTGCTGTCGATCCGGAGCCGGCGATCCGACACCGATTTCACCAAGGGGGTGGCCATCACCTCCTCGATCCATCCCGACGCCGACACCCATATCGAACCGGTGCGCTACGGCAAGGGCAGCAACGTGCTGTCGCTGATGACGACGGTGATGTACGACGAGGACGGCAGCACCTCGCCCGCCCGGCTGTGGTTGCGCGAGAACTGGCGGCGCCGCCGCGATCTGGCGAAGGTGCACAACCCGCGCCACTGGTCGGAGCGAATGATCGGCCTGCTGGTGATGCAGTCGGTGGACAATTCGCTCACCACCTACACCGAGCGCGGTCTGTTCGGCCGCCGGATGACCACCAAACAGGGTGAGGGACAACCGAATCCGACGTCGATCCCGGCCGGGCACGAGGTCGCCCGCCGCGTGGCCGACAAGATCGACGGCATCGCGACCGCCGGCATCACCAGCCTGTTCGGCATTCCGATGACCGGACATTTCATCGGCGGCTGCGTGATCGGCGATTCCCCGGAGACCGGTGTCGTGGATGCCTATCAGCGCATGTACGGCCATCCGGGCCTGCACATCGTCGACGGCTCGGCGATTTCGGCGAATCTCGGCGTCAATCCGTCGCTGACCATCACCGCACAGGCCGAACGAGCGCTGGCGCTGTGGCCCAACAAGGGTGAGCCGGATCAGCGGCCTGCGCTGGGTTCGCCCTATCGGCGGCTGGCCCCGGTCACCCCCAAGGCGCCCGTGGTTCCCGCCGACGCCCCGGGTGCGCTGCGGCTGCCGATCGTCGACATCACCTAGTCCGGGGCTAATCCGACCGATCCGTACTCGCCACTACCGCCTCCGACGGCAGTTCGGGCGCGAGCGGTCCCAGTCGCAGCGAGGATTCCAGCAGCATCGCGTGCACGAACGCCTGGGGCAGATTGCCGCGCAACTGCCGCTGGGTGACATCGAATTCCTCGGCGAACAGCGCAGGGGTGCCGCACGAGGAGCGGTTGCGTTCGAAGAAGCGCATCGCGGTCACCGGGCGGTCGAGCTGGGCGGCCGCCATCGCCATCGTGAAACCGCACAGCAGGAACGCGCCTTCGCTCACCTCGAGCGGGCGATCGTCGTGGCGGTAGCGGTAGACGCAGTAGTCGGTGGTCAGATCCCGCTGCACCGCGAAGAAGGTGGCGGCGTAGCGCGGATCGGAGACCGGGATCGCACCGCGGATCAACGGCAGGATCAGCGCGGCGTCCACACCGGGCTGATCGGGGGCGCGCTGCCAGCGGCCGGTCGGATGCACACCCGTGCGGGCCGCCTCGGCCACCAGCGTATCGGCCAGCGCACTGCAATAGGCGGTATCGGCGCCGGTGTCCGGGCAGGCCGCGACCGCGCGCAATCCGGCCGCGCAGATCAACCGGGAATGAGTCCACAGCCGATCCTCGATCTCCCAGATACCGGCGTCGGGGCGGTGGTAATTGGCCGCGATCGCGGAAACCGCGATATCGACCGCGCGGCGATGATCGCCGCCGAGCCGGCCGTGGCGCGCGGCCGCGGCGAACAGCAACAGCGTCTCGCCGAAGGTGTCGAGCTGGAACTGCCCGCGCACCCGGTTGCCGATCACCGGCCGGGCGCCCGGATATCCGGGGAGATCGATATCGCGCACCGGCGGCACGCTCTTCCCGTCGACGGTATAGGCCGGGGCCAGTGCGGGACCGTCGTCGAGCAGCCGGGCGGCGGTGAACCCGACCGCGTCGTCGAGCAGCGGATGCGGACCGGCGACGGCGATCGCCTGCCCGGCCAGGCATTGATCGCGGATCCAGACGTAGCGGTAGTCGTAGTTCTCGCCCTGGTCGGCGCGTTCGGGCAGGCTGGTGGTGGCGGCCGCGACCATTCCGCCGGTATCGGCGGTCATCCCGCGCAGCACCGCGAACGCGTGGGCGCTGTCGCGGGGCGCGGCGCTGGCGCCGAAATCCGGGCGGTCGCGCCGCCACGCGTTTTCCGTTGCCTCCCAACAGGTATCGGGGTCGGGCAGCTCGTCGGGCAGGCCCTGGTCGGACAGTTCCAGAATCAGATCGTGACAGCGCCCGGCCGGAATCTCGAGGTGATCGGTCCACCCGCGGTCGGGTCCTCTCGGATCGAGTTCCGCCTTCGGCGCGCCGGTCCAGCGCATCCGCAGCGCGCCCGCACGGGCGGTCCACACCCCGTCCTCGCAATGCGGCCGGCGGACCGATTCCGCGCCGAATCGCGCCATCGGCCGCAACACCACGTCGACCTCGGTGTCCTCCTGGACCGCCACGATCCGCCGCATCAGGATCGCGCGATGCCGGTCGCCGGGAAAGGCCAGCGCCTCCCGGCACTCGATCACCGCCGACCCGGACAGCCAGCGCGAGCGCCAGATCAGCGTGCCCTGCTCGTAGTAGCCGCCCCACACGAACCGGCTCGCGGGGGTGACGGCATACATTCCGGAACCACCGAGCAGGGACGCGAAGACCGCGTCGCCGTCCCAGCCGGGCAGGCACATCCACGAGATGTCACCGCGCGGCCCGACCAGGGCGCCGCGCTGGCCGTCGGCGATGAACGAGTACTCCCGCAGGACGTGGGGGGCGGCAGCGGAGTTCGCGATCATGGTCGGGAAATACCACGATCGCGGACGATTAACCGCCCGCTCGCTCCCCTCGGCCCGGGCGGCTCCCGGCCGAGGGGGCTCGCGTTCGTACGGACGGTCCGGTCAGGCCTTCCGCTGCGCGGACGACCGGGCCGGATTGCCCTGACCGGCCGCTTTCGGATCCTTCTCGTCCTGTTTCGCCCGGACGCCGGATTCCACCCGGTCGCCCAGATCCTTGTCCACATTGCGCCAGTATTCGAAGGCGCGCGCCAGGACCGGCTCGGACACACCGTTGAGGAGATGGCCGACGATGTTGTCCACCAACCGTTCTCGTGCCGCGTCGTCGAGCACCTGGCGGACCATTGTGCCCGCCTGGCCCCAATCGTCGTCGTCGCGGCGCAGCGTGTAGGCCTCGCGCACCATTTCGCCGTCGGTGTACCAGCCGGCGGTCGGACCGGCCCGGCCGGGTTCGGCGTGCGGTCCGCCCTTGGAATTCGGCACGTAGACCGGGTCGCCCGGATTGTGGTGCCGCATGTGGCCGTCCTTGGTGTAGGAGTGCGACGGCGACTTCGGCGCGTTGACCGGCAATTCCTTGTAGTTCGCGCCGATCCGGTAACGGTGGGCGTCCGGATACGAGAACCACCGGCCCAACAGCATCTTGTCCGGGCTCGGTCCCGTTCCCGGCACCGCGTTGCTCGGCTCGAAGGCGGCCTGTTCGATCTCGGTGTGATAGTCGGACGGGTTGCGGTTCAACGTCATCCGGCCGACCTCGTAGAGCGGATAATCGCCGTGTGGCCACACCTTGGTCAGATCGAACGGGTTGAACCGGTAGGTCTTGGCCGCCTCGAACGGCATGATCTGCATCTTCAGCGTCCAGCTCGGGTGGTCCCCGCGCTCGATCGCCTCCCACAGATCCCGGATGTGATAGTCGGTATCCATCGAGGCCATCTGGTCGCCCTCGTCCTGGGTGAAGAACTCCACACCCTGGTCGGTGATGAAGTGGTACTTGACCCAGTGCTTCTCGCCCTCGGCGTTGACCCACATGTAGGTGTGGCTGGAGTAGCCGTTCATGTGGCGCCAGGTGCGCGGGATACCGCGATCGCCCATCAGCCAGGTGACCTGGTGCGCCGACTCAGGCGACAGCGTCCAGAAATCCCACTGCATATCGTGGTCGCGTAAGTTGTTGTCCGCCCGGCGTTTCTGCGATCGGATGAAGTCCTGGAACTTCATCGGATCGCGGACGAAGAAGATCGGGGTGTTGTTGCCGACCAGGTCGAAATTGCCGTCCTCGGTATAGAACTTCAACGCGAATCCACGCGGATCACGCCAGGTGTCCGGGCTGCCCCGCTCACCGGCCACCGTGGAGAACCGGGCCAGCATCTCGGTCCTCGCCCCGGGCTGGAACACCTTCGCGCAGGTGTAGGCGCTCATATCCTGCGTGACCTCGAAGACGCCGAACGCGCCGCCGCCCTTGGCGTGCGGCTGACGTTCGGGTACGCGTTCGCGGTTGAACGCGGCCATCTTCTCGATCAGATACGCGTCGTTGAGCAGGATCGGGCCATCGGGGCCTATCGTCAGCGAGTCTTCGTCGCTGGCCACCGGAATTCCGGCGTCGTCGGTGGTGAAACCGCCGGCGCGAGTCTTCTCGACCATCTCTCTCCTCTTCCGGATCGGATCGGTGCGGCGGTCTCGCCTCCGCGGGCCCGCCGCGTTCACACGCTGATCAGTGCCCCTGTCGCTGGTGCGGCTCCCACTGGTCGCGCGCCTGCGTGCGCCTGCTCTCCAGCGCGATCCACGTCACGCCGCCGATGAGGCACACCGCGCACACCACGCCGGCCACGATCGCCCACCCGCCGAAGCCGTATCCGGCAGCGGTCAGCGCGAGCGCCAGCGCGACGAAGCTCAACGCACACAGGATGATGCCCGGAATGTTGTATGTGTCCTCGATTCCCTCACCGGCATGCTTGCGCGGTGCTCGCAACATCCGCCGCCGCTGCGCCTGCTCCTGCGATGTGCTTCCACGCGCCATCCGCGGGTCCGTCATCATGGCACCTCCGTTTCCCGGTTGCGGCCGCACAGGGCACACTCCTCCCTGCTTGCAGGCGTACTACCCGGGTTGGGCGGTTCGAATCAGGCAAATCCCACCGGCCGGGCCCCTTCACCCGATGGATTCGACGATCTTGACCACGACCAGCACGACGGCCACCAGCAGATATCCACGCAGGGCGAGCATGCCCGCGGTGCGCAGCGGGGTGAACGACGGACGCTCGAGGGTGTGCAGCGCCGGAGTGCGGAAGGTGTCGCGGTCCCCGGCGAGTTCGGCGCGTTCGGAGCCGCGATCCAGTTCCTGCACCTGACCGGGGTCGAGGTCGCCGAACCGGGCCGCGGTCGCCGCGGCGGAGCGGCGCCGGGTTCGCGCGTGGGCGAGCAGGGCGACCGCGCCCCCGGCCAGACCGGCGAGCACGCCCGCACCCAACCCGAACTCGAGGGTCCGGGTGCTCAGGGCCGGGAAGAACGTGGCGGCGGTGAGCGCGGCCGAGAGCAGCACCAGCGCCCAGACGATGATCGCGGCGCAGATGTTCTGCCGGAGCGTATTCACCCACGGGCCGAGTACGTCGCGGTCGTTGCACAGCAGCACCAGGAATACCGTCGCCGAGGGCAGCAGCACCCCGGCCAGCGCCTGCACACCCTGCGTGATCAGGCCCAGCACATGGTCGGGGCTGAACGAGATCGCGGCGGCGACGGCCAGCAGGGCCGCGTAACCGGCGTAGAAACCGGGCGCTTCGGACACCTTCCAATGCAGTGAATGCCGCCGCCCGAGCGTATCGCCGAGGGTGTAGGTGGTGGCCAGACCGACCGCGTTGGCGCCGATCAGCGAGGCGTCGAGCAGGACGATCGCGAAAAGCGCGCCGACCACCGGGCCCGCGTGGGCGCGCAGGCCCGCCGCGACCGCACCGGCGTCGGTGAAGCCGCCGACCGGACCGGTCCCCGACAGTCCGTAGGCGGCCGCGGCCATGATCGCGATCGCGCCGGCCATCACCACCACGATTCCCAGCCACAGATCGATGCGCTCGTAGCGGATCCAGCGCGGGGTGATGCGCTTGTCGACGATGTTGGACTGCTGAAAGAACAACTGCCACGGTGCGACGGTGGTGCCGACGATCGCCACGATGATCAGCAGCAGGGTCGACGAGAGCCCGCCCGGCAGCGACGGGATCAGCCCGTGCCCGGTGCCCGATACGCTCGGATGAACCAGCAATGCCATCGGGAACAGCACGATGTTCACCGCGATGAGCGTCATCATCAGGCTCTCCCACCGCCGGAACGACCCACCCGCGACCACGGCGAACAGCGCGACCGCCGCCAGCGGCACCGACACCGCCTTCGGCAATCCGAAATAGCTCAGAGCCATTGCCACGCCGATGAATTCGGTGACGATGGTCAGCGCGTTGACGACGAAGAGATCGCCGACGCTGAACGCGCCCCAGAACTTCCCGAATCGCGCGAAGATGAGCCGGGCATGGCCGACCCCGGCCACCGCACCGAGCCGCACCACCATTTCCTGGTTGACGTACAGCACCGGAATCAGCAGCACGAGCGTCCAGAGCAGAGCCATGCCGTAGTTCTGACCGGCCTGGGCGTAGGTGGCCACGCCGCCGGCGTCGTTGTCGCCGACCATAACGATCAGGCCGGGCCCGATCACCGCCGCCAGCATGCGCAATCGCTGCATCCGGCTGCGGCCGGCGAGGTCGTCGTGCTGCCGGATCACGCCCAGCGCGCCGACGATATCGCCGACGTGGGCGTGATCGGCGACAGCGCCGGGGGGTGCGGCCGGGGTTCGGGTGTCGTCGGAGTAGGTGGTCATCGCCGCGCTCGCTTCCTGAAACTCTGTGCTCACCAGTTGTTTTCGAGTTCCGGGCTAGTGGAGTGCGCCCGGGCGGCGTTCGAGGTGAGCGCCGAGCGCGGCGGTGTGCACGGGCGCCGAGGGACGGCAGGAACGCAGGTTGCGGCGCTCGAATTCGGTCAGGCGGCGGCCGGTGAGTCGACGGAAGACATTGCGGTACATGGGTTCTCCTCTGAGGTGAAACCCGGCTGCGGGCAGCCCGCGGCACCCCGGAACCCCACATCGGCGATGCCGATGCGGTGGATCGGGGGTGAGTTCAGGCGGACAGGCAGCGAGCCGGGGACGATACGGTTCGCGAACTCGGATACGGACTATCTCCGGATGGCATCGCCCCTCACCTCCTCGCTGCCGGGACGCACGCGCACGTCGTTGTTCTGGTGATCGGCACCACGCGAGAGGGAGACCCGCCCGAACGGCGGATACGCACCCCTCTCGTCAGAGCTTCGGCACTGTACGACGTATCCCCTTGCGGGAGAAGCCACTTCGGATCATCCCTTAATCCGGGAAGATCTGTCCTAACCCTGGGCGTCTCTCGACGTCGTCGGATCAGTGGCCTGTGTTCGTACAGGAGCCTCGCCTAGCGAGGTGCTGACTGCAAAAGAGTGAACCCGGAATTCGCGATTGTCAAATCGGTGGCCACCGGCGGGTTGCCAGGATCCGATCGGCGGTGTTTACTTCCTTCCCGGCGCCGCCGGCCGGTGCCGTTCTACGCGGGTCGTGTCCCGGAAGGAGGTGGTCGCTGTGCCCGACGACAGTCGTATACGTCGTTTTGCCAAGAATTCACTCGGCGACCATTCTCGTGTCGACGCGACCGTGCCGATGTCGCGGTAGCCGGCGCGCGCGAGTTCTCGCCCTCCATCGAAGGGTTGTCTCATGTCGACTTGGGAGATGCTGCTGCGCCTGGCCACCGGTGTCGGTCTCGGTGCGGTGATCGGTTTCGAACGGCAGTACCGGGCCCGGATGGCCGGATTGCGGACCAACGCCCTGGTCTCCGCGGGCGCGGCGTTGTTCGTGCTGCTGTCGGCGCACGGCTTTCACGGCGGCGCCGCCGATCCGACCCGGGTCGCGGCCCAAATCGTTTCCGGTATCGGCTTTCTCGGCGCGGGTGTGATCATCCGCGACGGATTGAACGTGCGGGGACTCAACACCGCCGCGACACTCTGGTGCGCGGCGGCGGTGGGCGCGCTCTCCGGCGCCGGAATGTACGGCACCGCGGCGGCGGGAACGGTCGCGGTGGTCATCGTCAACATCGCGTTGCGGGCGGCCGGGCGAGCGGTCGACCGCCAGCCGGAATCGGGTAACGAGCAGCCGGCGCACTACGCGTTCACCGCCGTCACCGACGACGCGCACGAAGCACATGTGCGCGCGCTGCTGGTCCAGGCGTTGACGCGCACGGACTTCCGGCTCATGTCGGTCGCCAGCGCCAACGCCGAGGATGCGGGCCGGGTGGAGGTGCGCGCGGATCTGGTCGGCGATCAGCGCGACGACCGGCAGATGGAATCGGCGGTCAGCCGGCTGAGTCCGGAACCGTCGCTGACCAGCGTCGGATGGCGCACGGTCGAACCGGTCGCGCCCGGGCTGTAGCTCTGACCTGCACCGATGCCTTCGGTCACTATGCTGACGCCGTGAGCAGTGTCGCCCCGATGATTCCCGTACCCGCCGATCCGGACACCGTGACCGCGGTGGGCCCCGAGGACGACCCCACCGCGGTGGGCCTGAGCCGCGGCGACGTCGAGGCGGTGTGGGAGTCGGTCCGCGCGTGGTACCGGATGGGAACCACTCCGGCGATCCAGATCTGCCTGCGCCGCCACGGCGCGATCGTGCTGAACCGGGCCATCGGCCACGGCTGGGGTAACGCCCCCGGCGACGGGCCCGACGTCGAACGCATACCGATCACCGTCGACTCTCCGTTCTGCGGTTTCTCCACCGCCAAAGGCGTCGCCGCGACGGTGACGGCGATGCTGATCGAACAGGGCGCCTTCGCGCCGGAAGACCGGGTGTGCGACTACATTCCGGAATTCGCCGCGCACGGCAAGGGCCGCATCACCATCGCCGATGTGCTCTCCCACGCCGCCGGGGTGCCGTTCATGCCGGCGGGCTACCGCGGCTTCGACGCCGTCGTCGACGAGGAGGTCGCGGTGCGGGCGCTGACCGAGTTGCGGCCGAGTTGGCCGCCCCGGCGATTTCGCGTCTATCACGCACTGACCAGTGGATTGATTCTGCGTCTGCTGGTCCAGCGCGCGACCGGCAAACGGATGCGCGACCATCTCGCCGAGCAGGTGCTGAATCCGCTCGGTTTCCGGTGGACGACGTTCGGGGTGAGCCCGGAGGACGTCGACCGGGTGGTGCCGAGTGTGCGCACCGGACCGCGACCCTCCCGGGCCTGGTCGCTGGTGGCCGGCAAGGCGCTCGGCGGTGGAATGAGCGCCTCGACCTCGGCGGATTCGGTGCGCGCGTTCCTCACCGCGGAGCTTCCCTCCGGCAATCTCGTGACCACCGCCGCGGAACTCTCGCGCTTCTACGAAATCCTCTGTCGCGGTGGCGAACTCGACGGTGTACGGATCCTGTCTCCCGACTCTCTGCACAGCGCGATCGCACCGGCTCCCCGGATCCCGGGCATCGCGGGCCGGGTCAGTCGCGCCGGCTTCGAGCTGGGCGGGCGGCGGTCGAAGTTCGGCGCCCACACCGAAAGGCATTTCGGCCGTAGCGGATTGACCACCCAGTACGGCTGGGCCGACCTCGACCGCGGACTGTCCGGCGCGATTCTGACCAGCGGTAAGTCGACCGTGGACACCGAGCGGCCCTGGCAGTTGTGCGCACAGATCTCGGCGGTCGTTCCCCGCTCGCCCGTCGCCCGGCCGTAGCGGCGGCATCCTCGCGGCTCCCGGCCGTCCGGCCGGTCCGGGTCTCAGCCCTGCGGCTCGGGAAGCCGAAGTCGTTTGAGCGACACCGCGTTCAGCGCGACGATGATACTGGAGCCCGACATGGTCAGTGCGGCGATCTCCGGGCGGAGGGTGAATCCGAAGGCCGGTTCGAGCACGCCGGCCGCGATCGGGAGTGCGACCGCGTTGTATCCCACCGCCCACGCCAGGTTCTGATGCATCTTGCGCAGCGTGCCGCGGCCGATCCGCAAGGCGGTGGGCACATCGAGCGGGTCCGATCGCATCAGTACGACATCCGCGGTGTCGATGGCCACGTCCGTGCCGGCCCCGATGGCGATGCCGAGGTCGGACCGTGCCAGCGCGGGCGCGTCGTTCACGCCGTCGCCCACCATCGCGACTTTCCTTCCGCCCGACTGTAATTGCGCGATGGTGTCGGCCTTGTCGCCCGGCAGCACCTCCGCGATGACGGTATCGATGCCCAGTTCGGCCGCGATGCGATCGGCCGTGGCGCGATTGTCGCCGGTCAGCATCACGACTTCCACGCCCAGATCGTGCATTTCGCGCACCGCCGCGGCGGCGGTTTCACGGGGTGCGTCGGCGATCCCGACCACCGCGACCGCCTTGTCGTCGACCGCCACCAGCACGGCGGTCTGCCCGCCATCCGCGATCCGGGCCCGAGCGTCGGCCAATTCGCCGAGTTCGATCCCCTCCCGATCCAGCAGTCGCCGGTTGCCGACCACGACACGCTGCCCGTCGACCGTGGCGACGGCGCCGTGTCCCGGCACGTTCTCGAACTTCTCGGCCCGCGCCGGCGCGGCGCCGCGCTCCTGCGCGTAGCGGACGATCGCCTGTGCCAGTGGGTGTTCCGATTCCCGTTCGACCGCGGCCAGCGCCGCGAGCAACCGGGGCGAGGGCTCCGCCGCCGCGGTCACGAATTCGGTGACGGCCGGTTCGCCCTTCGTCAGCGTGCCGGTCTTGTCCAGCACCACCACGTCGACGCGCGCCGCCGTCTCCAGGGCCAGCGCGTTCTTGAACAGCACGCCCCGGCGAGCGCCCAGTCCGGTGCCGACCATGACGGCCGTCGGTGTGGCCAGGCCCAGGGCGTCGGGGCAGGTGATCACCACGACGGTGATGGCGAACAACATGGCCGTGGCGAAGGTGGCTCCGGCGAGCAACCATCCCGCCAGCGTGGCCGCACCGCCGATCAGTGCGACCAGTACCAGCCAGAACGCCGCGCGGTCGGCCAGCTTCTGGCCCGGCGCCTTCGAATTCTGCGCCTGCTGAACCAGATTCACGATCTGCGCCAGCGCGGTGTCGGAACCGACCTTGTCCGCACGCACGCGCAGGGTGCCGTCGACGTTGATGCTCGCGCCGATCACCGGAGCACCCGGTTGTTTGTGCACCGGCAGACTCTCCCCGGTCACCATCGACTCGTCGACCTCGCTGTCGCCGTCTTCCACGACGCCGTCGACCGGGATCTTGGCGCCCGGCCGCACCAGCAGCAGATCACCGACGGCGACCTCGGCGGTGGGAATCTCCACCTCCTCGCCGTCACGCACCACGACTGCGCGCGGTGGCGCGAGGTCGAGCAGCGTGCGGATGGCGTCGGTGGCGCCGCCCCGGGCGCGCATCTCGAACCAGTGCCCGAGCAGCACGAAGGTGGCGAGCATGGTCGACGCCTCGTAGAAGACCTCGCCGCCGCCGGTCAGCGTGATCGCGAGCGAATACAGCCATCCCGCGCCGATGGCGACCGCGACCAGCACCATCATGTCGAGGGTCCGCGCCCGCAGCGCCTGCCACGCACCGGTGAAGAAGATCGTCGAGGAATAGCCGATCACCGGCAGACTCAGGATCAGCGCCCACACATCCTGGCGTAGCCCGAACGGCACCGGCAGGTCGATGCCGAACATGTCCGTCGCCATCGGCGACCACACCATGACCAGCACCGAGAACACCAGCGCGACCAGGAATCGGTTGCGCATGTCGGCGGCCATCGCGGCCATCGACATGTCGTGATGATCGTGCGTGCCGTGGTGATCGTGGGTGCCGTCGTGATCGTGCCTGGGCTCCGCGGGTTCGTGCCGGTGCGCGCCGTCGGGACGAGACGGACCGGACGGCTCGGCCAGCGGATCGCAGACGTGCCGGGGAACCGATCGGCCGGAGCAGTGGATTCCGCAGTCGCGCAACCACTCCCGCAAGTCGTGGACCGAGGTCCGGCCCGGGTCGAAGCTGACCGTCGCGGTCTGGGAGGCGGGATTGACCGTGGCCTCGAGCACGCCGGGGCGGCGTTGCAGGACCCGGGTGGCAACCTGCCGCCGGCTCGCCCAGTGCAGGCCGTTCAGATCCAGTACCACGGTTTCATGGCCGTTGCCGTCCATGTGCACGACTCCTCTCGACAGGCCGAGCGACTACCACGACCATATACCCACAGGGGGTATATGCCAAACGAGGCGCCTTCACCAGCCCTGGAAGGTCGCCGCTCGCCACCCACACGGACCGTCGTTAACATGGTCGGCTCGGGGGGCGACTATTCGGCGATGGATGTTTCGGGCGGCGGAGGTTCCGGTGAGGGTTTCGAACTCCCGCGGCGGGCGCGACACCGTCGATATCGCGCTGGTGGTGCCCGGTAGCGGACCGGCGGGCCTGTTCGGCCCCTCCTGTGAGGCGTGCGCCGCGCTGGCGGTGGAGGACATCAATCGCGCGGGCGGAATTCTCGAGCGGCCGGTGCGATTGCACACGGTCGATTCGGGCGCGCCGCTGCCACTGCTGGCCGAACGTATCGATCGCATGATCGGCACCGGCGCCGTCGACGGCGTGGTGGGCTGGCACCTGTCCAATGCCCGCCGGGTGCTGACGCCACGCACGGCAGGGCGGGTTCCGTACGTCTACACCACGTTCTACGAGGGCGGCGAGAATTCCGACGGCGTCTACATGGTGGGCGAGACGCCCGATCATCAGCTCTTTCCCGCGCTGCGCTGGCTGCGCGCGGAGCAGGGCATCCGCCGCTGGTGCATCGTCGGCAACGATTACGTATGGCCGCGCGAAACCGCCCGGGTCACCCGCGAGGCGGCGGCATTCGGCGATATCGACATCGTCGGCGAGGCATTCGTCCCGCTCGGCAGCCGCGCCTTCGGTCCCGCGCTCGACCTGATTCGCCACTCCTCGGCGCAGGGGGTGCTGCTGTTGCTGGTCGGCGCCGACTGCGCGGCGTTCAATCGCGCCTTCGCCCGCGCGAGTCTCGACGAGGACCGGTTGCGCCTGAGCATGATGATCGGCGAGGACGTCCTGTTCGCGGGTGGCCCGGACAGCACCCGCGGATTGTTCACCGCCTCAGGTTATTTCGAGAGTGTGGTATCGCCCGAGGCGATGGATTTCGGCAGCCGCTACACGGCTCGGTACGGCACCTTCGCACCCGCGCTGAACAATATCGGCGAATCCTGTTACGAGGGCCTGCTGCTGTTCGCCTCGCTGGCGGAGGCGGCGCGCAGCCTCGACGTGCGCGCCATCGAACGCCATGCCGCCCGGGTTCGCTACGGCGGCCCGCGCGGTGAGGTGAAGGTGCGCGGCGCCCACACCACCCAGCCGGTCTACCTCGCCGATGCCGACGGCGTCGACTTCGCGGTGGTGAGCGAATTGCGCCGCGCCTGAGCCGGATTCGGCTTCTCCGCGCTGTCGGCGGCGTGCCGGCCGAAGGGATCGCCCGGCCGCAGCCGCCCGATGAGCAGCGCGATGGCGGCGCACCCGATGCCGATTCCGGCCGCGACGAGTCCCGGCACCGCGGTGACCGCGGCCTCCGCACTGCGGAACCAGGTGTGCGAATATTCGATCCGGCCGAGGTCGCGACCCTGCAGAGCCACCCCCGCGGACGGCACGAACAGGATGACGATGCCGACGACCGCACTGGTCGCGCGCGGGCCGATGGCACATCCCAGCGCATATCCGGCGACCACCGCCAGTGCGATACAGCTCGGTACGGTTACCGCCGCGGTCGGGACGTCCACCAGCGACGAGCTCACCGCAGCGGCGATGGACAACGCGACGGATCCGGCGACAGCCTGCAACGGCAGGCGAATGCGCCATCCGGCGTAGAGGCCGGCGCCCGCGGCCACGACCACCAGCACGGTCGACCAGGCCGGCCGCGGAACGGTGAGCAGGGCCGACCCCGCCGAAGCGAAGGCCACCATGACCACCACCAGCATTCCGTCGCGTCCGGGAAGCAGCAGCGCCGCCACCGCGGTCGCGAGCAGCAGGAGCGCCCCGCCCACCAGAATCGATACCAGCGCGCCGCCGCGGGCCATCCAGACGGAGGTCCCCAGCGTCGCCGAGACGATCACGACCGCGGACACCACCGGTTTCAGCGGCACCACCGCACTGTCGTCGGGTTCCGGTCGCTGTTCTTGGCGAAAGAGCACGGCCGTGCAGAGCATCAGGACGAGTGCGACGACAATCATCCAGACCGGAGGCGCCCCGCGCATGATGCCCTCCCCCGCGACGGTGGAGGCGAAATCCGGCGCCTGGGTGAGGTCGGCGAACAGAATCGAAGCCAGCGCACCGAACAGATACCCCCCGGCAGGGGCTCGCCGATGCCACACCGCCGCGGCCAGACAGCCCAGGATCACTCCGGCGAGCATGGAGTCGACGTAGTTGAGCGTCGACAGGGTCCGAGTCTCCAGTTTCACCAGCAGGGTGTGGTTCACCAGCATCGCCGAGGTCGCACAGAAGACCGTGCACCAGGCCAGGCGGCTGCTGCCGATCGCCGCCGACACCGAGACCGCGATGACGGCGATCAGCGCGCCGGCGGTGAGGGCCAGCGGCATATTGAAGATCAGCAGGTCGACCTGCAGCGCCGATCCCGGCGACAGCCAGGATTGGCTGATCGGCATCATCATGGCCAGCCCGGCGATCGCGGCGCTGACGCATGCGGCCGAGGTTTCCACGGCCACTCGCAGCCATTGCGCGTCGGTGATTCCGGCCGACAACCGATGTACGTGCCCCCGGATATCCGGGGAACCGAAAGTCACAGCACTCATGCCGGACTCCGTCCCCAGCAGGTAACGCCTGGTCGTGACTTCCCCGCCGATTCGTTAGCCGAATGATTGCGGGACCGACATTACCGGAGCACGAAAGCCCTCTTTCGGCATCCGATCACCGTCGAAGAGGGAAAGTCGGCAATTCGATGATGATTTGCTAACGGTTCGGTTGCGGCGGGTATAGCTTTCGTATCAATTCCCGCCGCGACCGCGTGTCCGCCCCCGTTCACCGCAATCGCCGCCGGCACGCACGGGCGCGCCCGTTGCCGGATCGTGTCCGTGATCCCGGACTGATCGACTACGGGCGCAGCGGGGATTACCGGGCTATATCGTCGGCGGGCGCCTCCCCGCCCTCGGGTCCGGCCGAGGAACTCGCACTGCGAAACAGCGGACGATGCGCCACCCCGCCGGCAGGCGCCGGCGTCTCGATGGGTACCGGACTGTGGCTGAACAGATTCGGCTGCTCACTCATATCGGATGTCCTTCAGACTCTCACCATCGACGGCCCGTCCGGCCAGCGAATCGGCCGCACCGCTCGCGCGCACAGCGCACTGTGCGATTACCGACAGCACTTACAGTACACCCCCGATAACCGACCGCGGGCCCGACGAGCCGAGACCGGTCGTTCGCGTCGTAGCACGGAATCGGTTCGGCGGGCACACATTCCGCGACCGCGTGGGCGTCAGCCGCGGCCGTGCCGCAGTTCGTACTGCTCGCGTTCGGCCGCCGCACGCTGCCGTCCGGCGATGTCGGCCAGTTCGGGATCGAGCCCGTGCTTGAGCAGGCGGTGCCGCCGATACACGTACATCAGCGCGACGGTGAAGTAGACCAGCGGGACGTACAGCAGCGCCGCCATCGACAATCCGATCCACAGCGGGCCCGGGACCAGCAGGAACAGGCACAGTACGGGGATGATCGGCACCAGGAATCGCAGCAGGTAACGGCGGGCGGCGCCCGGGCCGGTCAGATCGCGAAGGACCCACTGCTGCATCGAGGGCGGCAGGGTGGCGCCGCAGATATAGCGCACGCGCTGAACCGGATTCGGCTTCTGCTCACTCATGGGTAGCTCCCTGGATATCGGCGAGCGCGGCTCGCCGGGCGGCCTCGTTGACGCGGGTCAGCACCTCGCGCAGTTCCTCCAGATCGGCCAGGCTCACGCCCAGCCGCCGCACGACCGCCGGGGGGATCAACTCGGCCTGGCGGCGCAGCGCCCACCCGGCTTCGGTCAGATCGATCAGCAGTGTGCGTTCGTCGCGCGGATCACGGTGGCGGGTGATGAGGCCCGCCGACTCGAGCCGCTTGAGCAGCGGAGACAGCGTGGCGGAATCGAGTTGGATCGCCTCGGCGATGGCCTTCACCGACATCGGAGCCTCGCCCCACAGCGCCAGCATCACCAGATACTGCGGATGGGTGAGCCCCAGTGGCTCCAGCAGCGGGCGATACACTGTCAGCACCGATCGGTTCGCGACGGCCAGGGCGAAACACACCTGCCGGTCCAGCCGCAGCGGATCGTCGACGTCGGTCGTCATGCCCACCTCCTCGTGTCGAGGCCAGATTAGCGGCTAATAGTTAGTGCACAAACTATTAGTGCGCAATCACACACTCGGCGACGCGAGCGAGACGCCCAGTAGTTATCGAAGAATCCTCGACAGCGAACAAGAGCCGAGCGATCTGCGCTTTCGCGTATCACTGGCGATTCAGCTATCTAGATGCAGTTACATCGTCGGCACCACTCGGCAAGACGCATCGATTTCCACAATTATGTTGACGACGATTCACATGAGGTGATGTACTGTTCGCGACGATCGACCGAGCTCGTGGTGCCCGTGGGCGTGATCGACCGGACCGTCCATCCGGGCTCGTTCCGTCGTGGTCCCCAGTTCCCGTCCGCATGGAGCGAGCCCGGATTTTCACAAGCGGAGGCGGAGAGGGCGGAGCCGAGTGGCCGGTCCGCCGCACCCGTCACGGTCGGCAATCACTGTGCCGCACCGGTTAATTCAGACGAGGACCTTCTGTTTGCGGATCCGACGCTGTACATCCCGCATCATCATCTTCGTCCCGGAGAACCGAATGAACTTGGGGATGAAGCGGTTCACGAATCCCACGAACAGGAACAGATGCTCGAATCGGCGCTGGTCGGCCGCGCTCCACTCCACGCCCATCTGTTCGCGGAAATGCGGAGGCAGGAAGCCGGCGGTCAGGAAGCGCAGCAGCCCGCCGAAGAGCAGTCGCATGTACCAGTGAATCATCCGAAGATGGAGCAGGTCACCGATATACGCCCGGAAGGCGTCGTCGACGATCACCTGACGGCATGCCTCGACCCAGTACTCGTCGAATTCGGCGCGCGTCTTCGGCCACATGTCGGGATGCACCTGCAGCGTGGTGCCGAAGGTGTCCGCGCCCTGGTAAAACGCCTCGAGTTCCTCCGGTGACATCTTGCCGTTGATCAGCTGATGGGAGTCCTCGAAGCCGATGTAGATGCAGGCCGCGACATACAGCTGCAGATTGCGGTCGAAGGCGTTGTACTTCACCTTCGAGCCGGGTTTGGACCGCACCTGCCGGTGCGCGACGTTCACCGCCTCGCGGAATTCCTTCTTCTCCTCGGGCGTGCCGAGAATCGCCACCGCCAGATACGAAGCCGTGGTGCGCAGTCGCTTCCACGGATGCACCATGAGCGCACCGGATTCCACGGTGCTCTCCATGACACCGGCCGCCACCGCGGGATGCGCGAACTGCATCGCGACGTTGGCCGCGGCGCCCGCGAACATCCAGAAATCCAGGGCGTCGGGCAGTTGCGCGGGGCGCTTGCGCGGTGAGCGATAGAAGTCCGGGATGTGAATGCGCGTCTGCTCCAGAGTCAGCGGTGGCGTCTGCGCGACGTCGGGCCGCACAGCTCGCTCGTCCTCCGCCCGGCCTCGCCCGACCGGCACGGATTCCTCCGGGACGTAGGAATCACTGTGCGGGTCGGTGTAATTCGGCTCCCAAGGCTGCGTTGCCGTTGTCATGCGAGTCCTCTCTCGGAACGTTTCGCCGGCGCGACCGGAGATGCGCCGGGCCCCGCGCTGCGGGGCGCGGGCGGTGCCGCCGGGATCAGCGGCACCATGCGACACGGGAGACCGAGGGGCCCGCCCGGCAGACCGGCTCGCCTCGGAGCCGACGCGACAACCACCGATGCGCGGTTACCGGCGCTCTCGCGGATTTCTCCCTCTGCCCCGACGACACCCCTCGTACCCTCCTCAGGGTCGGCCCGGCCTCCACTATGTTACCCGTAATTCTCCCTCGATCAACGGGCCCATAACGAAATATCTCGTACTTGAAGCCGCATTCCGTCATCTAAGTTGTCGTAGATTCAATAACCGCTACGCCTGTCGCGCGGCGAGCCGTCCGAACAACGTCATCTCCATCAATCCGATCACCTGGGCTCGAGGGCAGATCTGCTGGTCGTTGCCGAACAGCCGCCCCAGACCGACGACGAGCCCGAATCCGGCATGGACCAGGATGCGGGCCTGCGCCCGCGCCAGCTCGGGCCGCGCATCCACCAGCAGTTCCACCCATTCCGCCACCACCAGCCGCTGGATATTGCGCAGCACCGTGCGCTCGTAGGCGCCGACATTGCCGAATTCGGCGTAGTAGACGAACGTCAGCTCGCGCTCGGCGAACGATCCCTCGACATAGAGGTCGATCAACCTCGCCAGCGCCTCCTCGGAGGTCTGTGACGCCTCCACCGCGGGTGTGATCGCGGCGGCCATCCGGTCGGCCACTCGCCGGAATGCCGCCGCCAGCAAGGCGTCCTTACTGCGGTAGTACCGGTACACCGCCGAGGCCGCCGACAGCTCGGCCGCCGCCGCGATCTCCTCCACGCTCACATTCGGGTAGCCGCGCTCGTGGAACAGCTCGACCGCCTTGTTGAGCAGCACCTGATGTTTGAACGATTGCGGAATCTCGCTCGCTCGCACAGGTTCCGGCGCGTCGGCGGCCACCGGCAGGTCGGCGCGGATCAACGACCACGCGGCCGCGCTCAGCAGCACCGCGAGCGATTTCGCCGGCAGGTGCGCGTGGTGGTCGCCGATACTGCTCACCACACTGAAGATCGCGACGGCACGCACCAGGCCCGCGCGGCGGGACAACTCCGGGCGCAGCTCGCCGATCAGCGCGCGCAGCGCGGAGATCGCGCTCTCGAACCGTTCGTCGAAGGTCCGGCGATCGTCGCGATCGAGGTAGCGCGCCTCCCACCGGGCCAGCGCGGCCGTGGGGCGATTGGCGATGGTATCGGCCACGATGGCGTCGATGACGAGTCCGAGTCGCGTTTCGGCGCTGTGGCTCTGCGCCTCCGCGGGCAGCGTCACCGCGGTCACCGCGGCCGTGGACAAGCGCAGCAGCTCCTCGCGGAACAGCGCGTACTTGCTCGGATAGTGCCGGTACAGCGCGGCCGAGGAAATCCCCAGCCGGGCGGCGATGTCCTCCATGCTCACGCCGTGATAACCCAGCGATCCGAAGGCCGCCGCCGAGGCGGAGGCGATCTGCGCCCGGCGGTTCTTGGGCCGGCGGCGGATCACACGCTCGGGATTGTGCGTGGCCGGCGCCGTTGCCTTCGCACGCCCGTCCTGTGCGCGACTCACATTGTCCGCCAATTCTTTTCGCCGGGGAAACCGCTACGACTGCGGCGGTAGCGGAGTCAGCGGCGTACTGATCTTGTCGACCAGCCAGCGGTCGCCCTGCTTCTGCAGTCGCATGACCGTCGACAACTGGCCCGGTTCCGGTTTGCCCTGGGTGCCCAGGCTGGTGATGGTCTGGCCGATCACCACGATCGCCTCCGCGGAATTCTTGTCCCCGGAACGGATGGCGCACTGCACATCCGTCGACTTGGCGACGACCTCACCCTTGGCCAGGACGTCGCTGAGGTCCTTGCTGTTGGACTCGAACTGCTTCTTCCATTCACCGGAGGCGCCGGCCAGCACATCGCGGACGTACTGGTCGAGGTGCTTGAAATCGTAGGTCGAGACCACCGGGCCGTAGGCGCAGGCGGCCTGGCGGGCCTGCGCCTGCGCCTCCAGCACCTCCTCGTGATCCTTGTTCTGCAGATAGAAGTAGATACTGCTGCCGATCGCGGCGCCCAGGACCAGAGCCGCCGCCGCCCGCAGGCCGATCCGCACACCGCGTCCCCCGGCGGCCGGACGCAGTCGCGACAGCGGCGAAATCTTGGCTGCGGCCGTCATTTCACTGGGCCTCGACTCGGTGGTATCGGATGTCCCCGCCGCATCCGATCCGGCCGTATCGGACGCCGGGGCCGCCGTGGTCTCCGGTTCGTCGACGGTGTCGATCGTGGGTTCGCGCTCCTCGGCGCCTCCACTTTCCTTGTCGCTCATCGCGTTCGCTTCCTAGTTGTCGGGTATGGGGCCGGGCGGGACGGGCCGCGACAGTTCGTTGCCGGTGACGCCCGGCGGCGGCCCGGACCCGTTGTCGGGGACGTTCGGCCGCGGCGCGTTGGCCGAACCACGCACCTGCAGTGCGGGATCGGCCGTGAGGCAGTAGTTGTACAACCGCACCCGGGTGTCGGTCATGACCTTGGCCGGGGACACCGGAATCGTGTCGTAGTCGCAGGTGGGACGCGGCCAGAAGTCGGCGAGCGTGTGATAGGCGCCGTCGTGGGCGGGCACCCCGAGCGCTTGAATACCTTGGCGCAGTGCGGGAAACAGTGCCTCGATCGCCGGCTGCCGCAGTTTCGCCGCCTTGGTGATGGCGACGAAATTGGTGACCAGATCGGTCAGCGGATCCTGATTCTTCGCCACCACGTCGCCGAGCGTCGCCAGCTCGCCGGGCCCCTGGTCGAGGAATTTCCGGATCTCGTTGTCGGCGGCGGTGGCCTGCTGGAACAGCGCGCTGCCCGCCGCGGTCAGCGTGCTCAGATCGGGCTGCGCGTGCGAGGTGGTCTCCGCGATCACCTGCAGGTTCTCGAGCAGCTGCTGGGTCTGCGGCAGCAGATCGGACAGCCCCGCCATCGCACGACTGATCCCGGAGATCATGTTGCGCAATCGATCCGGGCCGCCGCCCAGCGCCTTGTCCAGCTCGTCGACGACCACGGTGAGCCGGTCCGGATTCATCCCGCCGATGAATCCGCTGAGATCGGTCAGCAGATTCTGCACCGGAATCGGCACGCTGGTGCGTGCGCGCTCCACGACGGCGCCGTCGGACAGATACGGCCCGGTGTCGGCGTCGGGCCGGAAGTCCAGATACTGCTCACCCGCCGCGGACAATCGGCCGACGTGCACCGCGCCCCCGACGGGAATCTTCGCGCTGTCGTCGATCTCGGCGATCGCGTCGATTCCGTCGCCGGAAACCCGCACATCGGCGACCTTGCCGACCCGGGTGCCGCGGAAGGTCACGTCGTTGCCCGGAAGAATGCCACCCGAGGTGGCGAGTTGCACGGTGACGGTGAAGGTGTGCGGAAAAGGGTTGAACCGCAGCACATATCGGGCCAGATACCCGGAGCCGATCACCAGCACCACGATCAGGCTGAGGTTGGCCAGGGCGATGCGCCGGCGCACCACCCAATTCCACAGCGGCGTATTCATCGCTCACCACCCTGCTGGGAAGGTTCGGCCGGCGTGCCGGGCGCTTCCGGCGGCGCCGCACCCGGCACCGGTTGCGGCGGACTGATGACCCGGCCGAACACTTTCTCGAATACCTGCGCCAAACTGCCGGCGAACGCCGGAACGTCACCGATTTCGGGCCACCGGCTGCCGTGCGGATCGCTGAGCGCACCGATGCTCAGATACGACACCACCGGCATGACGGCCAATCCCGAACCCCGCAGACTGGCCATCAGCGGCGGATAGATGTCGTTGAGCCCGTCGAGCGCCTCGGTGAGATTGCCGCCCATTTCCGTGAAGCCCGACATCAATTTCTGAATGCTGTCGAACAGGCTCAGGAACTGCGGGCTGGTGGTGTCGGTGAAATCGCCCAGCGCCGCCATGGTGGTCGACACCTTGGTGGTGAGATCCACGATGCGCTGATTGTTCTCGTTCACCAGTCCGAGCAGTTGCGGGAAGGTATCGGCGGCCGCGCCGAGTTCCTTCTTGCGCCTGGCCAATTCACCGGACAGCGTATTCAACCCCTGCAGGGTGGCGTCGATATCGCCGGTGCGCTGATTGAGCGCGGCGATCACGCTGGTCATCTCGCTCAGCAGATGCGCCAATTGCGGTCCCCGCCCAGCGAACATCGAATTCATCTGCGTGGTGATCTGGGCGGCCTGGTTGATACCGCCGCCGTTGACCAGCATGGCCACCGACATCATCAATTGCTCGACGGAGGCCGCGGTGCCGGTGTGGTCGGTGCCGATGGTGTCTCCGTCGCGCAGCGGCGGGCCCGCCTCCTGCGCGGACGGCAGGGTCATGGCCACCGACATGTCGCCCAGCGGCGTGGCCTGACGCAATTCCACCGTGGTCCCGCGCGGCAGCACGATGTCGGAGCGGATCTGCATCCGCACGTCGGCGATGAAATTCGTGGTCTCGATACCGGTGACGGTGCCGATATCGGTGCCGCCGATCCGCACGTGGGCGTGATCGGGCAGATTCAGCACATCGGTGAACGCGGCATGAACGGTATAGCCCGGACCGTCGATACCCGGCTTGGGCATCGGCACATTCTCGAGGGTCAGGCCGCATCCGCTGATACCGAGTGTGGTGGCGGTCACGACGGCGGTGAAAACGATGCCGCGGCGGGATGTTCTGCGCTGTGATCGTGTCATTTTCCGCTGATCCCCAGAAGTGCTGCGGTGAGTCCGAAATCGGGCCCCATATCGGCGATCCTCCCGGTCCGGCAGCCGTCGAGGCGCATCATCACCCGCTCACAGAAGGTCGAGAGCGCTTCACCGTCGAGCACCGATTTGTCGAGCAGGCCGTGCAGACGCAGCGCCTGATGTTCGTAACTGGTGGCGTTGGCGAGGTTTTCGAACATCAGCGGCGCGACATCCACGATTTCGGTGAGATTGCGGGCATTGGCACGCATCTGATCGCTGATCGCGACGAACCGGCTCAGGGCTCCGGCGAGCTGATCCTTGTTCTGCCCCACCACCGTGGCGGTATTGGCGACGAAATCGTTGAGCTGGGTGAGCACCGCCTGCAAGCCGGGCGCCTGATCGCCCATCAACTTCAGCAGTTCGGTGAGCCGGCCGCTGAAATCCCGCACGGTCTGATCGTTCTGGGCGATGACCTGAGTGATGTCGTTGAGTTTGACGATCGTGTTGGAGATCTGATCCTTGTTGGCGAAGGTCGTCTCGAACGCACCCGAGAGCGCGTCCAGCGTCTCGCGCAGTTTGTCGCCGTTGCCGTCGAGCAACGGGAACAACACCCGGCTGGCCATCGGCCCGGTGTCGCTGTCACCCTTCAGAGACGCACCCAGCTGGTCGAAGGTCTGCATGATGCGGTCGAGTTCCACCGGTGTCCTGGTGCGCGGCAAGGGAATATGCGCGCCGTCGGCCATGGTGGGCCCGGTTCCGTCGTAGGCCGGCGCCAGTTCGACATGGCGGTTGGTGATCAGCTGCGGATTCACCAGTGCGGCCATGGCGTCGGCGGGCAGCTTCACGCTCTTGTCGACCTTCATGACCACCTGCACGTAGGTGCCCTTGGCCTCCACCGATTCGACCGTGCCGACCGGCACACCCAGCACATCGACCTCGTTGCCGGCGTAGAGCCCGGCCACATTGTCGAAGTCGGCGCTGATGCGCATGTTGTCGCCGAGCGCCTCGTTGGCGGCGGTGCCGAGCGAACCCGGCAGCAGCGAACAGCCCGAGCCGGCGGAGGCGACCAGGCACACCGCGGCCAGTTGGGCCAGTGCGCGCAGTTTCATCACTTACACCCCTGAACGACCTGTGCGAAACAGATCCAGTTGTCGGGGAACAGCCCCCACGGCACATACACATCGCCGTACGGTCCGTTGCCCAATACGTTGTTGAACTGCCGCAAGGTCACCGGCATGATCTCGTAGAGCCGGTCGAGGTTGGCCTTGTTCTTCTCCAGCCCTTCGGACATGGTGTTCAGATCCCGGATCATCGGGCCGAACTGGTTGTTGTTCTCCAACCCCATGTCCTGCAACAACTTCGACAGTGAGGCGACATTGTCGAGCAAGCTCTTCAGCAGCTGCTGGCGCTTCTGCACCGCCTGGCCGATGGCCTCGCCGCGGGTCAGCAGCATCAGCACGCTGTTCTGATTGTCGGCGACCAGTTGCGAGACCTGATCCATCCCCTTCAGCAGGGTGTCGACCTCGTCGCGGCGGTCGTTGATCACCTTGGCCAGCGAGCCGATGCTGTCGAGCGCCTGCACCGCCAGCTGCGGCGAATCGCCCATCTGCTGATTCATGGTGTCGAGGGCCTGGCGCAACTTCTGCGGGTCGATCCGCTCGATCCGTTCGAACGACGCCTTGTACTGCGGGTCCTGGATCACCTTGCTCAGGTTGTAGGGCACGCTGGTGTGGTCGAGCTTGATCCGGTTGTCCGGCAGTCCTTTTCCGTTGCCCGGAACGAGATCGACATGCAACCGCCCCAGGATGGTCGACATCTTGATCGCCGCGCGCGCGTCCGGGCCCAGTCGCAGATCGCGGCGCACCTTCAGGTCCGCGACCACCTTGGCGCCGTCGAGGCGCACCGCCCGCACCGCGCCCACCTCGATCCCCGAGACGTCGACGGTCGCACCGGCGCGCAGCCCCGCGGCCTGTGCGAATTCGGCGTGAATCGTCTTGTCCCCCAACCGCGCCTGGGTCAGCGCGCTGGAGCCGAGCAGCAGGATCAGCACGGTCGCCGAGGCGATCAGGCCGAGCCGCAGATACCGGTTGCGCAGGAAGCCGAACACTTTCGGCAACCTCGGTCGCGAGAACCTCGCCATCATCGGCACACCTCCGAATGCGCGTTGCCACCGATCTGGGAGAACAGGCCCGGCGGCAGCAGCACGCCCCACAGCGAGACGTCGAGACCGCAGAAGTAGGCGTTGCCGTAGGCGCCGTAGCTGGAGAACTGGGCCACACGGTTCAGCACGTTCGGCAGTTGCACCGCCGCCCGGTCCAGCGCCGCGCCGTTGAGCAGCAGCAGCGCCACGCCGGTGGTGGCCTTGTTCTGCGCGGCCGCGATACCGGGTTTGACCTGGGCGACCAGCCCGACCAGCGCATCGGTCGAGGTGGCGACCTGGTCGACCGACGACTTCAACGCCTCACCCTGGGCGTAGAGCCCGTCCATCAGCGAACGGGTCTGGGTGATCAGGGTTTCCAGCTCGTTGCTGCGATGCGCGAGGCCCGCCATCACACTGCTGAGGTTGGAGACCACATCGCCGAGGATCTTGTCGCGCTGGCCGAAGGTTCCGGCCAGCTGCGCGGCCTGCGTGATCAAGGTGCTCAGCGAGACCTGGTTGCCCTGCAGCGCCTGAATCAGCGTCTCGGACAGCGAATTCACCTGATCGGGCTGCAGCACCGAGAACAGCGGTTCGAAGCCGGACAGCAAGGCCGACACATCGAACGACGGCTCGGTGTGCTCGAGCGGAATGCGCCCGCCCGCCGGCAACTGCCGGCCCGCGTCCTTACCCGGCGCCAGCGCGACGTAGCGCTGACCGATCAGGTTCTGGTACCGCACCATGGCCTTGGTCGTGGTGGTCAGATGTTGATTGCTCCGGATGCTGAACTCCACCCCGGCCTTGTAGTCGCCGACGAAGTCGATCTTGTCCACCCGGCCGACCCGCACTCCGGCCATCCGCACGTCGTCCCCGACGCGCAGTCCGAGCACATCGGAGAAGACGGCCGAATATCGAGTGGTCGAGCCCGGCACCGTGCGTTGCAGCGTGCCGTAGATGGTGGAGGTCAGCGCGATCGCGATCACCGCGAAGATTCCGAAACCGATGAGTGCCTTCGTCGATTTCACTGCGTCACACCGCCTTCCGGCATCTCGCCGACGGTCAGATAGCCACCGGCGAGCACCGGCCCGAGCAGCAGCAGCTGCGCCAGATTCGGCGGGCCCCCCACCACCGCGGCGACCGCGGCGGGTCCACGCAGTGCGGCGGGACGGGTGGCCGCCGGATCAGCGGGCGCGGCCTGGTAGGCGGCCGGTGCGGTGATGCCGGGGATCAGCGGCAGGCTCGGCAGACCGGGCAGCGCCGGAACGCCGGGCAGAACCGGCAGACCGGGGATCAGCGGCTGCTGTGCGGGCGCGGTCGGTGCCGCGGCCGCCGGCGTCGGCCGAGGCCCCGCCGCGTCGAGCCAGCGGGGCAGCTGCTGCGGTGGATAGTTCTGGGGCGGCGCCACATTCGGCACCGTCGCCCCACCGCAGCGCGGGCCGTACTCGTCACCATAGTGCGGGCAGTCCTGCGCGGTGTACTGCTGGAACGGTGTGAGCGAGGCGTCCATCGCCCACACCATCTGGTGTTTGGGGCCCCAGTGGAACGTGGTCTTCAAACGCTGCAACGCCGTATTGAGGTTGGCGGCGGTGAACGGAATGGCCTCGGGATCCTTGGCCAGACCGCCGAACAGATCGTCCAGACCGGCGACGAGGAATTTGCCCGAATCCGGATTGCGCGCGAACAGGTGGTTGACCGAATCGACGGCGCCGCCCGCATTCGTCAGCAGCGCGACGAGATTCGAGCGCCGCTCGGTGAGGGTGCGAGCCGTCGTCACCGAATCCGACAGCACTCCCACCAATTCCGGCGCCGACTGGCTCAGCGCGGTGGCGGCCCGGCCCAGATCACCCAGCAGGTCGCCGATATCGGGAATGTCGTGCACCTGGGTGAGCCAGGTGTCGAGCCGCTCCACGGTCGAACCCGGCACCCGCGCCGAGGGTTCCAGCGCCGCGGACAGCGTCGCCAGCACCCGGCCGAGCTTCTCCGGCTGGATATTGCTCAGCACATTGCGCAGCACGTTGAGCGTGGTCTGCAATTGGATGGTCGCGGCGCCGGTGTCCTGGGAAATGGTCGAGCCGGAATGCAGTTTCGCGGTGTCGGGCCCGTTGTCGACCAATTCGATCGCGGTCACGCCGAACAGGTTGTTGGGGATGACACGGGCGGTGACGTTGGCCGGAATCGCCTCGGCGACATGCGGTTTCAGCGCTATATCGGCACGCTGCCGCTCCCCTTTCGCCACCACCTCGACCGAATCGACGGTGCCGACGACCATGCCGCGGAATTTCACGTCGGCATGTTTGGGCAGGCCGTCTCCGGTACTGGTCAGCACGGCATGGACGGGCACCTTCTCGGTGAAGCGACCGGTGTAGCGCAGCGCCAGCAGATACAGCAGCGCGGCCACCACGAGCAGCATCGCGATACCGGCCAGCGTGAGCTGGCGAGCGGTCGCACCGCGGCCACTGGGATCGAGAATCACGAACGACACCTATCCTGAGATCCGGAATCCGGGGTCGATGCCCCAAATCGCCAGGGTGAGAAAGAGATTCGCGAACACCATTACGACGATCACCATCTTGATCGCCCGCCCCGCGGCCACCCCGACTCCCTCCGGCCCGCCGCTGGCGACATAGCCGTAGTAGCACTGGATGAAGGTCGCGAGCAGCGTGAAGATCACGACCTTCAGCAGCGAATAGAAGACGTCCGGCCCGATCAGGAACTGGAAGAAGTAGTGGTCGTAGGTCCCCGCGGTGGTGCCGCCGAGGAACAGCACCGTCAGTTTCGTGGTCAGGTAGGCGGCGGCCAGACCCACGCTGTAGAGCGGCACGATCGTCACCGTCGCGGCGATCATCCGGGTGCTGACCAGATAGGGCAGCGGCCGGATCGCGCACGATTCCAGCGCGTCGATCTCCTCGGAGATCCGCATCGAGCCCAGCTGCGCGGTGAACCGGCAGCCGGATTGGATCGCGAAGGCCAGGGTCGCCAGGATGGGCGCCAATTCCCGGGTGGTCGCGAATCCGGCGATGGCGCCGGTCAGCGGACTCATGGTCAGGAGGTTCAACGCCGTGAACGACTCCATTCCGACGATGATGCCGCCGAACGAGCACAGGATGAACACCACGCCGATGGTGCCGCCACCCACGATCAGCGACCCGTTTCCCCAACTCACATCCGCGGTCAGCCGGGCGAGTTCCTTCCGATAGTGCTTGACCACGAACGGAATCGCGGCCACCGCCTGGAAGAAGGTGATGGTCTGATGCCCGAGACGCTGGTTCGCGTGCACCGGTGCGAGCGCGGCGTTTCCGACGGCCCGCAGCGGCCGGGCTACGGGCGGGGTGTAGGAGCTGGCCATCTCACGCGACCTTCGTCGGGAGCAAGGTATTCGACAGCTGAGTCAGAATGATGTTGGTGGCGAACAACATCAACGCGGAGCTGACCACCGCGGAGTTCACCGAATTCGCGACTCCGGCCGGGCCGCCGCTGGTGTGCAGGCCCACATCGCAGGCGATGATCGCCGTCAGCGCGCCGAAGATCGCGGCCTTGGTCAAGGCGATCAACAGGTCGCTGGCCACCGCGAACGACGCGAACGATCCGATGAAGGATCCGGGGGTACCGGACTGCGCGTACACATTGAACATGTACGCCGTCGCGAATCCGACGAAAACGATGAAGCCGCACAGCAATACGCTCACCAGCACCGCCGCGGCCAGGCGGGGGGCGACCAGCCGGCGCACCGGATCGACACCCATCACCCGCATGGCGTCGATCTCCTCGCGGATCGTCCGGGAGCCGAGATCGGCGCAGATCGCCGAACCCACCGCACCGGCGATCATCAGCGCGGAGACCAGCGGCGCGCCCTGCCGGATGATTCCCAGTGCGGCAACGGAACCGATGAACGTCGTCGCGCCGACCTGGTTCACCAGGGCACCGACCTCGATGGACACCACGACGGCGATCGGAATGGCCACGAACACCGTCGGCGCGGCCGAGACGTTGGCCATGAAGGCGCACTGTTTGATGAATTCCTGGTACGGAAACCGGCGCTTGATCATCGCGACGAAGAGCTGAACGAAGGCCTCCCGCCCCAGCGCGACCTGCCGGCCGAGGGTCTCCAGCGAGCGTTGCGGATGCCGGCGCCAGAGGCCGCCGGCCGCATCGACAAGTCGCTGCAGCTCACCCTCGTCGGCGGTCCGCCAGGGCGGAGCCGGCGGGTCCGGCCGATCGGAGGCTCGGGTCGACGTCACAGCGGTCGTTCCTTTCTCACGCTCACCGCTTGTCGCAGACAGCGGCAACCAGGCCGCCGGGCGTTGAGCGTGTGAAGTGTTACACACCGATTCGGTGCGACACAAGATAGTAAGTTATCGACTGTTCTCGCATCGGAGAATCAGACCGGATGCGACTAAGTACGGTCCACACGGCGGAACCGATGCGGCAAGTTATGGAATATTCCGCGCTCGGACAGCCGTCGCCAGGATTATCCCGGGAGGTTCTCCAAGTAGTGCTGCAGCAGCACGAGCAACGCCCCCAGGAGTGCGATCCCGGCGCCCACGGCACACAGCACCGCAACCCACAGGCCGAATCGGAGAACGGGATTGACCTTGATTCGCCCACCGAGGATCTTGATTCCGATCACCACGATGTCGATGAGCCACACCAGCGCCATCATGACTAGGTCATGCAGACGTTCGAGAAGGTGAGCACAGGCCAGCACACGATCGATCCCAGGAACGAGATGATCACGTCGATGCCGTGCATCTGCTTCAGGTGCGAGGTGTGCGTCAGGGTCCAGATGACCCCGATGATGCCGTACGGCACGGCGAGGATGATGAGTGTCCCGAGGAATTCGGACACCTTCATCTCATAGCTCAGAAGCCGATCGAGTCGCTTCAGCATTGCGACACAAGTCCTTTCACCCATGGCCGGACATCCGGTGCCCGCACCTCCCGCACGCACCGGATGCGGGCACCCTTGCCCGCCGGCCGCGGCGCCCGGTCATCCGCGGGGCAGCGAATGCGTATGTTACTCGAAATTCACAGATTTGGAAGACGCAGCCCCGGTCCTGTCGGACGACGGATATTCGGTGCTCATACGGACTATGGTTTGCTCTGGGACTTGTCACAAAGCACGCAGAAGTTATGATGAATTCATGCCGAATGCAGCGCTCACGACTTAGCATGGAACGGTGTCGTCGACCGTAGAACGGTCTCCATGCGGCGTTGCCAGGACGGACTCGGCACGACCGTTGCATGAGCCCGGCGGTACCGCAGGGGGATCGCCGGTCTCGGCAGCGGATCCACCGGGACACGGCCGGCTCGATTGTCGGTTACCGGCACCGCCGCGTCCGCCGAATCGAAGGATCACCGTGCACAGCGAAATCCCCCAGCCGAGCGGCGTATCCGGACGGCGCAGCATCGCCGCTGTCCGATCGCGCGAAATTCTCAACTACTTCGGCAAATGCCAAGCCTGCGGCTACCCGGCGCAGGCCGTCCTGCGTACAACGCTCTACAGCGACGGCACCATCACCGACGCGGTCATCGCGACCTGCGCCTCGCCGTGCGGGTGGTCCGGCACGGCAGCGCCCACGGTGATGACGGTGCGCACCGAACTATGAGCTCGAAAGCGCTGAGCGCAAATGCATTTCGCTCGTCAGCGTGCCGGCGGTGCCACCCAGCGCAGGGCCGCGGCCGGGCAGAGTTTGATCGCCTCGGTGGCGAGCGCGGGGTCCGGTTCGGCGTCGCCGAGCACGGGGTAGCCCCAGTCGTCCAGGACGATCTGCTCCGGCAGGATGTGGGCGCAGATACCGTGGCCGGTGCACGCGATGCGATCGATCGCCAGCGCGCCGGACGTGGGCCGTGCGATGCCGAGGGCCCGAGCTGTCAGGGACACGATTCATCCTTGTCGTGCGATCGGGAAACGTTTGCTACCAAGACTTTCGACGAGTAACGAGCTACCGAAGACGTCCAAGGCGGAGGCCAGGAACCGGGCCACTCCGTCGGGAAAACGGCACGCACCTCGCCCCGGAACACGGGGGAGCCTGCGGAGGAGCCGCTCGGCGGTGTCGGCCGGAGCTCGCCGGTCCAGCAGGTCGATCAGATCGTCACGCAGGGCGGGCAATCCGAACATGCACGGGCCGCACTGGCCGGCCGATTCACCCGCCGCATAGGTCAGCGCGGACAGCACCACCTGCCATGGATCGCTGCCCGCGGCGACGACCCGAAATACGCCGACGCCGGTTCCGATTCCGGACGGCGCCAGAGCATTTCGCGACCACAGTGTATGACGCGCTTCGGCGGGCAGGAACCCACCGCTCAGACCGTTCACCCACAGGGCCTGCGGACCGACGGTGAGACCGCCTGCCCGATCGAGAATTTCGGACAGGGGCAGGCCCGCCTCCGCGCCGTGCACACCCGGATTGCGGACGCCGTCGGCAACTGTCACCAGCCGCGGGCCGGGCTCGTCGGGCGTGCCGTAGGAGCGGAACCAGCCCGGACCGTATTCGGCGATCTGCTGGATCCGCCATACGGTTTCGACGTTGAGCACCAGGGTCGGCGCCAGCCGCCGCCCACTCGGGTCCCGGCCGCCACCGGTGATGGGTTCGAACCGCATCACCGGTCGCGCCGGACCACCCTGCGCCAGCCGGACCAGCGCCGACTCCTCCGACGATACGTATCGCCGCGGTACCGCGAGCGTATCCACGCCGGCCGCGCGCAAGAGAGCGAGCGTCTCGGAGCCGCGATGCGCGGCCACCCGCACCCGCTGCGCCGTAATTCGCCGGGCGCCGTCGAGCACCTCGGGGAGATGATGCGCGACGACCCATGCGTCCTTGGCCGAATCCATCTCTCCGTCACAAGCATTGACGATCAACTCGGCCCGGTGGCGGGCCGCGAGTTCGAGTTTGGCGGCGGTGGGAAAGTTCGCGCCGCCGCGGCCGCGCAACCCCGCGGCCGCCAGCAGGTCCGCCAGCCCGGTCATGTCCACTCCTGAGAAGCGATGTCGGAGCGGCGATGCCGCTGTGCGTCGGGAACGGCCCACCGCCAGACGGCACCGACCGCCAGCGCCGCACCGCAGCCCAGGGCGACGGCGAGCAGCGCCGGATCCGCGGCCGAGGACATCGTCACTCCGTGTACAACCGCCAGCGGCGCCATCGCGTACGCGAGCAGGTGCACCGCACGCCACATCCGAGTCGGCAACCGGTGGCGCAGCAGCGATGTCGCGACGACCGCCAGGACGATGTCCACGGCGAGGGTTCCCAGCGCGACCCACTGCCGCTCGTAACCGGCCGTGAACGGCACCACCGTCGACAGCCATCCGAGATCGACATACGTATCGACCGTCGCGGTGACGATATGCGCGGCCAGGAAGACGATCAGACCCAGGGCGAGCGTGCGATGCAGTCCCATCGCCACGGCCGATACGGCGAGCCGGGGCCGCACCCGCGCGGCGGTGAACATCCCGAGCAACGCCACGACAGTCAGCAGTACGAGAGTGACCACGCCGGCGGCGCGCGAGACGTACCACAGCCACGGACTGGTCATGACACGTGCCGCCTCCGCGCCGCGGTCGGGGCGGGCCACCCCGGAGTCGTCACCACCTCGTGATCGACCGTCATCAGGCAGGCGGGCACGCTGCGATCGGCCAGCCAGCGCGGCGCCTGATCGTCGAGAACGATCGCGGCCGTCGACGCCGCATTGGCCTGCACCGCATCGGGTCCCGCGCAGGTGACCTGCGCCCACCGCGTCCGGGCGGAGCGTCCGGTGCGCGGATCGATGATGTGATGGCGGCGTACGCCGCCGCGCATCCACGTGCGCAGCCGCGTCGACGACGTCGCGAACGCCTGCCCGGTCGAAGTGACGACCTGCACCACGACGTCGTTCCAATCCTTCACCCCGATGGACCACCCGTGCGGCGGGACGGCGCCCGCGACGGCGATGTCGCCGCCCAGATTCACCAGATATCCACCCGGTCCGGTCGCGGCCAGCTCCGCGGCGATCGTGTCCGCCGCCCACGCCTTCGCACTCGCGCCCAGATCCAGTGCGGTTCCCGCGGGCAACGTCACCTCCCACCGCTGCTCGTCGAAGATCATGTGCCGCAACGGAATCGAGCTCGGATCGATTGCGACCGGGCCCGCGTCACCGCGGGCGCGCACCACATCCAGATCGTCGTCGTAACCGCAGGCGATCAGCGCGGCCCCGAGGGAGGCCGAGACCAACCCCGAGGTCAGGCGCTGGGTACGCATCGCCGCCCGCAGGCACGACCCGAGGGTCGTGCCGACCGGGATGCGCAGCTGCTCCGACCGGCCCCGGCGAGCCGCGTCGGCGCTGCGCGAATTAATCACGGCGAGTTCGGAATCCGCGCGAAAGCGCGAGGCGGCACGATCGAGTTCGTCCAGCCGCGCGCGGACCAGGCCGACCGCGCGTGCCAGCTCCCGGGCATCGGTGCAAACCACCACGACCGATGTTCCGATCGCCGGAAACGTCTCCGAGGCCGCCACCGCGCCTCGCCCGGTGCTCATGACCCGGCGGTGTGCTCGTGCGGATCGCTGTCGGAATGCTGCACCGGCGGCGTGGGCGTCCACTCCCCCGGCCGGCCGCTTTCCGGTTGCGGCGCAGGAGAAGTCGGCGCCGAGACCGGATCGGCCGTCCGCACGTCCACGGGCACTCGTTCCACGGTTCCCGCGGGTTTCGCCGCATGGCCGATGGTGCCGCCCTGCACCGCCAGTTCCACGGCGAGTCCACCGACGGCGACCGTCGCGGCGACGAATATTCCGGTTGCGCCGCGCCGGATACGCGAGAGATTCTGATTCGTTGTCATCTCTGTTCCACCTTCGCCTCTGGTATCGCTTGTCGCCCGCGAAGTCGGCGAATCACCTGTTGGTCTGCGGGATCTCGATGCTGAGCGGCATCCGCAGTTCGGCCATGTACCACAGCACGAACTGCCGCAGGAATTCGTCGAACAGCCAGGTCGCGTCCGCGGTCGGCGGGATCACGCCCATCACGCCCTCGCGCACGGCGACGAACGGGCCCCAACTGAACCTCAGCAGCGGATCCCACACCGGTTCCCGCGCGATCCGCAGATCGTCGGCGATCTTGTCGCCCAGGATGAATCGGGTGAACGCGCCCAGAATCGGCTTGCTGAGCAGCGTCAGATCGAGGTCGAAGCCCAGGTCCATGAGGTTGTGCGCGAGCTCGATCCCCTCCGGCGTCGCTTCGATGATCGGGTCCAGTTGCTGCTTGGCTTGAGCATCGGCCTGCTCCCACGTCGCGGGAATGTATTCGTCGCGAATGCCGAGGAAGTGGCCGGCCAGCTGCCAGGTATGCAGGTAGCCCTCCGATTCGACCTGCGGAATCTGCAGATTCCAGGCCCGGAAGGTCCGCATGATGGTCGTGGCGAGGCTGTGCCAGGTGACCATCTTGTCGTCCTGGCTGATCGGGATATGCTCCTTCGGCCAATGCGGCGACTGCGGCAGCAGATGCCGGACCGCGGCATGAATGATACGAGTCTTGACGCAGGTCACGATCATTTCGCCGCCCGGCTGGTAGGCGTTGACCGTGCCGATGTCGTAGCCGAATTTCGCGGTCTTGGCGATACGGTCCTTCAGATGCGAGCCGCCCCGCGAGTAGTACACCGCGCGCGCCTCGTGCGGAATGACGTTCGCCATCATGCCGCTGGCGAAGGCGTAGAGCACGCCCAGATAGGTTCCCCGTTTCTTGTTGAATTCGAAGCCGGCCGCCATCTTGGCCTCGTCCGCCCACGACGGCAGCTGCCGCGCGTACTCCATGAAGTCGCCCATATTCTTCGGCAACCCGTCGGGGATGGGCTGCTCGTTGCGCACCCAAGTGCGGAGCAGATTGTTGATCCGCGGGATGTCCTCGTGGTCCATGACGTCGGCGATCACCGGATCGGCCTCCGGATCCCACATCGTCAGCGGGTCCGTCCCGCCGCCGCTGCCGACCACGGAACCGCTCGGCGACCATGTCCACGGATCCGCGCGCGCCGTTCGCGCGCCGAGTGCGAGCGCCCCCGCCGCACCGAGTAATCCACCGCCTGCTCGCAGGGCGTCGCGCCTGCTGAGACCCAGTCCGTCCATGCTATCGTCCCTCTTCATTGAGAAGCAGATACAGAGATACAAACTCTGTATCTGAGTATCTTGATGAGACCACACCGTGGCCGCGATCACAAGAAGTTGTCAGGATTTTCGAAACGAAGCGCGTGAGAGGACACCGTGAAGTTGGGATCACCGCCCTCGAAGGGTTCAGGAAACGGCACGTCACCACTCGAACGCGCCTATACGGATGCGGTCGACCAGGTCGACGAGGGCGACGACATCCGCGCGCGCATCCTCGACGCGGCGGTCGAACAGTTCGGCGCCCTCGGCGTTCGCCGCTCGACGATGGATGACGTCGCCCGGCGGGCGAACGTTTCCCGCATCACCGTCTACCGTCGTTTCGCGACGAAGGACGCCCTGGTCGAGCAGGTGATCGTGCGCGAATATCGGCGCTGGTTCGACCGCTTCCTGGTCGACATCCGGCACGCCCGCACCGCCGCCGACCGGGTCGTCCTCGGTTTCGTCAGTTCATTGCGGGCGATCCGCGAGAACCCGATCATCGGCGGCCTGCTCGCCGCCGAACCCGACATGCTGCTCGGATCCATGATCGGCGATCAGGGCCACACCGTCGCCATGGTGCGCAGGTTCGTGGCCGACCAGCTCCGCCGCGAGCAACGCGCCGGCCAGGTGGCGCGGGAGGTCGACGTCGATCTGGTGGCCGAGTTGATGGTCCGGATCTCCGCCTCCTATCTGGCGCTTCCCAGCCAGGTCATCGATCTCGACGACGACGAGCAGGTGGCGGCCCTGGCCCGGCGGTATCTGGTTCCGATGCTTCAGCCGCCCGTCGCCCCTGGGGCGAAAACTTCCGCTACTGAGCGCTGATCCCCGCGGATCCCAGATCGAGCTGGTTGAGGAGATTCTGAATCAGGACATAAGGGTTCATCGTTGAAGCCTCCATCTGCGCAGTGAAATGACAGCTGCCGCGAGATGCAGGCCCGACGGGCGAGCTTCGCTCGTGGTAGCTCAGAATGTTAATTAACATACATAACCAAACCCTGGCGTGTCTACACTTTGAACACAGAATGGAGAGCAACTTATAGGGCCGCGCGCTGTGGGTGCAGTTCACGCGCGTGGCGCTGGTTTGCGTCGGCGCGTCCTATATCCGCATCCTCGCCGACGAACGGAGTCGAGGTTGCGGGTGGAGATCGCGGCTCCTGCGAGGACCAGTGCTCCGTAGACGACGTTCAGATACCAGCCGCGGTGAACGGCGTCATTCCGGCTGCCCGTTTCTCCGCCTGTTCCGGTGAGTATCGTCGCGGCGACAGCGACGCCCACGGTCTGCCCGAACTGACGGGTGACACCAGCGATGCCACCGACTACCCCCGCCTGTCCTGCCGGGAGACCTGCGGCGGCGATGTGCGTTATCGGAGCACTGACGGCTGCGATGCCAGTGCCGAGCGCCACGTACGCGGCGAGCAGCTGCGGAGTCGATGGGTTGGTGCTGTCGAATGTGAGCATCAGCGCGCCGGCGGTCAGCGCCGAACCACCGGCCAGCAAAGACGGGCGCGGGCCCAGCCGCGCGAGGATTCGACCGTTCACCGGCCCGACGACGAAAGCAGCAGCTGCCAATGGCAGCGTCAGCAACCCCGCGTGCAGCGGTCGATATCCTCGGATTTGCTCGAGATAGATGCTGTTCAGAAAGAGAAATGACCCCATCGAGGCGAACGCGGCCACGGCAATGAGGTTTGCTCCGGCAAACGGTGGACTACGAAACAGGCGCAGCTCGATCAGCGGCTCAGCACGCCGTGGCTCGTAGATCAACAAGCCTGCCAGTGCGGCGAGCGCGGTTGCCAGCGTGCCCACGATGGCCGGCGATGCCCAGCCCAGTTCACGTCCTTCGAGGATGCCGAACGTCATCGTGGCCAGCATCGAAGCCAGTAGTGCTTGGCCGATGAGATCGACTGCACGCGGCGTGGCAGCTTTGGATTCCTGAATGAAATATTTGGTCGCGATGTACATGGCGGCGCCGACGGGGAGATTGATCAGAAAGATCCATCGCCAGCCGAATGTGGACCCCGCCAGCGCTCCTCCGATGACCGGCCCGAGTGCCAGTGACAGCCCGTTGGCCCCGGACCAGACGCCGACAGCGCGAGCCCGATCGGCCCGATCCGGGAACGTCGAAACGAGAATCGCCAGCGCGATGGGATTGAGCATCGTCGCGCCGACTGCCTGGAACGCGCGGAACGTCACCAACCAGCCTCGCCCCGGCGCAAAAGCGCATAGTGCCGAAGCTATTGTGAATACGACTATTCCGATCCGGAATGTTCGTTTGCGGCCGACCCGATCCGATACGGATGCGGCCGCCATCATGAACGTTGCCAATATCAGTGTGTAAGCATCGATCACCCATGCCAAGCCGGTGGGTTCGATGCCGAATTCGCGACCGATGGCGGGCAACGCGACATTCACTGCGGTGGCATCGGCGCCGACGAGCAACATGCTCATGCAGCAAATCCACAGCACAACGGGCCGGCGGATCGTGGTGGGCGCTGCCGCGATCTCGGCCGCTGTGCTCTGCGTCGGTGTGGTCACACGAATGCCAGTCCTGCCGCGATTCGCCGGTTGAGGTCCCACTCGCGAGCGGCCAGCATCCGGGTCGACCAGTCGTCGGCGACGGACAGGAAGATCGGGTCGCCGGTGCGGCGGTATTCGTGCAGGCACGCCGCGGTGAGCTTGAAGGCGTGTTCGTCGCCGCTGGCGAGACAGTGATCCATTACCTCGTCGATTTCGGGCACCCGGTCGACCGGTGGTGCTGCTGCCGCCCCGCTGGTTCCGAAGGCGGCCCAGGTCGCCGCCGTGTAGTGCCAGCCGAATCGGTATGCGTCGGTGTGCGCGAATTCCGGAGTGCAGGGCAACAGGATCCGCACGGCCTCCGTGGTGGTGATGGTGTGGGCGAACACCAGCGGGAACCTCGAATTGTTGCGCCGGTACAGATCGGCTCCGGACCACGACAGGTCGTGGAGTTGTTCGAGTGGTTCGGTCGGCGCCGCCAGGCGATCCAGGGCGTGCGTGAATTCCGGAACCGCACTCAGCAGTCGAAGCACCTGCGGTGGCACTCCGGATCGCTGCTGTGTCTCGTTCAGGTGCGGCATGTGCTGTAATGCCGACTGCACGTTCATGTCACCCTCGAGCGATGCCGTGCTGGACAATTCGCAGTAGTACGCCGCCCAGTAGGCGAGTGCGCTGACCAACTCGTCCAGTCGCGGTTCGGTGGCCCTACTGGACATCGCGGACACGGCGTGCGCCACGCGGATCGGACCGTGACCGCCCACTGCCATGCCGCCGGGCCACAGGCGCGGCAACCATGTCGACAGCAAGTCGCGCCAGCTCATTCGGTCGAGTTCACGCCGGAAGAACAGTTGCCAGTCCGCGAACCGGTGCTTGGCGCCCAGAGCCGTTCGCCAGGTCTCCCCCGAGATCGGCGTCACTGCGGCCGGCGCCGCCGTCAGGCGCTCGGCGTACTCGGTCACCCAGGGGCCGACGGCCTCGGAGAAGCCGAGCTCGACGAGCGCCTGTACTGCCATCGGGCCATGATTGGGGTTGCCGGTGCCGGTCTCGGTGCCGAAGCCGCTCAGCCGTTCGAGCGCGGTGTCAAGGACCTCTGTCATCGGGATTCTCCTGTTCGAGCGTGTTTGCGCTCCCCATGGTGGGACGGTCGCCGTTAAGAAGTCCAATACATGGTTCGCAATAATAGATAAGCAATCTTTATGATTGGAGATCCTTATGTTGCAGCACTTGCGAACATTCATCGTGGTCGCCGAGGAGTGCCACTTCACTCGCGCTGCGGCGCGTCTGCATATCGCGCAGCCCGCGGTAAGTCAGCAGATCCGGGCCCTGGAGCGACAGGTGGGCCAGCAGTTGCTCGAACGCAATGCGCGATCCGTTCGGCTTACTCGGGCCGGTCAGGTGTTTCTACCGCATGCCCGGGCGGCCGTGCATGCGGCGGACAAAGGCTTTGCCGAGGTTGCCTCCAGTACCGGTACGCTGCGGGGCACGTTACGGGTCGGCCTCGTCGAATCGGCGGGACCGACGCACGCGCCCCGGTTGCTCACCGAGTTTCTTGCCCGCCATCCCGGCATCGATCTCCACGTCAGCCAGAACGGCTCCGAACAGATGACTGATCAAGTCCGCACGGCCGAACTGGATGTCGCCTTCATCGCCTTCCCGGACACCCGGTGCCCGGCCGGAGTGACCGCACACTGGCTACAGCCCGCCGAACCCCTCGTGGTCGCGGTCGCCTCCGACCACCCGCTGGCGGGCCGGGGCCGATTACGACTGCTCGACATCACCGACGAACCGCTGATCGCACTGCGTCAGGGAACCGGGAACAGATCCGTCATCGAACGGATCTACGCCGAACACGGCACTCGCCCACGAATCATCTGCGAGGCCCCGAACCTTGCCGTCGCCATGAGCTTCGTCGCGGAGAACCTCGGACTGTGTCTGGCCCCTCGGTCGACCGTCGCCACGGCCGCACCAGCCGTCACCACGGTCGAGTTGGCAGAGCCGGTCTTGCAGCGTCATCTCGCCCTGGTCTGGCGGTCCCCCGAGGCCGCAGGACTGCTCGCACGAGCGTTCGTGGACTTCACCGAATCCGAACCACGATGGTCCGGAACACGAGTGTGATCCACGGAATCCGTTGAGCCGCAAACAGGTCCCAGACACAGGCGACCGCGCCAGCTGCTTATCTGAACTGGCGCGCTCTCGGCGACCGCAGTCTCCCGGGAGACGTAGGTTACCTGCCCACGACTTACCCATACCCACGTCACTCAACCCGGGAATCGGTGTGGATTACGGCTACAGCGCGTTCCTGCGTGTCAGGCTGAGTTGAGCGTGGCCGCGTTGCTCTGCCATGAGAGCAGGGTCTCTTCCCACATGCTGTGTATTTGGTCGAGGCCAGGGAATCCGGCGTCCGTTCTGAAGCATGCGGTGGCGCTGTCTCCATCGACAAGGAGAAGCACGCTCAGCGGAATACCTCCGAGGGTTGTCGTGATCGGGTCGATCGCGGTGACGGGATCGCCGTGCAGCGCGAGGGGATGACGCAAAACGACATTCGATACCGAGGCCGGAGTACGTCGTGGAGTCGCGAGAATGGAAAACGTCGTGCGCATGAGCCATGCGGGGGTGCTGTCGAAGTTGCGGCGCATCGCTGCCCGGACAGTTGGTGACTTCAACGGTGCGGTGGCGTGGAAGGTGCTGGTCAGCCGTTGGTCGAAGGAGAGCGGAGCTCCCGGCAGCCTGAGGTAGGGGATGGCCGTCCTGTTGCCCGGCAGGGCGACCTCGTCCGGGCGACGGACGTTGGCCGACACCAGGAACGGTATGTCGGGCAGGTCGGCGCTCCCACGGATCTCGCTCTGCCAGCGGGTGAGCGCGTGCGCGAGCGCCGCCATATATACGTCATTGCGGGTGCAGCCGATAGCGCGAGCGATGGAGGTGAGCGTGCTGGTGGGCACGCGGCCCCACGCGAATCCGACCTGATATGTGGCCCGACACCCTGGCACGTCCCAGGTACCCAGGCCCCGAAGGCTCTGCAGATCCGTTGCGGCGCACTGCAACCGCGTGCGGGCGGACGCGCGAGCGGATTGGGCGAAACCGTGATATGCCGCCGACGATTCGCTCTCGGGGACACCGGGTGCGAACAGCAACTCCAGTGTGCGAAGCATTCCCGCGCCGTCCTGTACGCAGTGGTGCACCACATACAACAGGGCGTATCGATCCGGCGCGTAACCGCGCAGCAACCACATCCGCCAGTGCGGAGCGTCCTCCGGCAGTGGAATTTTCGCCAGCTCGACAACGACCTGCTCCAGATTTTCCTGGGCGGGCACAACGTGCTCGACAACATGGCTGGTCAGATCCACCTCGTCGACCACCGTCCAATGCCGGGCTCCCGGGGTCATCCATACCGCCAACGCCGGCAGAGCATCCAGCCGGGTAGCGATGTAGTCCTGGATGTCACCGAGGCGCGGCGGTGGTCCGTCGAAGTGCAGAACTGCGCCGATATTCAGCTCGATTTCGGCAGAGTCCAAACCGCGTAGCGTCCGATCCATTGCCGTAGTGGGCATGTCGAGGGTGCTCCGGAGTGCGCTCATCGTGCAGTGTCCTTCGATTGTGCGGCTTCGGCCGCATCGCCGCGTCAGCCGGAGCTTTCCATGAAAGCCAGTGAGCCCGCAAGACGCGGTAGTCGATATTTCCATGCGCGGTAGCTCGTTTCGTTGATACCGGATCCGTGGGCGTCGTCTTGGTGGTGTTGTCGCTGTTGCGCGGGCGGCGGGTGCCTGGACGGGGGCGAGCACGGCCAGGGTGATGCGCCGAAACCAGGCGATCATCGCCGCCGCTGACCTGGCATCGTCGAAACCTCTTGGCCGCAACGGTTTTGGCTACCCCGCGTCGGGGCAACGCTCTCGATCGCTGATAGGCTTCTCGAAGTAGCAGTAGTTGTTCGGCGGTCGACAGCCGGGACGCGCGGATCAGGTGTCCCCAGAACACGCGAATATCTGGAGTTCCATCCTTGGATACGACACAATCTCGACCGGACACCCCGACATGTCCGGTCGTCCACGGCTCGCCGATGGCTTCCGAAGGTCCGAGGGTGCCGCTGTACTCAGCGGAATTCGCCGCGGATCCGCACCGCGCTTACGACGAAATGCGAAGGCAGTACGGCTCTTTGGCTCCGGTTGAGCTCGCTCCGGGCGTGTCGGCCACGCTGGTGGTCGGGTATGCCACCGCGCTGCGGATCCTCAACGATCCCGAGCACTTCCCCGCCGATCCGCGAACGTGGCAGCAAAGCATCCCGGCCGACTGCCCGGTCCGGCCGCTCATGGAGTGGCGTCCCAACGGGACCCGAAACGACGGGGCGGTCCTGCGGCGCTATCGGCAGGCGATCACTGCGAGTATCGGTGCGGTAGATCTGTATGCTGTCAACGCCACCGTGGAGAAGATCGCCATCCCGCTGGTCAACACCTTTTGCCAGGCCGGTGCAGCCGATCTGATCAGCCAGTACGCGCTCCCGCTCGCATTCGCGGTCATCGATTCCCTGCTCGGCTGCCCGCCGGAAATCGGGCAGCGAGTCGCCTCAGGCATGGCCGCGATGCTCGAGGGGATCGATGCCCAGGACGGCAACAAGATGATCGCCGATGCGTTGCTGGAACTGGTGGCCCGCAAACGAACCCGTCCCGGCAACGACATCACCTCGCTGCTGCTGCAGCATCCGGCCGAACTCGATGAACTGGAGATGATCCACCAGCTGACGAGCTTCTACGGCGCCGGGATCGAATTGGAACAGAACCTGATCGGCAATACCCTGCTGCTGATTCTCTCCGACGAACGCTTCGGCGGAAGTGTCGTCGGCGGGACCCTGTCCACTCGCGACGCACTGGACGAAGTCTTGTTCGACAATCCGCCGCTGGCAAACCTCCTCACCACTTATCCCCGTCAGCCGATCCTCATCGACGACGTCTGGCTGCCCGCGCATCAGCCGGTCGTCATCAGCATGGCCGGCTGCAACAACGACCCCGCGATCCGGACCGAGAATCGCATAGGCAATCGCTCGCATCTGGCGTGGGGCATCGGCCCGCACGCCTGCCCCGCGCAGTCGCTGGCCTACTTGATCGCTCAGGGCGCGATCGATCAGCTTCTCGATGCGCTGCCCGAGATCCAGCTGGCCATACCGGCCGACGCACCGACCTAGCGGGCCGGTCCCTTTCACCGGGCCTTGGCGGCCCTGCCGGTCACCTTTCCCCCCTCTGCTCCGTTGGACGAATACTGAGAACCTCGCAATCTCTCACCCGCGTCGGAAGCGACGTCGGCGGCCGAGTCGGATAGGAACTCCGAGTAGGCAGGCCGGAATCCTTGGCGTGGATGGGTTTTCCTCGATGCGCACGGCCGACCATTCTGGCCTGATATCCGCAACTGCCGCCTGCAGAGCGAACCAACTCGGCTTTGCGCCGTCGTTTGCCCCGCTGACGGTCGAAGGGCGCGACTCGGATCAGGACGGTAGGCATTCGACAGGGTGAACCACGGCATGACGGCGACCGGAATACGCCGTGTCGGCCGACACGGTGTGGGGATGTGGTGCGCTGGTGCGGATCACGATCGACCTGCTTCCCGGGCGCCCGGTACCGCTGCCAGCTCCGCGTTCGCCACGGTGTCGTCGGTGGTGGAGAGGACGACCTGCAGTATGACGACGATGCCGTGCGCACTGCACACGTACATCGTGTTGAACAGCTCGAACCCGTAGGGGTCCAAGCGAATTCGATGACTGCCGAGCTGGAGGTGCCGAGTAGACGGTGACCATCCGGTGGGGTCGTAGACGACCCGCCGTACCGGTCCCAGGTGCGGCCGGAGGACGGTGAGCAGACCCGGAAGTTCGGCAGCCAGATCCTGCGTCCGAGGCCACCAGACCCCGTCGACATAGCCGGTGCCGTCGCCGCGCGGACGCAAACGCAAACGTGGTGTACAGAGCGGTAGGCGACGGGCCGGTGCGGGATGCACGCTCGTCGAAAGTGGCGTCATGAGACGCTCCTGTCACAGCCTCCGCGAGGGGCCGGAATTCGAATCGGAGACGACGCGACTGCGTCCGCGAGGTGGCTCCGGCACAGACGTACGCAATCCATGACGGCGCCCTCAACGACATCGGAACAGCTATGGTCGGCGGACTGCTGGGCGACAACGGTCCCGGCACCGGAGCTCCGTACCGGCGCTTGCTCGCGGGCACCACGATAGACCTCGACACCGAACGCGCCGCCGAGCTGTGACGACCGAAACCCCTTGCGGTGGATACCGGCCGATCGTGTGCCACGATTACCCGGATGGGTGATCATTTCGAACGAATCATCGACCTCGACGTAACCTCGGCCGACGCGAGCACGCTGGCCGGGCACATGGTGGACTGGATGGTGTCGCGGCGATGGCTGCTTCGGAAGACTTCGCGCGATGCGATGTACAGCCTTCAGGTCGACGAAGGCTACGTGCCCGGCCCCGATTGGCCGCGGATCACTCATGAATGGGGCGCCGACTGGATTCCCGGTCCCGTCGCCGTCATCGTCGGCCGCCACGACCATTATCCCGGCCAGGGCGGCATCGAACCGGCCTCCGCGGTATGCCCACGCTGCCGGGCCACCACCGTGATCATCGACTATCCGCAGCAATGGGAAGCCGATCCCACCGTATGGCAGCCGTTCCGGGACGCGATCGACGCGTGGAAACAAACAGGCACCGGCTCGGCTATCTGCTCCTCCTGCACAACATCGAGCCCCGTCACCACCTGGCAATGGGCAGACGACTTCGCCTTGGGCACCCTCGCCTTCGACTTCTGGGGTTGGCCGCCCCTCACCGAGGACTTCATCACCGAATTCGCCACCCGACTCGGGCACCGCATCGAACACCACACCGGTAAGTTCTGAACCGAGGCTCCGTCACGCCACCTGATCAGGGCGGAAGAATCTCGAGAGTGCTCAGGCGATCCGGGTTTGCTCGTAGCGGTAGGCGCCGGGGGTGATGCCTTGTTCGCGTCGGAATGCGCGTGTGAGGGTGATGGTCGAGCTGTAGCCGATGACCCGGGCGATCTGCGTGATCGGTCGGTCCGTCTCGCGGAGGAGCTTGGCGGCCTCGGCCAGGCGCACGGAGGTGAGGTAAGCCAGTGGAGGTTGCCCTATCGCGGTGGTGAAGCGTTGGGCGAATGCGGCTCGGGAGAGTCCGGCGACGGCGGCCAATTCGGCTACGGTCCAGGGGTGTTCGATGCGGGCGTGCATCGATCGCAGAGCCCGGGCGACGACAGGATCAGCATGAGCCGAGGATCCGTCTTGGGTATGGTGCCGGTGCCAGGTGCGCAAGACATAGGACAGTGCTGCCTCGACCAGGGCAGGCGTCAGATGGGGTGACTGCTCGGAGTCTTCGAGTTCCAGTCGCATGAACCGCAGCAGGCTCTCGAACTCGATGGGGCATGCCGCGCGCACCGGAATATGGGTGATGTTCGCCAGATCCTGCAGTAGCGGATGCGGCTGTCGAGGGCCTTGCAGGTATCCGCAGTACAGGCTTTCCGCCGTGGTGCCCGCCTGATCCGCGAGGCTGGGCGCGGTGACAGTGTGTGCGACCCGCGGTCCGAACAGGGCCATGTCTCCGGGACCCAGGACGAGCTCCGGGAACGACCGTTCCGAGCCTGGAGGCGGCACAATCCGGCAGGAACCGCTCAGCATGATGCGAAACGAAACTGATGCAATCCGACGCGTCGACTCGGGTGGCATCACGGTGGCGCCCCACCGCGTGTACTCGGCGAATGGTTCGCCGGCTCGAAGCGCCGCGGAGATGTCGGTGATCCTGTCCACGATGAGAGTTTAAGCCTCGCTCTCCAACCCGGCTCGTGTCTTGCGTCCAGCTCCGGGCAGGTTTTAGCTGGACTGTGCCCCTGCTCGGTCGTCGGTGGGCGCATCGATCCGCTGCTCGGTTTCCCGCCCGGCATGGGTGAATCGGCCGGCGGTGTCCACGCGGCCGCGATGGCGCGACCGACGACAGCGGCCGGCTGTTCCTTGGGCAGCGTGCACTCTCATCGCCCCGGCGAAGCGCAAGCCCGGAGCGGTCGATCAGGGAGCTGTCTCGTTTTGCTGGTCGAGACGATCGGTTCAGTGATCAAGCTTTTCGATCATTACGCGTGCCTGTGGTCGGTCCTAACCTCGTGACGAGGTTGAACGACTGAACAGGGAGAAATCGATGCAGATTCTGGTGACCGGTGGGACCGGGAAGGCCGGGCGGCGGATGGTCGACGCGTTGGCCGCCGAAGGGCTCGATGTGCGAGTCGGTAGCAGGCATCCGGGTGCGTCGACCGAGCATCGGACGCCGGTGCACTTCGATTGGTACGACAAGTCGACGTGGGAGGGGGCGCTCGGGGACGCCGAGGGACTGGTGGTGAAGGGGCTCGATCTGGATCAGTACGCCTTCGAGTCCGTTCGATTGCTCTTGGAAGCCGCGCCGCGTGTGCGACACGTGGTGTTCCTGTCCAATATGGGCGTGGAGTACACCCCGGACGATCATCCACGCCGGGCGATCGAATTGGTGGTGCAGAACTCCGGCAAGGCCTGGACAATTCTTCGCCCCAATTGGTACATGCAGAACTTCGACGAGGACGAGGCGGTCTTCGCGGCGGCTATTCGCGCGCGGGGTGAGGTACACGCTCCGGCGGGGGATGCCAAGGTGAGCTTTGTCGATACCCGCGACCTGGCGGCGGCCACGGCTGCGGTCTTCGCAACGACGGGGCACGAGGGCCGGGCGTATGCCATCAGCGGGCCGGAGGCGATCTCGTTCGGCGAGGTCGCGGCGGCGATCGGAGCGGCGAGCGGCACCACGGTTCGCCATATCGATGGGACGCCGGCCGAACATCGTGAGTACATGAGAGGTCCGGACCGGCCGGCGGCGTACGCGAATCACATCAACCATCTGTATGGCCCCGTCAGGGCTGGGGCGGCCGCACCGGTCAGTGGCGATGTGGAGCTGTTGACGGGGCGGCCTGCTCGGACGTTCCGGGCATACGCCGAGGAGACCTGGGCGGCGTCGGAGTCGGGGCTGCCGCGGCCGACTGTCGTCCACGAGAAACTGTATTCGACTCTGCAGTAATCATGAGCCCCGCCCTTGCCGTGGACGAGATGTGCCGCCATCCGAGCGCACTCGGGCCCATATCCAGCTGTTTGTCCGGAAATGGTGGCGGCCTGGAGGTGCCGTTCCGAAGCGGGCTTTCCCTTATTGTCTCGGCAGCACGTGCGAAAGCCGGGTCAGGTAACACTGCTCGTGGCCCGCTTCGAGATGTGAAGGGGCGGTTGGTAATTCGTCACGGCGTGGGTTTTCCGAAAGATCGGGCTCGCAAATGGAAGGGACGTGGCGGGTAGATGCAGTTGACGGCACCGCCACCTTCCTGTTCAACGAGATCGGGTGGAGAGCCTTCTGTAAAGGCGTGCTCGACAACGAGTTCGCCGCTGACGTCGCTTTTGCCACCTCCTGACTGTGGAGTCACAGAATCCGTGGCGGAATCTCCGAATGCGCGGTGGTGACGTGGCGTATTCGCCATGGTTCTGAGTCTCCGCGCTATTCGCCGGCAGTTGGCAGGGCTCGGCTGATGCGGTGCCCCTCCTCCCCCCGACTGCTTTGTCGGTTCGTCGACCTACCTCCTGACGACCATTGGATCATCAGGTGTAGCAACGGCGGTAAGAAGCCGCAGGCAGGCCGGAAACGCGCACAAGTTGCCAGAACGCTCCCCGCGCTCGCCGCGCGGGTTGTCCGACCTCGAAATACCTAGTGGCACATCGGATATCTGACACGCGAGCGGCCACATCATCTCCTCGATCAGGCGGGAACGAGCCGCAGCGGTAGCTGTTCGAAGCGATGGATGACGTTGTTCCGAGCCCATTCCGGCGCACCGGTGATGTCGATGCGGGCGACCCGCTCGACCAGCGCGGCGAGCATGGCCTGCGTTTCCAGCCGCGCGAGGCCTTGTCCCACGCAACCGTGGCGGCCGTGACCGAAGCCGAGTTGGGGCGTCGCGTCCCGGCGGATGTCGAAGGTGTCCGGGGCGTGCCACGCCCGCGGGTCTCGGTTGGCCGAAGAGTAGATCACCACCACTCGGGAGCCCGCCGGGATGGTGGATCCGGCGATGTCGGCATCATGAATTGCCTTGCGGGAGAAGGCACGTAGTGGCGATTCAAAGCGCACGACCTCGTTCACCGCATTCGGGATGCGGGCGGGCTCGTCCCGCAGCAGCTGCCACTGCTCGGGATGACGCGCGAACAGGTAGAGGGCGCTGGCGATGGCGCTGATCGTGGTGTCCAGCGAGGGGGCCAGGAAGTCGACCAGCAGGGCGGCGCATTCGGCGTGCGAGAGCGTGCCGTCGTCGGTGGCGTGCAGCACGTCCTCGCCGACGCTGCCCGGCATCAGGTCGCGGTCGCGGGCGAGCCGACGTGTGAAGCGCATCATTCCGATCGCGGACGGCGCGGTGCGCAGGGACTGCCGGTTGAGCGGGCCGAGTGAGTCGAATGTTGCTCCCGCCCAACGTAGTAGGTGTTCCCGGCCGTGCTGGGGCCAGCCGATCAGATCCGGCACCACCGACATCGGGAGCACGGCCGCCAGCTCGGCGCCGTCTATATGTTCCTGCGCAACCGCCTTCTCAACGGCCTCGACCGCCTGCCGGTCGACGTCCTCGCGCATCGTGCGCAGCGCCCGCGGCATCAGCCGCTTGGCGAGCAGCGCGCGACGGCGGCTGTGGCCCTCGCCGTCGCTGCCGAGGGTGGTGCCTTCGCCGAGCCTGTTGGCCACCGAATTCAGAGCGACGCCGGCGCCGGAAACGAAGGTCTCGGTGTCGAGCAGAGTCGCTTTGCATTCGGCGTACCGAGGCAACGCATAGGCGCGCTGCCGGGCCAGCCAGACCACCGGGCCCAGATCGCGCATACGGGCATAATGCGGATAGGGATCGAGAATACCTCGGCGCGAATAGATGTCGGGGCGGTAGACCGGGACGTGGGCTGGATTACGCATCACGGGTCCTCGTCGGGTTGATGGTGCCAACGGCGGGGGTGCATGGAGCAGCGGGCGAAACGAGGATGTGCGTCCGGGGCAATGCCGCGGACAGCGGTGCCGGATCCCGGCCGGTCTGTTGCACGGTGCCGTCGGGGCGGATCAGCGCGGCGGTGGCGCCACCTTGTCGCAGCCATCGATAGAGGTCGGCGCCGAGCCGCACGGTTTCCACCGCACCGCCGCGACCGTCTGCCGCCGGGCGGTCACCCGAGGTGGGTGCCGTCGTGGTGAGAATGGCGTAGCGGCCGGCGAGAACGTCATCGACGCGGCGGCCGTCGTCCAGCCGCTCGTTGGGCACCAGCCGACCGGCCGCGCCGAGACCGAACCGGCGGCGTCGTATCAGTGCCGAGCGGCGCAGCGGTGTGATTTCGTCGCTGTCGGTCATCGACCCCCTTTCGCGTTACTGACGATATCGTCACTCACGAAGGCACAGTCAGTCAAGAAGTTTTGAGCATTCCGTCAATACTGACCGATTTTTGTGTGTCATCGGTGGCGCCCGGCACCCGAACGCAGCATCCGGCGGCCTCGCATGACGCCCGATCGCGAGCACGAGTCGCTGACCGCTGGCCGGATCTCCTGCGCGAGTCCGGGTACGAGGCGATGAACGACGCTGGTTCCGGTCTGCGCCGGCCGACCGCAACGGAACGAAAACCACCATCCACGCGACCTGAGCACCGGGCCGGACAGCGACACGAGACCAGAGGATCCACCCACCGCAAACCAGTCGCGATCGCATTGGCTCTCAACCTGGTCGGCACACGAAGAATCATTGTTATCGTCTGGCCTCGCTCATCTTGGTCCGGACAACTGAACGGAAGGCAGGGTTGAACCTGAAGATCAGCCCCGAACCCAGTGCACCCAGTAGCTGTGAACGGAGCGCATCCCGAGACCGACAGCCCAAGCCCGATCCACCCCGAGGCAGGTTTGAGCAAACGCGCGCATCGACGGAACGAGGCCGAGGAACGACAGCACACCTAATCCGCACCTGTCGTACCGGAGACAGGCAGTCGACGCGAATCATCGCGAACGGGTATCGCGACTACAGAGCCGACAGCATTACCGGTCCCGAAGATGCTTTTCCTTACCCGTTCCCGGACAGCGACAACCCGGTGCTTGAATACTCGTCCGCAAAGCTCAGGAACTTGCGGACGCGGATGGATCGCCGCCGTACGTCTGGCTAGCTGCACACGCAAGGTACGAAGGTGTCCTGAGCACTCTCGCCGCCCCGCCCAAGTCCGACGAATAGATGGCGGCGTTCACCCGTACCTGGCCCGAAACAGTTACCGGACCGGAAACGTGGGGTTTCCGCGGGGTTGGGCCGAACAAAACAGGCCAGGACCGACGAATTACCGGTCCTGACCTGCATTTTCTGTGGAGCTAAGGGGACTCGAACCCCTGACCCCCACACTGCCAGGAGCGGGCCGAGACTCTGACCAGGACAAGCGATTTGGATATCGGCATGTGGTGCCGGTGCTCGTGATGGTCGACTGTCGTCGTCATTGTCGTCAAAACTGTCGTCGGCGGGGTGTAGCTCTCCCCCGCCGATTCGGCATGTCCTGACCACGGATGGCCCTGATTGTGGTCGGGATGCGTACCTGGGTGGGCTGGCTCCGCCTGCCCGTCATGGCCTGCCCTTCTCGCGTAGAGGCTCCAGGGTCAAGGGTGGGCGGATGCCCATCAGCGAAGCTGACGCGTAGCGCCCTTGAGGCTGGAGGGGCGCGGGAACATCCTGCAGGCCGACCACAATCAGGGCCACGCGGCCGAAGGACGCGCACATCCGATGGTCCACAGGACCGACCATGTGGAATCCTCGATCGATGTACTACACACCGGGATGGGGCATGCTGGCGACCAGCGTCGTCGGCGTTGTGGGTGTTGCGGGGACCCTGACGGCAGCGTGGATTACCCAGCGTTATACCAATGTTCGATTCGAGAAGGACCTGGCCCATCAAGCTTCTAGGTTCGAGCGCGAACGTCGCGACCGGCACTACCAGGATCAGCGCCAGGCCATCGCGGAAGTACTCGCTTTTGCGAACCGGATGAGTTTTAACAGCCATAGCATCGCATCCTGGGTACAGCAGCATCCGTGGGACGAGAGCAACGAGAATGTCGTACGCGCGGCCGATGAGATGATCGCCGACATCATTGGGTGGCCGGTTGTCGTTGCCGCGGCGCAGCTGATCATCGGTGACGCTCAGATCCTCAAATGCTTGGATGACATGGAGACCGCGTTCGCGAGCGTAGGAGACGCGATGGGCTCCGTCGACGACCTGGACAACCAAAGTGAGCAGTGGGCAGACGATCTTCGGGCGGCGGGAACGGTAGTGTTCGAACATTCGCGGACGCTGACCTCAGTCACCCGACAGCGCTTTTGGTCGGAATAGGAGCAACACGTCGAGACGTCCCTTATCTATAGATATAAGGCGAATTCGGCAGCGTCTGAACATAAACCCGTGGCGGTGACCCGATGCGGACGGAAGGACGTTGTCCGCACCGGGTGACCGGTGGTTCCCCGGATAGCCAGTGTCCGGGGCTACCGGCCGGGAGTCGGCGTCGTTGGCGACTCACTGCCCGACGGTCATCGGCGGGCGGCCGGAAGCTGGTGGGGGCCGAAGCCCCCGGGTCGCTCAGCCCAGCGTCCGCTCGGACCAGTCGAGCGCCTCGAAGAATTCGTCGGAACCGATCGGGTAGCGGTCGTAGCACTCGGAGCAGAGGTGGTGGTCGGGGGTGAGGTAGGTGGCCTCGTCGTAGTCGCCGCCCTTGATCCGCGGCTGGTTCGTGATAGTCCTCGGATAAGCCAGGACAGCGCGGCCGGGAAGGACACTGGCGGGCAACACGATCGGCGGAAAGACCTCCGACGCGAGATTCGCTGGGTCGGGGCCACCGGACGCACCCCCGACCACCGCCTCTGCGGAGGTGACGGACGATGCCTGCTCGGTTCCGACGAATTCTTCGAGGTGACCACAGCCGGTCGACTGGGCTGGGTGCCGGCGGATTCGGCCTCGGGCTGCGGGAGGCCATGTCGGGTACGGCAGACGTCGCGCCCACACTGCTCAGTCGATGCCAGAAGCGGCCAGATAGGAACGGGTGGCGTTCTACCACGTCGCCAGAGCGGCGCCGACGCGCCCGACGCGCCCGCTTGCCGCAGCTTGCGTAGGCGGGCGGTTGCGCGGCGCCGCGTGGCGGCGCCGCTCGGCGGCGCGAAGCGCCGCCCTTGATCCTATATAGCCAAATTCGGCAACAACCGCCTGACAGTGACGGCGCGGCGAGGCCAGGCCCGCACTGTACGACCTGCTTGCACGTGTCCAATCAGCCTGCGCACAGACACAGCCAGCCAGTTCGGATGGGGTTGCGCGGATGGAGCTCTCCGGAAACCGGTAGACGAGTGCTCTCAGGCCGCCTGGAGGAGGCCAAGGAGGTCGGTCTCGATCCTGGGGCCGACCGCGATCGTGTCCGCCGACGAGAGCGTGTGACGGTTGCCGGCGGAATCCGAGACCACTGCGCCGCTTTCGCGCGCGAGGAGAACGCCTGCGGCCACGTCCCAAGGCTTGTTCGACATGATGACGCATGCGTCGGTGCGACCGTCAGCAACCCACGCAAGGTCTAGCGCAGCTGAGCCGAACATGCGGATTCGCTCGACATTGGAAGCCAACGCAGCCGTCAGCGACAGTCGGTGCCGGTTCTTTTCTGCCGCGTTCTCCCCCACGGCGTAATCGCCAATGGAAACGATTGCCTGTCGAAGATTTGGAGTGCTGCTGGCGCTGACGGATTCACCATTTCTGAAGGAACCGAGACCGCGCACTGCGTGATATTCGAGATTCAGGAACGGGGCGATAATTACACCGACTGTTGGCTCACCTTCTTGCACGAGCGCAAGCGAAACCGCCGATAAGGGGACGCCATGAATGAAGTTGGATGTGCCGTCGATAGGATCGAGTACCCAAAACGCCGAACCTGCGGAGAAGCTCCGATTCTCCGATGACTCCTCTCCCAGAAAGTTCACCTCGGGAGTTTCGCGCTGTAGGTATTTCTGTACTTCGGACTGAATTCTGACATCAAGATCGGTGACATAGTCGCGATCACCTTTTGCTCGAACTCGTCCCGATGAGCCGGTGTCCAGAATATCGGCACCAAGCTCCGCCGCCTGACGTGCTGTTTCGAGAAGTTCGGACGCAGGCTGGATCATTTCAAGAGACCTCTTTCCCATTCGCCCAGAGCGACTCGAATACCTGACTGAACGTATCGAATATACCCGGCTGATCCGTTCGCCGCGAGACGAATGTAGGCGATTCAACCCCTCTCGCCGTGGGGAGATACGGTTGCGCAATACATTCCGTCTTGTTGACCACGGTGATGTTGAATCGAATCGGCTGGTCATATGTGCGGATGAGCATGAATTCGGAAGCATCTGCGCCGACTCGCGCTCGCAGCCTGGTCATTGAGCTGATATTGATTTCAGTGAGATTGCTCAGGAGTCCGGGATTATGACCCTCTTCCTTCTCCCGTTCGCGAATATAGTTTCCCGCCGGATCGAGGAAGAGGCAGCGAAATAAGCAGCGCGATTTCAGCAACTTTTCTATTTCGCGGTCGGAATACTGCTGGCACAGCAGATTCAACGAAAGACCGGCCATATCGATCGAGGTGGCATTTTTGAATATCTCTCGCGGTGGCATTGCTTCTACGAATTCCGCCCTGGTCGGAAACACAGCCTCCACGTCAGCAAACTGACGGCGTGGAGCAGCCTCCGGCCAGAGGAAGGATTCCGGCTCGTTCACAAGAGCCGCGATGGCGAAGCGGTGCTTGGGATACGGCATCCGCCCCTTGGTGATCCACCGCTCGACGGTCTTCGCGTCGACCTTTATCTCCGCGGCGACCGAGTGCGGGGTGAGCCCGCTACGCAGCAATGCCTCTCGGAGGCGTTCGTTTGGCATCAGCTCAACTCACTTCCGGACCAGATAGGGACAACTGGGGACGTCTAAAGACGTCCTGGAGAGTCCTGCCACGCGGTGATGATGTCCCACCCGTATCGGCGAATCTGATTGCACACGAACCGATTCCCGAACCGGGGACAGGAGCTCCGCATGGTCCATCAATCGGCAAGCTTCGCCTCAACGGCACGAAGCCGCTTGTCAAGGTCGGCTATCTGGCGCGCCAGGCTGGAGGTATCACCTTCCGCCGGCACCGTCTCGCTCACGAAGACACCCAGCGACGGGACAGAGATGGTCCACCCTTCATCACAGAGGGCACGAATGGCCTTGCTCGCAGTCATTGGGGCAACCCCGTACTGCTCGGCGAGCGTGCGGTTGGAGGGGATCTGCTCCTTGGGTTTCAGTTCGCCTGACTTGATCTTGGCCCGAATATCGTCGGCGACCTGCTGGTATGGCGGCTTCGGAGATGAGGAAGTCATACCTTTCACGATAAACGCTGCCGATCTATGCCGCCATAGGTAGGGGTAGACAGTAGCCGTACTAGGGTGTACTATTACGGTATAGCACAGATTCAAGGGGAGGTCACAATGCAGGCTCTGAAACAAGCGGCGAATGGCATTGGCGGCGACATGGTCATGCCGGATTCCTGGATGTCGCCGCAACGGGAAATCTTGATCCGCGCCCGCCACTCGATGGGCTTGGGCCGCCAGCAGTTCGCCGATCGGTTGAACGAGGTACTCGGAGAACCGAATCCGTTCGAGGCGCGCGTGGACTGGCGAGCCATCGACGTTTGGGAAAGCGTCATGAAGCCGCCTCAGCACATTGTGGATGCGGCGTTGCTGCTGCTTCGCGGTGTGCGCGTGGTGGCCCTGGACACGGCGGAGGTGGCGGCGTGAACACCCTTGCCCCGCTGGATGACTCGATGGAGACGGCCGACGAACCGGTGTTCGTGGTGGTCGGCGATCCGGCGAAGTGGCGTCGGATGTCCGAGCAGGAGGCCGCGACGAAGGCTCGTCTGATGGGCGAAGACGCTCCGGACGAATTGCGGGAGGCTGCCGGTCTGGCACCTCGCCCGCTGCGTTCGGCTCCGGCATGGGATTACCACGCTGCGGCTGCCCGGTACGCCGCGTCGGGAGGGATGTGCTACTGATGACCGCTTCTGCGTTGGAGACGACGCCGGAAAGCCCTGTCACCGATGGTGATGGGGCTACGCCCCGTGAGACGGCAGCGGATCGGCGTGCGCGGCTGAATCTGGTGGAACTGGCCCAGGCGTCGGCGGAGAAGTTCGACGTGTGCCGTCGTCCTCTGCCGATGATCGGTTTCGACCAGGCCACCGGGGAACCGAAATACGTTGGCGCGCCGTGCAAATCGACGTTGGAGTGCGTGTGCCCGGCCTGTGCGGCCAAGGCACGGGCGCTTCGTATCCAGCAGGCCCGCGAAGGCTGGCACATCGAGGAGGAACCTGTGATCGAGAAGAATCCACCGACCCAACGGCAAACAGAACTGCTCATCGAACGCGGGCGGCTGATCGACGACTACGCCGCCGCGAAGGAGTGCGACGCGACAGAGACGATGGACGCGCTGCGCGAGGTGTTCGAAGAGATCGACGCGGAGCTCCGGGAGTCGGGCATTCGCGGGAAGCTGCCCGGCCTGGACCCGGAACCGGAGAAGGAGACGCGGAAGCGGTCGACCAGGCGGCGGCAGGCTGCCCCGGACCTGCCCCGGAAGAAGGTCCAAAAGACCACGATCGGGCGGCAGTACGCGGGCAAGTACCGGCCCTCGATGTTCATCACCCTCACCCTGCCCTCCTACGGCAAGGTGTACGGCCCGGGTCATCCGGACGCGGGTGCACCGATCGACCCCGACAACTACGACTACCGGCAGGCCGCACGAGATGCGCTGCACTTCGCGGCGTTGTTCGATCGGTTCGTCCAGAACTACCGGCGCGTGACCGGTCGGGATGTGCAGTACTTCGCGACGGTGGAGCCGCAGAAGCGGGGAGCCCCGCACATCCACATCGCGGTCCGCGGTTCCGATTCGAGAGAGGTAATCCGGCAACTGGTGGCCGCGACGTATCACCAGGTGTGGTGGCCGCACTTCGACGAACCGGTCTACACCGATCGGTTGCCGTTCTGGGACTACTCCGCCGGCCGATTCGTCGACCCGGATCGGGTGGACCCGGAGACCGGTCAGCGGGTGCCGGTGCCTACGTGGGATGAGGCGCTGGACGTCATGGACTGCGTCGATGACCTCGAACCCGCGCATGTGGTCCGGTTCGGTGCCCAGATCGACGTCAAGGGCATCCTCGGCGGCACGGAGGAGGCCGGACGCCACATCGGATATCTGACCAAGTACCTGACCAAGTCCATCGGGGACGTGATCGAGGCCCAGTCTCAGCGTGTGGCCGACCACTACGACCGCCTACACGCCGAACTGGCGATCACTCCGTGCTCGCCCTCGTGCGGGCTGTGGTTCCGCTACGGCGTGATCCCGAAGGGCGCCACCGCGAAGACGGTCCCCGGCGTGTGCAAGGGCAAAGCCCATCGTCGTGACACTCTCGGTATGCGCGGACGCCGAGTCCTGGTGTCGCGCAAATGGACCGGCAAGGACCTGGCCGACCACAAGGCGGATCGGGTGGAGTTCGTTCGGCAACGGCTCGCTGAGGCTGGTATTTCCAAGCCTCAGCTTGACCGGATGATCATCCGGCCCGTGGAACCGGGTGATCCGAACGTCCCACCACGTGAGCATCTGATCATGTCCATGATCGCGCAGAAGACCTCACGCCAGGCCGAATACCTCCGCGCTCAAATCGCGCATTCAGAACGCATGGCGGCGGAGGCGGAAAGCCAAGTGCCACAGCAGGGTTCGACCAACGACACGGCGGCATAGGGGGATTCGGAGATGAGTGCTCGATTCATGACGGTGCAGGAAGCGGCGGACGTCCTGTGCGTGTCCAAGTGGATGGTCTACCGACTGCTGTGGGACGGCCAGGTGCAATCGGTGACGGTGGGGCGGTGTCGGCGCATCGTGCGGGCATCGTTCGAGGACTACGTGGCCGGTCTGATCGACAGTGCGGCGGCAGCGTGATGGCCGAGAAGAAGCCGCGCAAACGGAATCCGAACGGCTCCGGCACGATCAGCCACCGCAAGGACGGCCGCGTCGAGCTGAAGCTGTTCGTGGATACCCCGGACGGTCGGCGCAAGCGGATCAGCGTCTACGGCCGCACCTGGGAGGAAGCGGACGCCGAACGCACACGACTGAAAGAGTTGCAGCGCAAGGGAATCCCGGTCGACGTCACGACGATGACAGTTCGGCAATACATGGATTACTGGTTGCGCGAGATAGCCGAACCGAAGATCAGGCGCACCACCTACGCGACCTACGAAGGTGACGTGCGGCTGCACATCATCCCGGGCCTGGGCCGTCACAAGCTGAAGGCTCTCGACACTCGGCACGTGCGCACGTTCCTGAAGACGTTGCGCACCAAGTGCCAGTGCTGCGCCCAAGGGAAGGATGCCAACCGCGCGAAGCCTCGGTGCTGCGCGAAGTCTCCGGCCGAGTGCTGCGGGAACGTGCTGTCGCTCAGCTCGGTTCGTCACGTTCTGCGGGTGCTGCGGGCGGCGCTACAGGATGCCGTCGAGGACGAATTGATCAGCCGGAACGTGGCCCGGTCTGTGGAGCTCCGGAGCTCCGGGGACTTCAAGGTGCGCGCGTTCTCTCGCGCTGAGGCTCAGGCGTTCCTGCGGGCCAGTGAACAGCATCGCCTCCGGGCACTGTGGGCGGTTGCCCTGGCGATGGGCCTTCGACGCGGCGAAGCACTGGGCCTGCGGTGGGACGATATCGACCTGACCGCCGGACGGCTGACCATCCGCAAATCGCTGCACCGGGTAGACGGCGAACTCCGCCTGGAGGACGTCAAGACAGAGGCATCGAACGCGCCACTCCCCCTGCCCCGGCCGCTCGTGGCGATCCTGCGGACGCATCGCAAGGCCCAGATGGAGGAGCGATTCGCGGCCGGTAGCGCCTGGCAGGAGAACGGTTTGGTGTTCACGACCAAGCTCGGCCGGCCGATCGAACCGCGGAACGCCAACCGGATGTTCCACAACCTGTGCGCCAAGGCGGGAGTTCCGCAAATCCGGGTGCATGACCTCCGCCATTCCTGCGCGACCCTGTTGTTCACGCAGGGAGTGGAGGCGGCGACCGTGCAGCGGATCCTGCGGCACTCCTCGATCACGGTCACGACCGGGATCTATCTGGAGGTGATCGAGTCGGTGAAGCGCGATGCACTGGATTCGATGGGATCGCTGTTCGAACAGCCCGAAGACGGCAACGCGGTATGAGTTGTCGTCAGAAGTGTCGTCAGAACGGACAAAAGGCCCAGCAAATGCCGGGCCTTCTACCTGGTGGAGCTAAGGGGACTCGAACCCCTGACCCCCACACTGCCAGTGTGGTGCGCTACCAGCTGCGCCATAGCCCCAGGTTTTCGCACCTCGGAGGTGTTCCCCGCGTGCTTGAAAGAAGTTACACCACCTGGACTCGGCGTACCAAATCGCCTGCATACAGGGGTGGTGGAACACACGTTCGAACGATAGACTCGAACACATGTTCGATGGCAGAGAGCTTCAGGCGATGAGCGACGAGGGGCTGGTCGATGCGCTGCGACGGGCACATGGGGCGGCGGCATTCGCACAGGCGGCGGAGGTGCGGGCGGTGCGCGAGTTGTATCGGCGGCATCGCGCCGGCAACGCCGCGCCCGGACCGGGCGGGGTGCGGGCGGGAGAGTTCGCCGCCGCGGAGGTCTCGATGGCGGTACAGATATCCGAGCAGGTCGCTGCCGCGCTGATCGATATCGGGCTGGCGCTGGACACCTTGCCGCATACCCGGGATGCGTTCGGATCGGGCCGCATCGATCTGTCGCGGGTGCAGGTGATCGTCGACAACGTCCGCGGACTGTCCAGCGATCTACTCGCCGATGTGGAAGTTCCGCTGGTCGAGGCCGCGGCACGAACCACACCGGCCCGGCTGCGGCAGACCGCACGTCGCTGGTTGAGCCGGCTGGACGGCCCCGGTGAGCAGCGCCGGCGGGAACAGCGCGAGGACTGCCGCGATATCCGCCTGACCGCGGTCCAGGACGGCGCGGCGGTCGTGGCGGGGCTCCTGCCCGCGGACGGGGCCCAAACGGTCGCGATGCGACTGCGGGACATGGCATACGAGGTCTGCCCCGAGGACCCGCGCACCATGCCGCAACGCCGCGCCGACGCACTCGTCGCCCTCGCCGAGGGCGCGGAGCGACTCGACTGCGCCTGCGGACGAGGAAAGCGCTGCACCGCAACAGGTTCCGAGCGATCCGCATCGGATTCCCGACGCAGGTCCGGGCGAGCCCGGACTCGCCGCCCGCTGATCCAGGTCGGTGTCAGCGCGGAAGCCCTGGGCGGGGAGAGCGAGGAGCCCGCCTATCTGGCGGGCTACGGGCCGATCGACGCGGAACTTGCGCGGCGGATCGTAGAACGGGGTGAATCGGTCACCATCGCCGAATCCACCCTCCGAATCGACGGACTGTGCGCATTCCCGGGCTGCGTAATGCCCGCGGTGGCAACCGATGTGCCCGTGCCGGAGGGGAGCACAGGCACTAGCGATGTGGATCGGTCCGGCGATACAGTCCACGGCTCGAGACATCGGCGTGGCGCCCCCGGACGGTTCACGTTATGTCCCCATCATTCCCGCTTGGCGCTGCTCACCGTGCAGCACAAGACTCGCTGGGAGGTGCGGCGGCTCGACGCGGATCGGCTGCGGTGGACGAGCCCGACCGGGGATGTGCACACCACGGTCGACGAGATAGGCCGTTATCTGTTTCCGCACCGGGATTCCGAAACGCCCGTCGTCGGTCCGGGTCCGGTCACCACATCCGTTGCGGCAGCGCCGGTTTCGACGCTCGACCCGGGCTACCCGATCGGAGAGCACGCTCTGGTGCATCGACGACTCGCGGAGGGCACTCCGGAGGACTGTCTCCTGTCCGGTGAAAGTTACCACCGCTGAACAACTTTCGTTCCACTACTACTACTGCCCACCCAGTGATCGGAGGACACCGCGAACACCATGACTTGCCAGGATCGTCCACCCGCGCCGACCGTTATTGACGCCGGTGTGGAACGGGAACGGATCGCCGCGCTCGAGAAGTTGCGGCTCCGGCTGGAATCCGAACTCGACCGGACGGCCGCGGGCGCCGGATATGCCGCCATGGCGGGACAATTGCGTGACACCGTGAACGCGATCGCGGACGCCCGCAATCGCATCTACGAGGTGCTGCTCGGCGACGACGAAATCTGTTGAACGCCGGCTCTACGACTCCGGCCCGGGCGGTTGGGGATACCGTCCGGGCCGGGACCTCGACCAGCGCGACATCGCCGCGCGACTGCGATCAGCTCACGAGCTTGGTGACCCAATCCGAATTTTCCACATCGACATTCTTGCCGCCGTCGAGCACGGTGGGTGTCTGCACCTGACCGACCGCATCCTTCAATGCCGCCAGCGACGACTGGGCGTGGTTGCGCGCGGAATCCACCCGGTCGCCCTTGGCGATACAGGACTGCACCTCCGCCGACGCACCGGAATCCTTGGCGATCGCGGCCAATTCATCGTTGGTCAGATTGCCGCCGTCCTCACTGGGCTGCTTCGTGGTGAACAGCGCCATGTGGAACTTCGAAAACACCGGTCCGTCACCGGCATCGGCCACACACTCGCTCGCGGCCACCGCGCGGGTCGAATAGTCCTTACTGCTGGACTTGGGATCCAGGAAGTTCACGAACCGATAGCGCACCGCGAGCTTTCCCTGGTCGATCGCTTTGGCGATCTGCTGTCCGTAGTAATGCTCGAGCGCCCCGCAGGACGGGCACATCGGATCCTCGAACATATCGATGGTCTTCGCGGCCGAGGTCTTACCGAGCACGATCGCGCCGTCGGAATCCAGTAGTGCCTGGACCGCCGGATCGTGCGCGGCGCCGTAACCGTCCTCCTGCACCGTCAGACCATGGTCGCTGTTCCAGCGCACGACGAGCACCACGATCACCGCGACCACGACCAGAGCCACCGCACCCAGTGCGTAGGTGGCGCGGTTCGACATCGGTCGCGGGGTGTATTTCGAATCCGAGGAATTCACGGCGTCCACTCTGCCAAAACCGGTCCGTCGCCGGAATCCGGCCGTCCGATTTCCCGGCGACCGGATTTCACCCGCCTACGCCCGCGGTTCCTCCGCCTCGCCCGCGGGCACGCCGACCAGCCCGTAGAGGACCAGGTTCTCGAGCGACCGGGCGAAACCCTCCGTATCGTCGATATCCCGGATACACATGGCGAACAGTGCGGCACCGGCGATCATGTCCAGCACCGTGTCGGAGTCGATTCCGCCGCGCACGGCCCCGGAATCGAGATACCGCGCGAGTTCGCGCCGGGTCGGCGTGTCCAGTCGTGCCGAAAGTTTCTGGTACAGACCGGAATCCGCTCGCATCTCGGTCATCAACCCGGGCATCGCCTCGCGCGCGGGCCGGGCCCCGAAGAGGTGAATCGTGCCCCGGATAACCGTGCGGATCTCCTCGATCAGATCGCTCGCCTCGTCCTCGCCGCCCACATCCGGAAAGACCGCTCGCGCGATCAGATGCGCCTTCGACGGCCAGCGCCGGTAGATGGCGGGCCGGCTCACCCCGGCCCGGGTGGCGATCGCATCGATCGAGACGGCGGCATAGCCGCGTTCCACCAGCAGCTCGCGGGCGGCCTCGAGGACCGCTCGATCCACCTCCGGATCGCGATGCGGACCGAGTCGATGGCGAGCGTTCACGACACAACCGTCCTTGTCAGCGCGAGCATCAGTCGTTACAGTCTGTCACATCTGAGTCGTTACATTCTGTAACTGCTGAATCCGAGGAGAAGTCGTGTCCACTACCGGCCAGCCGATCGCCACCGCGGATACCTACCGGCCACTCCCCCTGCTCGAGGGCAAGGTCGTCGTGCTGTCGGGTGTCGGCCCGGGCCTGGGCCGCGCGCTGGGCGCCGAGGCCGCCCGGATGGGCGCGGATCTGGTGCTGGTCAGCCGCACCGAACGCCGGCTGGAAAAGATGGCCGAGGTGGTGCGGTCCCACGGCCGCAAGGCACTGGTGGTGCCTACCGACATCACCGACGAGGAGCAGCGGCGCGCGCTGGTGGACCGCGCCCTCGCCGAATTCGGCCGGGTGGACTGCCTGATCAACAACGCCTTCGCGATCCCGCCGATGGAACCGATCACCGGCATCGAACTGGACGCCTTGCGGACCGCGAACGAGACCAATGTCTTCGCGCCACTGCGGCTTTCGACGCTGTTCGCCGATGCGCTGGCCGCGACACGCGGCTCGATCATCATGCTCAATTCCTGTGTGAGCTTCGATTCCGAGCCGATCTACGCCGGCTACAAGCTATCGAAAGGCACACTCGCTCATTTGGCCTCGTCGCTGGCGACCGAATTGGGCCCACGCGGCATCCGGGTCAACAGTGTCGCGCCCTCCTACATCTACGAGGACGTGAACAAGGCCTACTTCGACTGGCTCGCCGCCCAGGACGGCGTCACCCACGAGGAGATCTACCGGCGCAAGGCCGAGCCGACCGACCTCAAACGCCTCGCCTCCCCCGAAGAGGTGGCCCGCGCCGCCCTGTTCCTGGCCACCGACCTCGCCTCCGCCGTGACGGGCCAGATTCTCACCGTCGACTGCGGCGAATACCACAACTGAAATACTCACGGCTGCAAGGAGTTCCGGTGACCGACGCGAAGAAGCGAATCGTCCTCTGGGGTACCGGTGTGGTGGGCTCCATGGTGCTCGCCGAGATCATCCGCCATCCGCTCTTCGAACTCGTGGGCGTCGGCGTCAGCAACCCGGACAAGGTCGGGCGCGACGCCGGACTGCTGTGCGGGGGTGGTGAAACCGGTATCCGCGCCACGGATTCGGTGGAGGAACTGATCGCGCTGCGCCCGGATGCGGTGGTGCATTACGGGCCGACCGCACAGTTCGCCGACGAGAACATCCGGGTCATCGGATCGTTCCTGCGGGCGGGAATCGACGTGTGCTCCACCGCGATGACGCCGTGGGTGTGGCCGGATATGGCGCAGACCCCCGCCGCCTGGCGCGATCCGATCACCGAGGCCTGCGCGGCGGGGGGCGCGTCCTGCTTCACCACCGGTATCGATCCCGGCTTCGCCAACGACCTGTTCCCGATGACTCTGCTGGGCCTGTGTGGCGAGGTGGAGTCGGTACGCGCCTCGGAGCTGCTCGACTACACCGCCTACGAAGGCGATTACGAGGTCGAGATGGGCATCGGGCGGCCGCCGGAATTCCAGGCCATGCTGGAGATCCCCGATCTGCTGATCATGGCCTGGGGCGCCACCGTGCCGATGATCGCGACCGCCGTGGGCATCGAACTCGACGCCGTCACCACCACCTGGGAGAAATGGGTGACGCCCGTGGATCGCCCGTCCGCGAAGGGCGTCGTCGCGGCCGGCAACGTCGCCGCCATCCGGTTCACCATCAACGGCGTCTACCACGGCCGCGAGGTCATCACCCTCGAACACGTCAACCGTATCGGCACCGACGCGGCTCCCGACTGGCCCGCCGGTACGAAGGACGATGTGTATCGGGTCGACATCATCGGCTCGCCGTCCATTTCTCAGGAGACGTCCTTCCGGTTCACCGACGGATCCGGGCGCACGCCCGCCGTGGCGGGATGTCTCGCCACCGGAATGCGGGCCCTGAATGCCGTCCCCGCGGTCAACGCCCTGCCACCCGGATGGGTGACGCCGCTCGACCTGCCCCTCGTTCCGGGCTTCGGCACGATCCGCTGATCTAACGAAAGACGTTCTTCCTCAGCGCTTTTCACAGAGAAGAGCCGAATTCACGCCGGAGGCCGCGTGGCCGCCGGTGCGAGTTCGGCGCCGATACAACACAATTCTCACTTCGTCGGCTGGCCCTTCGGGACGAACGGCTCGTTGACGGTGGTGAAGTACTGGACCACCGAGGCGACGGCCACCGGGGCCGCGACCAGCAAGGCGCCGGCGAAGGCCCTTGGCGATCCAGGTGTCGAGGACCCGGTTCACCGGCCCCAGGTAATCGTGGTCCGGGCCGTCCGCGGTGTCGGCGGAAGGGGCACAGGTGTCGGCGTAACCGGTGGTGCCGTGCGCCCAGCTGAGCACCGGCCAGCCGTCCTTCGGCGGCGCTCCCGCGGGCACCGCGACAGTGCCCGACACCACGATCGGCTGCCCGTGCGCATCGTCGGAGATAGGACCGCGCGGCCGAGTGACGGAAATCAGTCGACGGCCGCGGTGACCGGATGCCGCCGCAGCGGCTCTCGCACCACCGTCCATCCGGCCGCGGCCACCACCAGCAGCGCACCGGTCACCGCGAGCGCGAATCCGAACGATGCCCGCTGTGCCAGCCACCCGATAGCGATCGGTCCCACCACGGTGCCCAGATCGGCGGCCATCTGAAATCCGGCCAGCACCGGGCCGCCGCGCGCCCGCGGGCCGATCACATCGGCGACGGCGGCCTGCTGCGCGGGTGTGTACATTCCCGAGCCCAGACCGGCCACGAACGAGGCCCCCAGCAGCCACACCAGATTCGGCGCGAGCCCCAGCGCGATCGTGCCCGTCGCGCACACGAGGGTGCCGGCGATCAGGAAGGGTCGGCGCCCCCACCGATCCGACATCCGGCCGGAGGCGAACAGCACCGCGGCGTTTCCCGCGGCGAAAACCGTCAACGCCACCCCGGCGACTCCCGGCGATTCGCCGAGCACCTCCACCACCAGCAGCGGAACCAGCGCCATCCGCACGCCGAACACCGCCGCGCCGTTGGCGAAATTGGACCACAGCACCGCGCGGTACACCGGATCCGCCAGTGCGCGGCCGAAACTCACCACCGGCATCGGCTCCGCGCCCACCGGTTCGGCCAGCTGCGATCCGCGCAGCTTCCAGAACACCACCGCACTCGCCGCCAGCAGGGCTACCGCGTAGATCGCGAACGGGGCGCGCAATCCCAGCCCGCTCAGCGCACCGCCGAGCAGCGGACCGGCCAGCGAGCCGATCAGGAAACTGGTGGACCACAACCCCGAGACCCGCCCGCGTTCGCCGGGCGGCGACAACCGGATGACCAGCCCCAGCGAGGACACCGTGAACATGGTGGATCCGATTCCACCCAGCGAACGCAGCACGATCAGCTGCCAATAGGTCTGCGCCAGCGCGCACGCGCCGGTGGACAGGGCCACGATCAGCAGACCCGTCAGATACAGCGCGCGCTCACCGAATCGCTGGACCAGCCGCCCGCTCACCGGCGCGAACAGCAGGCGCATCAGCGCGAAACTGCTCACGATCGCCGAGGCGGCCGCGACGCCGACGCCGAAGCTGCGCGCGAACTGCGGCAATGCCGGTGCGACCAGCCCGAATCCGAGGGCGATGATGAATGCCGCGCCGATCAGCACCCAGGTCTCGGCGGGCAGCCGGGAACCGGCACCGTAACTATCGCTCACCACATTTCCGCGAATCAGTCGACCGCGGGCTCCTCGATGCCGAGTGCCCGTCCGACCACTTCCTCCGCCGCCGCCTGCACCTGAGCCAGGTGTTCGGGGCCCTCGAAGGATTCGGCGTAGATCTTGTACTTGTCCTCGGTGCCCGACGGGCGAGCCGCGAACCACGCGTTCTCGGTGGTCACCTTCACCCCGCCCAGCGCCGCGCCGTTGCCCCGGGCGCGGGTCTGCACCGACAGCACCGATTCCCCCGCGATTTCGGTGGTGGCGATGTCGTCCGGCGTCAGCGCGGCCAGCCGCCGCTTCTGCTCGGCATTCACGACGGCATCGATGCGCGCGTAAGCCGGTGTGCCGTAACGCTTTTCGAGTTCGGCGTAGCGCGCCGACGGACTCTGGCCGGTGACCGCGGTGATCTCGGCGGCCAGCAGTGCCAGCAGGATGCCGTCCTTGTCCGTGGTCCACACCGTGCCGTCGTGGCGCAGGAACGAGGCTCCGGCGCTCTCCTCGCCACCGAAAGCCAGGGAACCACTGAACAATCCGGGGACGAACCACTTGAAGCCGACCGGAACCTCGTGGGTCTGCCGGCCCAGCACGCCCACCACCCGATCGATCATCGAGGAGGTCACCGCGGTCTTGCCGATCTTGGTCAGCGCGTCCCACCCCATCCGGTTCGCGACCAGATATTCGATCGCCACCGCCAGGAAGTGGTTCGGATTCATCAATCCCGCATCGGGTGTCACGATGCCGTGCCGGTCGGCGTCGGCGTCGTTGCCGGTGGAGATGTCGTAGTCGTCGCGGATCGCCACCAGCGAGGCCATCGCATAGCGCGAGGACGGATCCATCCGGATCTTCCCGTCGCTGTCGAGGGTCATGAACCGCCAGGTCGGGTCGACGAACGGATTGACCACCTCGAGTTCGAGGTCGTAGCGCTGACCGATCTCCTCCCAGTAGTCGACGCTCGCCCCGCCCATCGGATCCGCGCCCAGCCGGATACCGGCGCCGCGCACGGCGTCCAGATTCAACACGTTCGGCAGATCGGCGATGTACTGATCGAGGTAGTCGTAGCGCTGCACACCGGTGGCCAGCGCGTGCTGCAGCGTGGTGCGTTTGATCCCGGCCAGCCCGCCGCGGAGCAGTTCGTTGGCGCGGTCGGCGATGGCGTCGGTCGCGACGGTGTCGGCCGGGCCGCCGTGCGGCGGGTTGTATTTGAAACCGCCGTCGCGGGGCGGATTGTGCGAGGGCGTGACCACGATGCCGTCGGCCTGATGGCGGGTGCCGCCCCGATTGTGGCGCAGCACAGCGTGACTGAGCGCCGGAGTGGGCGTGTAGCGCCCGCGGCTGTCGATCACGGCGGTCACGTCGTTGGCGGCCAGCACCTCCAGCGCGGTGGTCCACGCCGGTTCCGAGAGCGCGTGGGTGTCGCGAGCCAGATATACCGGGCCGGTGATGCCGCGGGTGGCGCGATACTCGACGATCGCCTGTGTGATGGCGAGGATATGCGCCTCGTTGAACGCACAATCGAGACTCGAACCGCGGTGTCCGGAGGTACCGAATGCCACCTGCTGCGCGGGTTCGGCAGGATCGGGGATGCGGCTGTAGTACGCCGTCACCAGATGCGGCAGATCCTCGAGATCGCCGGCCCGCGCCGGTCGGCCGGCTCGATCGTGGGCCATGCTCGGGCCTCCCTTCCTCGGCACCTGCGCCCGGCTCGTCATCACAATCACGGCGACACCCCGCCCGACTGCCACACCTGGACCGCGGACAGGGTCACGGTCCCGGATTCGAAGAGTTCGGCGTTGGCCACCACGAAATCGCGCAGCAGCTGCGAATCGTCGATGATCATCACCATCACGGGCAGGTTCTCGGCGAGATCCAGCATGCGGGTGGTGTGGATGCGCGAGGAGACACCGTAGCCCTCCATACCGCGCCAGACACTGGCCCCGGCCAGGCCGCTGTCGCGAGCCCGCCGCACGATCTCGTGATAGCGGGGCCGATGCTTGTAGTGGTCGTCCTCACCCAGCAGCACCGTCAAGCGGGCCGCGGACCGCCAGCGTGGATCCGGCTGCCACGCATCGGCTTCGGTGACGATCTGCATCGCGGACTCGTCCGGTGCTTCACTCATCGCCAACCCCCTGTCGTCGTGCCGTACCAGTTGTCCGTTCTGCCGCGCCGCGCGCTGTCACCACCGTCCGCCCGTCCATCCGAGCGGCGGACCCGCCACACCCGATCCGTGCAGTCTAGAACGTCGTCCGATCGGGCGGAGCAGCGGTCGCATATGCCACAGAGAGCTGTCCAGACTAACGGATTCGCTTGCGACGAGCAAAAACTCGTGCGCAGGACGCTCGCCCCCTCCGGCGTGTCCATCACCGTGGCGCCGGTCCGCGAACCCACCTGGTGCACCTCCCTGCCCGACAGAATGTGTGGAGCCATGCTAACTGTCAGCGACCGAGCCGCGGCCCGCATCCGGGTCGCGCGGGCTCGCCGCACCGGCTGTGCGGCCCCGACCGGCCGCGGTCCGGGCGACGGATTCGCCCTGCCCTGTTCGGCTCCTGCCCGCCGGCCTGCGGGCCGCACAGGGCTCGATGCCACCCACCCCGAACCGCTTCACCAGCACCGCCCTGTCGCTAGCCATCGGTTTGCTCGCGGCGCCACGGAGAGTAACAACCGAATTCGCACCGGTCCCTGCCCGGATGGACGCCGGCGCATCGCGGTCCCGTCCACGACGGCAGCCGCCGAACGACGTTCGGGCGCGTCCCTCGTATCGCCGCCGGCCGAACCTGGAACTCAGGCCACGAGGGCGGTGCGGCTCGTCGACGCGCCGCCGGCCCGGCCCACTTCGGTCGCGCCCACCACCACCGGCGGCCGGGGCGAGCAGCGCGGCGGCGGCGGATACGAACCACGCGAAAACCACGACATCGCGGTATTCCGTGCCGCTGTCGGCTTCGCGTTCGGCGAACCGTTCACGGGGTTCGCACCTGACGCCTCGCCCGCGCCCCGCGCTGCCACCCGCACCACCACCGGCACCCGCACCACCACCACCGGCATCGGCATCGGCATCGGCATCGGCATCGGCATCGGCATCGACCGATACATGACAATGCCCCGGACTCCACGAGTCCGGGGCACCGTCCCTATTCGATTGTCCCGCAGCGTCCTACGCGGCCGCAGGTGCCGAACTCAGTGCGCCAGCACCGGCTCGCCCTCGGCCGGGGCCGGTGCGGTGCTGGGCATCAGCACCGCCGCGAGGACCGCGCCGACCACGAAAATCGCTGTCGCCCACCAGAAGCTGGTGGTGTAGCTCTTGATCAGCGATTCGGCGACCGCGAGCTGGCTGGGCTGGCGGCCCGACAGGTAGTTCGCCGCCGCCGAGGACGCGATGGTGCTCAGCAACGCGGTACCGATCGAACCACCGACCTGCTGGCTGGTGTTCACCATCGCCGATGCCACACCGGCATCCTCGTGGTGCACACCGGCGGTCGAGCCCTGGAAGGCGGTCGACATGGCGCCACCGAGACCCAGGCCCAGCAGAATCAGCGCCGGGAGGATGTGCGAGGCGTAGCCGGTGTCCAGTCCGATGCGGGTCAGCCACGCCATCCCGGCGGCCGCGACCAGGAAGCCGGCGGCCACGGTGATCTTCGGTCCGATCTTGGGCAGCAGCAGCGAGGGCACGGTGGTCGAGGAGGCGATCATCGCCGCGATCATCGGCAGGAACGCGACGCCGGTCATGATCGGCGAGTACTTCAGCGTCAGCTGCATGTAGTAGGTCAGGAACAGGAAGATCGCGAACATCCCGATACCCATGACGAAGACCGTCATGTAGGAACCGGCCCGGGTGCGGTCGAGCAGGATCCGCAGCGGCAGCAGCGGATGCTCGACCCGGGTCTGGAGCCACGCGAACACACCCAGCAGCACCGTGCCGCCGATGAGGAAGGCCAGGGTGAGCCCGTTGGACCAGCCGTGCGATTCCGCGTGCGAGAAGCCGTAGACGATGCCGAACAGGGCGGCACTGACCGTGACCGTGCCCGGGATGTCGAGCTTGGGCCGGTGCTCGGCGGTGTGCTTGGCCAGCAGCAGCACGGCGCCGACCAGCGCGACGGCGGCGAAGATCAGGTTGACGTACATCACCCAGCGCCACGAGGCCCATTCGGTGAGCGCGCCACCGAGCAGCAGGCCGAGCGCGCCACCGGTACCGGCGACGGCGCCGAAGATGCCGAAGGCCTTGGCCCGCTCCGACGGTTCGGTGAAGGTCACCGTCAGCAGCGACAGCGCGGCGGGCGCGAGCAGTGCGCCGAACACGCCCTGGGCGACGCGAGCCACGACGAGCATTTCGAATCCGTTGGCCGCGCCACCGACCGCGGAGGCGACCGCGAAGCCGACCAATCCGATGATGAAGGTCGTACGCCTGCCGAACAGGTCGCTCAGCCGGCCACCCAGCAGCAGCAGGCTGCCGAAGGCGAGGGCATAACCGGTGACCACCCACTGGCGGTCGGCATTGGAGAAGCCGAGGTCCAACTGCGCCTCGGGAAGTGCGATATTCACCACGGTCGCGTCCAGCACGACCATCAGCTGGGCGACGCCGAGTACGGCGAGCACCCACCAGCGCATTGCGTGCGAGCCACGGCGGCCCGCGGAGCCGGAGGACTGCCTCGACGGCAGGTCCGACCGGCTCTTTTCGAGATCGATCGCGGAAGTCATGGGTCCCCTTGTCCGACGACGGTTGTGATGGAGTTGAAGTGGAGGAGTCATCTCCGCTTACATGGAAAGCTATCACGATAACGGAGAGAGCGCCTCCGGTTAATCCCCGAACTTGGTAATATCGGGGTGTGAATCACGCCACGGCCGCTCCCGCTCCCCGGCGCCTGCGCGCCGATGCCGCCCGCAACCACGCGCGCATCCTCAGAGCGGCCAGAGAGCTGTTCGCCGATCGCGGCCTGGAGGTGACCCTCGACGATGTGGCCGAAGCCGCCGGTGTCGGCGTGGGGACGGTGTACCGGCGGTTCGCGAACAAGCAGGAGCTGATCGGCGAGGTCTTCGACCAGACCGTCAACGATATGGCCGAGGCGACCGAGGCCGCCTACGCCGATCCCGACACCTGGCACGGGCTGACCCGGCTGTTCGAGTGGAGCTGCGAACACATGGCCAGCAACCGCGGCTTCGGCGAGGTGATGCTGGAGCTGCCCGACGCCATGGAGCGCTTCGTCTCGGTCCGCGAGCGAATCAAGCCGATGGTCACCCGCCTGTTCGACAAGGCCGTCGCCGAGGGCGTGCTGCGACCCGGGATCGCCGCCTCGGACTTCTTCGCGATGATCAACATGGTCGAGGCGATCGCCAGCTTCGCCAAGCCGGTGAACCCCGACGTGTGGCGGCGTTACATGAGCATCGTCCTGGACGGTGTGCGCGGCGACTGCATTCCGCGGCAGCCCCTGACGGTTCCACCCCTGAACGACGACGACGTCGACAACGCGAAGGAAGCCGTATTCGCCTGCCGCAGAAAGTAATTCCTGACCGGCACCGTGCACCCGCCAACGTTACCGAGCGAACCGTCCGCAACGTAAGTACTCCCGGCGCACTCGTGGCCGTGTGATCGGACACGTTCGCGCTCGAACGAGGGCTGGCGCACAGTTCGGCCATGTTCTAAAGTTGGACGCATGACCAATTCGTGGGTGAACTGGGCCGGCGATCAACGGTGCGCGCCGGCCACGTACGCCGCTCCGCGCACACGCGACGACGTCGCCGAACTGCTGACCCGGGCCGAGCGCGCGGGCCATACCGTGCGCGTGGCCGGAGCCGGGCATTCGTTCACCGACACCGTGCTCACCGACGGCACTCTGCTGCAGCTTTCGGGACTGAACCGGATTCTGCAGGTCGACCGCACCACCGGCCTGGTCCGGGTGGAGGCGGGCGCGACCCTGAACGCGCTGAGCACCGCCCTGCACCCGCTCGGTCTCGCCTTCCCCAACCTCGGCGACATCGATGTGCAGTCGATCGCCGGGGCGACCGCGACCGCGACCCACGGCACCGGCGCGGCGCTGCAGAACATCTCCGCCGCACTCCACTCGGTGGAACTGATGCTCGCCGACGGCAGTGTGGTCGAACTCGACGAGCGCGGCGACCCCGACGGCTGGCGCGCGGCACGAGTGAATCTCGGCGCCCTCGGTGTGGTGACCGCGGTGACGCTGCAACTGGTGCCGTCGTTCGTCCTGGAGGGCATCGAGCGGCCCGTCCCGGTCGAGGAGGTGCTGACCGAACTCGACGAATTCGTCGACGGCAACGAGCATTTCGAGTTCTACATGTTCGCGCACAGCCCGCTGGCGATGACCAAGCGCAACAACCGCGTCCCACTGGCCGAACAACCGCGCGCCAAGGCCGTGGACTGGTTCGCCGACATCCTGATGTCCAACCACACCTTCGATGCGCTGTGCCGACTCGCGCGCCGGCAGCCGAATCTGATTCCGTGGATCCACCGGGGCGCCGCCTACGCCGGAAGCTACCGCCGCCAGATCGACCGCTCCTACCGAGTCTTCGCCTCCCCCAGGCTGTTTCGCTTCACCGAGATGGAATACGCCATCCCGCGCGAATATGCCGTCGACGCCATTCGCGAGATCAAAGCCGTTGGGCAGCAATTCGATTCGCCGATGCCGACCGAGGTGCGGTTCGTGGCTCCCGACGACGCGTTCCTGTCCCCCGCGGGGGGCCGCGACACGTGCTACATCGCCGTACACCAGTACCGAGGTATGGACTACGAACCGTATTTCCGTGCCTGCGAAGCGATTTTCGATCGCTACCACGGCCGTCCGCACTGGGGTAAGCGACACTTCCAGACCGCGGAAACACTGCGCGGGCGCTATCCGGACTGGGATCGGTTCCAGGACGTGCGACGGCGGCTGGACCCGAAGGGGCGCTTCGCCAACGCCTATGTCGAGCGGGTTCTCGGGCCCCTCGACTGAACGGCCGCTATCTCGCCCGTGCGGTGCGGCCGCGATCGGCGAGCCGCAACTCCAGCGACACCGGTACGGTATCCACCTCCAGCGCCTGCTGCAGCCGGCTCACCGCCTCGGAGAGAATGCGCCGGCGCAGCGCGGTCAGATCCGCATCGGGTTCCGCCGTGACCACCAGGTGCAGGTGCGGTGCGCGGCCCGGCCCCGACAGCCTGGCCTGCGCCGACCGCACCTCCGGGTAGGACTCGATATCGGTCGCCACCGGGGCGGCCGCGACATTCGAATCCATCAGCGTCTCACCGGTATTGCCGACCGTGCCGATATGCCAGCGCATCCGCGCCGGCAGCCGGGCGAACTGCGCCGCCAGCCACCGCAACGCCGCCAGGCCCACGACCACCGCGCCCGCCACCACCGCCACGAACACCCACTGCGACGGCTCGGCGGTCCCGGGCACCAGCGGCGCATCCCGATCGACCCAGTGCAGCACGCCCGCGTACGCGAGGATGGCATAGACGCCGGCGAGGATCAGCGCCAGCCCGATGAGCGCGAGCAACGCCCGATTGAGCCGCGCCGGACGATTGGCCGAACTCGAACTCACAACACCTCCCGTAATCTGCGGGACACCCGCACCCGGTCGGTGTCGCGAGCCGCTGCGCGATTGTCGCTCACAACACCTCCTGTGACTTGCGGGACACCCGCACCCGGTCGGTGTCCCGAGCCGCTGCGCGATTGTCGCTCACAACACCTCCTTGCGGACATGCACTCGCTTGTCCACCCGCCCCGGCTGCTGGGCCGCGCGCAGACGGGTGCTGACCGGCGGGACGGATTTGGGGCCGATGCGGGCGAGCCGGTCGCCGACCGTCGCGTTGACCGTCTGCTCCAGATCGGCGTGGTCCGGGTGGACGGCGCGGCCGGTGACTCGAATGTTCTTGTGGCTCCGGCGGACTCGTGCCGCTTCGAGTCCCGCGACCGAACTCGCCGCATCGTTGAGGGCGCCGTCGAGACTGCGCCGGGTGATGCCCGCGTCCATCCCCTCCTCGGCGTCCAGCGCCTCCACCACGCGGCGCCCGGGCAGCAACGCCGCGAGCACCAGCACCGCACCGAGCAGCGCCAGCCCGATGCCGACACCGAGGACCCAGTAGCTGTGCCAGGTCGTGTCGTGCAGGTGCACCGCGATGCTGTGGTAGGACACCAACTCCTTCGTGTTGCCGAGGTTTTGGATCAGCGACACCGCCACGAGGACCGCGATCACCAGCAACGCCACCGCGACCAGCACGGCCGGGGTGATGCGCCGGGGCCTGCGGTTCATCGCAGGCCCCCGGCGTGTTCGATCGTGTTGACCAGTTCGGAGACCTCGATGTCCACCCGCGGAACCACCAGTCCGGACAGTTCGTGGGTGCGCTGCATCAGGTGCTCGCGGCACGCCTCGGTGACCACCGCGACCGGCATCGGATAATCGACCGGCAGTCGTACCCGCAGCACGGCGGTATCGGCCGTCACGCGTGCGGACACCTCGGGGCCGGCGGCGACACCGTCGACCTCACGCGCTGCCCGGGCCGCCAAGCGCCGCACCGCGCGCTCGGACACGGTGGTGCGCCCCCGGAACTCGGCCGCGGAGAGCAGCGGTGCCGCCGCCGTCTCCGCGGCGGCGCTCATTTCCGGCCCCGATCCTGCGCCGAGCGGATCAGACCGGACAGGTCGACATGGCCGTCGAGCCAGCGGCCGATCACCAGTCCCAGCGCGCCGAAGATCAGCACCACCGCGAAGGCCCCGAATCCGCCGAACGCCGCGGCGAATCCGAGGGACAGACCGAAGATCAGGCAGATCGTGGTGGCGTTCATATCACTGCACCCGTTCGCGGACCGGCGGCTGATCTTCGTCCTCTTCGATGAAGACGTCGTTGACGTTGATGTTCACCTCGACCACCTCGAGACCGGTCATCTGCTCGATCGCGGTGATGACATTGCGGCGCACCGCGCGCGCCAGTTCGGCGATGGAGACGCCGTATTCGACGACGATCTCCAGATCCACCGCCGCCTGTGTCTCGCCGACCTCGACCGAAACCCCTTGTCCCACACTGGCCGACGCACCGGGGATGCGATCGCGGAAGGCACCGAACGCGCGTGCCGCGCCACCGCCGAGGTCGTGCACCCCGCGCACCTCGCGGGTCGCCAATCCGGCGATCTTCTGGACGACGACATCGGCGATGCTGGTGGTGCCCTGTTCGCTGACCAGCGCGCTGCTGGTCCGGGCGGGGGCTTTGGCAGCCGCTCCGCCTTGGCTAGGACCGGCGCCGGTGTCCTTACCCGTATCGGCCCTGGCGTTCTCCGCGCCCTTACCGGCTGTCGTGCTGGTCATGATTACCTCCAGTTCAGTTCCCTTGCGGTACAGCGGATACGAACCTGCACTGATACGACCCCGCCGACGGCGAAATGTCACGGGCGAGACCGATGATCTAGGTAACCGCGGTGTCGAAGACGTCCGCGTCCAAATCGGTGACCACGATGCGCAGCCGCGCACCGGCCCACCGGGTGGCGGCCAGCAGCTCACCCACGGCCGCCGCGAGTTTGTCCAGCAGCGGTGGCAGCGGCAGCGCCGAGGCCGTCACCCGGATCTCGATGATCTCCGGGCTCACGTCCACCGCCGAGCGCGGCCCCAGCCGCGGCACCCAATCGGCGAGGGCGACGCCCGGCGGGACGGCCGGATGCAGTCCCGCCACCGATTCGATGGCGGTGACGATCTCGCCGGCCAGTTCGTCCTCGCTCACGGCCGTCACGACGCATCCGGTTGAATGTCCAGAATCGCCACCGACACCGCGTCGACGACCATCCCGGTTTGCTGCGCGACCATCCGGACCACCTCCTGCTGTATCGCCTGCCCGACCTCGCCGACGTGGCATCCGCCCGTCACCGACAGGTCGACCTGCACCTTCAGCCAGCCACCGCTGTGACGGACGCGCACGCCCGCGCCGGGTGCGATGTCCTGGCTGCTCCACCACTGCCGCCCCGTCCGGGCGAGGTGGCCGAGCAGACCGAGGACACCGGGCTCGAGCCGCGCCACCCCGGGAACCGAGGTCGCGGCCCGAGCCGCTACTGCAGCGATTACCGCATCGGAGGCGATATATTCCGCTTTCTCCGCGAATCCCGCGCTCACGACTCCTCCTGGTAGACATCCACCACGGTGATGTCGAGCCGGTCGAGCGCCAGACCGGCGCGGGCCGTGGCCGCCGCGCGTACCCGTTCGCGAACCTGCGGAACGACGCGTTCCACGGCGGTGTCGCCGTGCCGGACCGAGATCGACAGCGCCACCGTGATCGCGTGGCCGCCGTCGGCATCGGGTCCGTGGTCGTCGATGCGGCAGCTGCGAGCGCGCACGCCCGCCACGGTATCGGCGGCATAGCGCAGCACCGCCGCGATCGCCTGCTCGCTGACCTCGACCGAGCCCGGATTGGGGGTCGCCAGGCTCACCATCCGGCCGCGCCGGACCTCCGCCCGCACCGCGGACATGATCCGGTCGAACATCGCGGGCGGCGGTGGGTCGGGCTCGTCGACGAGTTCACGGGTGGCGGCGCGCAGCGTGAGCAGGCTCTCGCGCGCGGCCGCGCAGTGCGGGCAGTCCGATTCGTGTTCGTCGGCCAGCCCCGCCTCCACGGCGTCGAGGCGGTCCCAGACCTGTTCGACGCTGCGCCCGCAGGGCAGCGTGTAGTCGCTTTCGGTCAACTCCGTCAGCGCCACGGCTTCATCACCTCCGCCAATTGCGCCCGGGCTCGGGCGATCCGCCCCCGAACCGCGGTGGTGTTGGTGCCGACGACCTCGGCAATCTCCTCGTAGGAGCGGCCGTGCACCTCCCGCAGCAGCCAGCAGGCGCGCTGTTCGGGTGTCAGCCGCTGCAGCGCCGCGGTGAGCGCGGCCATCTGGCTGTGCACCTGTGCCGCGTGTTCGGGCTGGGTCGCACGCTGTGGCGATTCGGTGGAATCGGGATCCACGTCGGTGCGGTCCGGCCGGGACCGGATGACGTTGAGGCAGCGATTGGTGGTCATCCGGTACAACCACCCCGAGAAGGCGCTGTCGTCCTGCAGTTGAGCCAGGCGGCGCCAGGCGGTCAGGAAAACCTCCTGGATGACGTCCTCCGCCTCGGACCGATCGGCCAGCATCCGTGCCGCCAACCGGAACATCGCTCCCTGATAGCGCAGCACCAGTTGCTCGTAAGCCCGGACATCGCCGTCACGTGCCCGCCCGGTCAGGGTGGCGTCGTCCAGCGCTGCCTCGGGTGCCGCTGCCGCCTCGGTCACACAGCACCTCCTCCGCTGCTCGAATCGATAGACACCGGCCGGCAGGAATCCTCACGTTGGATTATGCGTGATCGGCGTCTCACGAGTCGCGGACCGCGGATTCCGTGTCCCGATCGACAGCTGAGCCGACTCGGGCGCGCAAGAATCCTCCGAGCGCGAGTTATTCGTTCACCAGCCGCAGTGCCGGACTGCGCACGGCCCGCCGGTCGACCAGCCACACCTGCACGCTCTGATCGATTGCCGGACTGAGGCTTTGGATCTCGACCTCGACGTCGCCGCGCTGCGGATGCTCGATATGCAGCGCACCGGACCGGAATTCGGTGACCCGGTGTTCCCGCCAGCGGCAGGAGAATTCCGGAAATCGGTGCAATCCCTGGACCAGCGCGTCGAGTCCGGGATCGTCGGGCCAGTGCGTGCGCGCCGAGCGCAGCGTCGACACCATCATCTCCGCGGCGACCGGCCAGTCCCGCCACCGCTGCGGCGCCTCCGGATGCGCGAAGAAGTAGGTGGCCAGATTGTGTTCGGCGACGTCGTCGAGCAGTCCCAGCGGTTCGGCGAAATCGCGCCATGCCGGATTCCAGGCGAGGATGTCGAGCCACCGGCCCGCCACGAAGGCGGGCGTGGGATGCATGGCATCCAGCACGGCCTGCACGGTGTCGGTGACCTGTTCCCGTGCCTGACCCGAGGATGGGCACTCGCGGGCGTGTTCCATGCCGACGGCGAGATTGCCGAAATGGTGGCGTTCGACCTCGTTGAGCCGCAGCGCCTCCGCCAGCGCCCCCAGCACCGCCATGGACGGATTGGTGTCGCGACCCTGTTCGAGGCGGGCGAGATAATCGACACTCACCCCGGCCAGCGCGGCGACCTCCTCGCGCCGCAGTCCGGGGGTCCGCCGCCGGCGCCCGGCCGGTAAACCGACATCTTCGGGCTGCAACTGGGCCCGCCGCGCGATGAGAAACTCGCCGAATTCCGATCGTGCCACCACACCATCCTGTATCTGTCCGGGCCTTGTTATCCACGCCCTGCCAGTCCCAGGATAACCGCGGTGTGGCTAACCGGACCATGGTCCGCAAATCTGGTGGACATGACCACTTCCGAGCAGACCACTCTCGCTACCGGTTCCTGGGGCCTGGACCCCGCCCACTCCTCGGTGAACTTCACCGTCCGCCACCTGGGCATCTCCAAGGTCCGCGGCCGCTTCAACAACTTCGAGACCAGCTTCGTCGTGGACGCCTCCGGCGCGGCCACCATCGAGGCCACCATCTACCTCGACTCGTTCGACACCGGCAACTCCCAGCGTGACGAGCACGTCCGCAGCGCCGAGCTGCTCAACGTCACCGAGCGCCCCACCCTGCACTTCAAGGCCGCCGAGCCGGTGCGGGTCGCCGAGGAGTTCGAGGTCACCGGCGAGGTGACCCTCGGTGGCGTGACCAAGCCCGTCACCCTCGACGTGGAGTGGGGCGGCCTGCAGCAGTTCCAGGACGGCAGCCGCCACGCCGGATTCACCGCCACCGGCACCATCAAGCGCAGCGAATTCGACGTCGCGCCGGCTCTGCCCACCGCCATGCTCAGCGACAAGGTCGCCATCGAGCTCGACATCCAGCTGGTCGAGCCGCAGGCCTAGTCGACACCGACCACGGTCACACCGCCGCCGCGGCGAGCGGAACACAGCACCTGCCGGTCCGGATTTCCGGGCCGGCAGTCGCGCATCCGGGGCCGGATCACCGCCCGCGGCATCACGGCAGCAGCCCGCACCGCCGTGCGCGGACCACCGCCTCGTGCCTGGTGTGCGCGCCGAGTTTCGTCATGGCACTGCGCAGATAGCTCTTCACCGTTTCCGGGCGCAGCGAAAGACGCTGTGCCGCTTCACCATTGGTGCAACCGAGGGCCACATACGACAGCACGTCCAGTTCGCGCGGAGACAGTGCGGGCGCGGAGTCCGCGGCCACGGTCTCCTCGGGCCCGCCCATCAACCGCACCAGGGTGTCCGATACCGCGCGCAACCGCTTGCGCGCCTCGGCGTCGGTGAGCGTCTGCGCGATCCCCCGCACCTCGGCGTGCAGATCCCGAAGCTGTTCCGCGACAACGGCATCCGGCGCGAGCCCGGTGGTGACCTCGGAGGTCCCGCGCGTCGCCTGCAGGCGCAGCCGCCGGTCCACCTCGTCGCGCACCGCCAGCTCCACGGCCAGGCGCCGGCTCGACCGCAACACCAGCTCGGCGATCCGATCGCCGATCGGCCCCGGTTCGCGACTGGCGACGTAGAGCACGGCCCGGGAACTCCCGTCCACCACGACCGGTACCCCGACCACCGCGCGCAGTCCCTCCATCGATACCGGACCGTCGTAGTGATGGGTGATGGTCGCCGCCGCCCGGTAGTCCGCGACCGACGTCGGACGCCGGCTGGCCACGGCCGCACCGCCCACCCCGGAGGTGGGGGATACCACCAGTCCGCGCATCGCGGCGGTGCGTGTGCCGAAGAACTCGCTCAGAATCAGCGCGCCGTCGCAGACCTCGCCGCCGAACACCACCGGCATCCCGGACAGGGCCGAGACCTGCCGCAACTCGGCCCGCAACGCATCGACGTCGCGCGGGCGGAGCAGATCGGCGGAGGCCATCGGCGCTACCCCTTTCCGGGGGTGGTGGAGAGCAAAGTGTGACGTGAATCCTATATGTGTGAGCGCGAGTATGGGCCGGGTCCGGCCGGTCAGTTATACGCACGGGGTATGGGATGCGCCGCTACTGGGCGAGACGATCGGGGCGAATCTCGATCGCACGGTGGCCATCCACGGTGATCGAGACGCACTGGTCGACCGGGTGACCGGAGTGCGCTGGAATTACCGCGAATTCGCCGCCCAGGTCGATGCCGTGGCACTCGGTCTGCTGGAGGCGGGGATCGGCAAGGGCGATCGGGTCGGCATCTGGTCGCCCAATCGTGCCGAGTGGACGCTGGTGCAGTTCGCCACCGCGAAGATCGGCGCGATCCTGGTCAACATCAATCCGGCCTACCGCAGCGAGGAAGTGCGCTACGTGATCACCCAGGCCGGGATCCGGATGCTGATCTCGGCGCGAGAGCACAAGAGCTCGAACTACGCCGAGATCATCGGCCGGGTGCGGCCCGAATGCCCGGACCTGGAGCAGGTGGTTCTGTTCGACAGCGCCGAATGGGAGGCGCTGGTCGCCGCCGGCCGCGTCGCCGATCCCGCGCGCCTGGACGAGGCCGGAGCGCGACTGGCCGCCGACGATCCGATCAACATCCAATACACCTCGGGTACAACGGGTTTCCCCAAGGGCGCGACGTTGTCGCACCACAACATTCTCAACAACGGCTATTTCGTCGGCGAATTGTGCGGCTACACCGAGGCCGACCGGATCTGCATCCCGGTGCCGTTCTACCACTGCTTCGGCATGGTGATGGGCAATCTGGCGGCGACGAGTCACGGTGCGGCCATGGTGATTCCGGCGGCTTCCTTCGAGCCGCGGGCCACGCTCACCGCGGTCGCCGAGGAACGCTGCACCTCGCTGTACGGGGTGCCGACGATGTTCATCGCCGAACTGGCCGATCCGGACTTCGAATCCTTCGACCTGAGTTCGCTGCGCACCGGCATCATGGCCGGCTCACCGTGCCCGGTGGAGGTGATGAAGCAGGTGATCGAGCGGATGGGCATGGCGGAGGTGTCCATCTGCTACGGCATGACCGAGACCTCACCGGTGAGCACTCAGACCCGCCGCGACGACACCATCACCCAGCGCACCGCCACGGTCGGCCGGGTGGGACCGCACCTCGAGATCAAGATCGTCGATCCCGACACCGGACTGACCGTTCCGCGAGGTGAGCCGGGCGAGCTGTGCACGCGCGGATATTCGGTGATGCTCGGCTACTGGAACGATCCGGACAAGACCGCCGAGGCGATCGACGCCGCCCGCTGGATGCACACCGGGGATCTGGCCACCATGGACGACGACGGCTACGTCGCGATCACCGGCCGGATCAAGGACATGGTGATTCGCGGCGGTGAGAACATCTATCCGCGCGAGATCGAGGAATTCCTCTACACCCACCCCGACATCCTGGACGCCCAGGTGGTCGGGATCCCGGATCCGAAATACGGCGAGGAATTGGTGGCCTGGATCCGGATGCGCGAGGGCGCAGCCACATTGGACGCGCAGACGCTGGCCCAGTTCTGCGGCGGTCGCCTGGCCTATTACAAGATTCCGCGCCACGTCCACGTCGTCGAGGAATTCCCGATGACCGTCACCGGCAAGGTGCGCAAGGTCGATATCCGCGCGACCTCGGTCCGCCTGTTCGGCGTGCCGGAGCAGGATCAGCAACAGACAGGAGAGCAGTGATGACGTCCAACACCGAGTTGTATCGCCAGGCGCGCGACCGGCTGGTCGAGCTGGCGACCGACTACGACACCGCGGTGCGGACGTTCCACTGGCCCCGGCTGACCGGCGAATTCAATTGGGCCGTCGACTGGTTCGACGTCATCGCGCGCGGCAACGACCGCACCGCGCTGTGGATCGTCGAGGAGGACGGCAGCGAACTGCGGGTGAGTTTCGACGAGATGGCGCAGCGCTCGGATCGGGTGGCGACCTGGCTCGCCGAACTCGGTGTGCGCCAGGGTGATCGGGTGATCCTGATGCTGGGCAACCAGGTCGAGCTCTGGGAGTCCATGCTCGCCGTCGCCAAACTCGGTGCGGTGGTCATGCCCACCACGGGTGCGCTCGGGCCGGCCGATCTGATCGACCGGATCACCAGGGGCGCGGTGCGTTTCGTCATCACCAACGCCCGCGACACCGCGAAATTCGACGAGGTCCCCGGCGACTATCGGCGCATCGCGGTCGGCGGTCCGGTCGAGGGCTGGCACGACTACGCGGAGGCCGCCGAGGTGGAATCGGCGGGCCCCTTCCCCGCCGTGACGCGGGTGGGCGACGAACTGCTGGTCTATTTCACCTCCGGCACCACGAGTAAGCCGAAGATGGTGCAGCACAACCAGACCAGCTATCCGGTCGGACATCTGAGCACCATGTACTGGATCGGCGTCCGACCGGGCGACGTGCATCTCGCGATCAGCGCGCCGGGCTGGGCGAAACACGCCTGGAGCTGCTTCTTCGCGCCCTGGATCGCCGAGGCGACGATCTTCGTCTACAACTACGGCCGGTTCGACGCCGAGGCGCTGCTCGGTCAGCTCCGCCGCGCGGAGGTCAACACCTTCTGTGCGCCGCCGACGGTGTGGCGCATGCTGATTCAGGCCGACCTCGGCGAGCGCCCGGCCGGCCTGCGCGAAATCCTCGGCGCCGGTGAACCACTCAACCCCGACGTGATCGCACAGGTGGAAAACGCCTGGGGACTGACCATCCGGGACGGGTTCGGGCAGACCGAGACGACGCTGCAGATCGCCAACACCCCCGGGCAACCGGTCAAGGCCGGTTCGATGGGCCGCCCCATGCCCGGGGTGCCGGTGGTGCTGGTCGACCCCGTCACCGGCGCGCCCGCCGAGGAGGGCGAGATCTGCCTGGATCTGAGCGCCCACCCGGTCAACCTGATGAACGGTTACCTCCAGGACCCGGAACGCAATGCGGCGGTGATGGAAGGCGGCTACTACCACACCGGTGATGTGGCGGCGCGCGACGACGACGGCTACATCACCTATATCGGCCGCACCGATGACGTGTTCAAATCCTCCGATTACAAGGTGTCCCCGTTCGAACTCGAGAGTGTGCTGATCGAGCATCCGGCGGTCGTGGAGGCCGCGGTGGTGCCGCAGCCCGACGACACTCGCCTGGCCGTACCCAAGGCGTATGTCACGCTGGCCGCGGGCTGGGAGCCGGACCGCGAAACCGCAAGGGCCATCCTGGAATACGCGCGCGATCACCTCGCACCGTATCTGCGGGTGCGGCGGATCGAGTTCACCGAACTGCCCAAGACGATCTCGGGCAAGATCCGCCGCGTCGAGTTGCGGCAGCGCGAGGAGGCCGCCCATGCCGCCGGCACCGGGATCGCCCAGGAATTCCGCTACGAGGATGTCCTCGCGCAACCGACCGGTTAGTGGTTCGCCACAGCTTTGCCGATGAGTTGCTCGCCGCCGGACTCTTGCCGGCGGCGCTACACTTTCGATGAAAAGTTTGGTCGAAACCGCCTGCGGGTACAGAATTCTCACGCAGATTCCTCGCGGCCGTCAGAATGTGAAAATGGCACATTTGCCCGGATGTGGCGCGTTCGGCGCTGGCCCGAATGTGACAGCGTGACAAGACTGACAAAGTACGCGCAGCGCGTTCCGGATGTGTAGTTACGACCGATGGGAGAGCACCGTGTTGTACACCTTCGAAACCGCCACCCAGTACGTGATCGCCGAACTGGAGGCCAAGGGCACGGCGACCCGTGAGGACTTCGACGTACCGGCCATCGTCGCCACTTCCCACGCCATCGCCGAGAGCTGGGATTTCCAGGCGCTGGACCGGCATACGTTCTGGAGTATCGCGGCGAGCAATCTGCGGGCATAGCGCGGCCCGCGGTGCCGCTCGATCACCCACCCCGGCGTCGGTCGCTTCCCACGCACGCCGAGGCCGGTGATCGAGCGAAGCGCTCCGCGGCCCGCCCGCCCCGCGATCAGGGGCCGCATCCGGTGAATCAGGCCTGGCAGTCGGCCGATCCCGCAGTGCGCGTGTGCGCCACCATCGACCAGCGCCGCGCCGCACGCCGCATCGAGCCGGCGTCCGCATAACCGAGCAATGCCGCCTGCCGCTCCCGGCTCAGCGGGCCCGCGGCCTGGGCCCGCGCCAGGCGGGCTCGATCCAATTCGCGCCGCCACGTGGTCCCGGCCTCGGACAGCCGCCGCTGCAGGGTGCGTGGACTGATGGCGAGCCGCCGTGCCACCTGTTCGAGCGATACCTCACCGTCGGTGAAGGCATCGGCCAACGCCCGCGATACCCGCTCCGGCCAGGCCGAGGCCAGCGGCGGTGGCGGCGGCAACGCGGCGGCGAGCGGTTGCAACACCTCCGCGAGCACCGGATCGGCGGTGGTCAGCGGCAGATCCATATCGGCCGACCGAAAGGTCATCGAATCCACCGGGGCACCGAATTCCACCACCGCCGAACCGAATACCTCGGCGAACGTCTCCCGGCGACGCGGAGCCGGCTGTCGCAGAGATACCCGGACCGGGTCGAACGGCGCGGCCACCACGCGGCGGGCGCGGGTCAGGACGGCGACCAGTCCCCACAGCTGCACCAGTTCGCGCCCGCGCCCGTCACCCTCGATCATGTCCAGGTACAGCGTGGTCTCGGCTTCGTTCTCCACCACCAGATCGAAGCGGTGATTGGTGGTGACCGCGGTGACGTACGGGCCACAGGTCGCCAGTCCGGCGCCCACGGTCGGCGCGCTGGCGAACAGATAGTCGTAGAGCCGCGTGGCGGCCAGCTGATATCTGCTGGCGACGTGCAGCGCTACATCGGGATCGTCGAGCCAATTCTCACCGATCTCCCATAACCGGGAAAAGACCCGCGCGGGCACATGAACGCCTTCGCCGGCCAGTGTCCATTCCGGTAGTTCGCATTCGCGCAGCAGTCGGTCACGATCGATCCCGGCGTCGGTCATCTGCGAGATCACGAAACGATGCAGCAATGTCTGGTCGGTACCCATATCCCTCCTGCTCTGATTCGCGTCCCCGAACACGTTGTGGGAAACGCTAATCACTCCGACCAGCGTTTCGACCGAAATTCACTCCGATTGTGGTGGTCAGCACGTTGCGGTAATAGATTGATCCTGGTCACCGGGCCTTCGATCCCGAATTGTGACAAACCCAGCCACGCCGTCCGATTCGTTCAAGACGACACCGGCCGCGGCGCTCTACGGTGACGCCATGGCACCTCAACTCAACGCAATCGGCGTGGTCGTCTCCGACCTGACGGCCGCACTCGACTTCTACCGGCGACTCGGTCTCGAATTCGGCGAGGTCGTCGGTGGTGGGCACGTGGAAGCTCCGCTACCCGGCGGATTCCGGCTGATGCTCGACTCGGAGGAGAACATCGCACAGGACGCCGGCGTCGCGCGGCAGTGGAACGCCGCGGCGGGCCGGATCGGGCTGGCCGTCGAATGCGGTTCGGCGGCCGAGGTCGACGCGCTGTTCGACGAACTGGTCGCGGCCGGATACCACGGAGAGGCAAAGCCCTTCGACGCCGTGTGGGGCCAGCGCTACGCCACCGTGCACGATCCCGACGGCAACGGCGTCGACCTCTACGCGCCGCTGAGCTGATACTCCTCGGCGCGCGCGGCGGCCCCTCGGATACGGCCGGGAGATCGCCCGGTCAGGGCCCGGATCTCCCGGCTCATATGGGCCTGATCCGCATATCCGGCCAGCGCCGCGGTCTCGGCGAAACCGATGCCGGTGCGGCTCAGATCCAGAGCCCGGCGCATCCGCAGCACGCGGGCCAGCATCTTCGGCCCGTATCCGAAGGCCGCGACCGAGAGCCGATGCACTCGCCGCGCGCCCAGGCCCAGCGCGTCGGCCGTGGCCGCGACCGTCTCCCCCGCGTCCAGCCGGCGCACGATCTGCGCCACCACCGGGTCGGGCGGGGCGGTCACCGCCGCACAGCGGCGGGTCACCTCCTCGAGTCCGCGCAGGGGATCCGGCGCCCCCGCGACCACGTCGGCCATGGCGCGGGCCCGCCGCGACGACCACACCTCGTCCAGTTCGGCCCGGCGATCCAGCAGCTCCGGCGCACGAACGCCGAGCAGGGCCGGAGCGGTACCCGGTGCGAAGCGAATCCCGTACACGGTCTGCGCGGCGGCACCGCTGTGGTAGGCGCGGGTATCCGGCCCGGCCACCAGTAACCGGCCACCGAGCCACAGCAGATCCATACAGCCGTCCGGCAACACCGTGGCCGACTCCCCCGTCACCTGCCGCTGCCACACGATCGCACCCGAGGACGCCCGCGAACGGCGTTCTCGATAAAGCTCCGGCGAATTCTCGGCCACGCAGGAAAGGGTATCGCCCGGCACCGACGGATTCGGATCCGAACACGTGATCGAGCCCACATCGAGTTGCTGCTGGTTCGCTGCTCGCCGTTAGACTGCCGGTCCGAGACAGCGTTGATGTGTTCGGATCGATCGTGAGGCTGAGATGCTCAAAGGGTTCAAAGACTTCCTGATGCGCGGCAACGTCATCGAATTGGCGACCGCGGTGGTGATGGGTACGGCCTTCACCTCGATCGTCACCTCGGTGACGAAGGGAATCGTCGAGCCGCTGCTGGCGGTCGTGGGAACCAACGGGCAGCTCGGATTGGGCGTGCAACTGGTCGCCGGAAAACCGGCCACATTCATCGCCGTCGGCCCGATCGTCAGTGCGGGAATCAATTTCCTCATGGTGGCGACGGTGTTGTATTTCGTGCTCATTCTTCCGATGAACACCTTGCAGAAACGGTTCAGCCGCAAGAAGAAGGCCGTCCCGACCCAAACCGAATTGCTGATCGAAATCCGCGATCTGCTCGCGGGCCGGAGCGAAACCGCCACCACCGATGCCGTCGTGGACACCGACGCGACCGAAGCTCAGCGACGGGTCGCCGAGCTGGTCCACGAGCGCTGAGCCGAAACACCCTGTAGTCGTTACTTTTTCGCACCGACGAAGTCGACGGTGGCGACCATCTGCCGGGCCAGCTGTTCGGGATCGGCGCCGCCGAGGTCGGAATCGGTGAGCGCGCCCTCGCGCCACAGCGACGCGAAGCCGTGCACGAGCGACCAGGCGGCCAGCTCGGTCGCCGGTCGCGCTGATTCCGCGACACCCAATTGGGCCACCCCGAAACGCAATTCCTCGCCGGATACGGTGCGGGCCGCGATCAGCTCAGGATCGTCGACGCGCAGCAGGTCGTGGCGGAACATGACGTCGAAATGTCCGGGGTGGCGCCGCGCGAAGCGGATGTAGGCGACCGCCATCTCCCGGAAATCGTCACGAAAGCCGCGCAATTCCTCGGCCAGCAGCTCGAATCCGCGGATCGCGAGTGCGGTGAGCAGGCCCTGCCGATTGCCGAAATGGTGCGCGGGCGCGGCGTGGGAGACGCCGGCGCGCTGCGCCAGCGCTCGCAGCGACACCGCGTCGACACCGTCGGCAGCGATCTGCTCGGCCGCCGCCGTCAGCAGCGTGGCTCGCAGATCTCCGTGGTGGTAGGAGCTCTTGGTCACCCGACGATCGTGGCGCAGGGAACGGGCCCGAGTCCACCAACACGCCCGAAAGCGACCGCACGGTGAACCGACAGCGTTCTACCAACCGGCCCTCGAGCTGCACACAGCTGCGCGCGGTTTCTGGAAGATATGAGCATTCTGTCCGGTCGTCCGCGCCGGTGCGCACTGGCTGTCGCGGCATTCGCTGTCGTACTCGCGATTTCGGGGATCGCGGTGGTTCATATGGCGACCGGAACCGCCGCGGCACATCCCGGTTCCGCCGCCGTCGGCGTGGTGACGGCCACGGTCGGCGCCGTTGCACCCGCGGCGGCCGGTGCGACCACCGCTGCGGCCCAGCCGATTTCGCCGAACACGCTGGCGCAGCCGATGCAGAATGCGATCCTCGCCGCCGAACCCGGCAGTCGGGTGGGTATCGACGTGGTCGACACCACCAGCGGGACCACGCTCGCAGGACTGAACACCGATCAGCAGTTCTACACCGCGTCGGTGGTGAAACTGCTGATCGCCCTCGACGAGCTGAAAAGCGTGAACTGGCAGCCTGATTCGGATACCGCCGCCCTGCTGTCGCAGATGTTGTCGGCCAGCGACGACGATATCGCCGACGCGCTCTGGGACACCGGCGGTGGCCCCGACATCGTCTCCCGTGTCGCGGCGGACATCGGTCTCGGCGCCACCGAGCCGCCGGACGATCCGGCCCAGTGGGGCGAAACACTCACCACGCCGGCGGATGTGGTGCGGATCTACCGCTACATCGGTTCCGAGATCCCGCAGCCGGCGCGCGATCTGATCCTCACCGCCCTGCATCAGGCGAGTGCCACCGCCGCCGACGGAACCGATCAATACTTCGGCATCCCCGACGCCCTCACCGGGACGGACTGGGCGATCAAACAGGGCTGGATGACGCTGGACGACTCCACGACGCTGAATACGACCGGTCTGGTGTCCGCCGATCCTGCCCAGCCCGGCCGATTCGTGGTCGTCGTACTCACCACCCAGCCCGCCGGAACCGAGTGGACCACCGGCGGCGCGGCCGTCACCGCAGCCGTCTCCGCACTGCGGGAGACCCTGGCCCCGACCACGGCGGTTGCCGCCGCTTCCACCGAAACTGTAACATGTTCTAGTATTTGCCCGGCCAGCGATAGATAGCGAACTCGGCAGAACATCCAGGTTGCGCGACCAACCGGAACAACCCGGTGAGATTGCCGTGAGCTGGTATAACCAGAGAACCAACTGCGGATCACCTCCAGCTCCCCAGCGAGCGCGGAGGCGAACCGCTATTTACTTGTGGGTGGTGCGGCGACTAGTCTGACGCCGATACCGATCAGAAAGGACCTCGTATGAAGCTCGAGAATGCGGTCGCCGTGGTCACCGGTGGCGCGTCGGGTCTGGGCCTGGCCACGGTGAAGGAACTGCACGGCCAGGGCGCCAAGGTGGTGATCATCGACCTGCCGTCGTCCAACGGTGAGGCGATCGCCAAGGAGCTGGGCGACGGTGTGGTCTTCGCCGCGACCGACGTCACCAACGAGGAGCAGGTGAGCGCCGCGCTCGACGCCGCCGCGCAGCTGGGCACCCTGCGGATCGCGGTGAACTGCGCCGGTATCGGTAATGCGATCAAGACGGTCAGCAAGAAGGGCGCGTTCCCGCTGGCCGACTTCACCAAGATCATCAACGTGAACCTGATCGGCACGTTCAACGTGATCCGGCTGGCCGCCGAGCGCATCGCCGCCGCCGAGCTCGAGGGCGAGGAGCGCGGTGTCATCATCAACACCGCCTCGGTCGCGGCCTTCGACGGCCAGATCGGCCAGGCCGCCTATTCCGCCTCCAAGGGCGGCATCGTCGGCATGACCCTGCCGATCGCCCGCGACCTGGCGAGTGTGAACATCCGCGTGGTCACCATCGCGCCGGGCCTGTTCCACACCCCGCTGTTCGCCACCCTGCCCGAGGAGGCCATCAAGGCCCTCGGCGCGCAGGTCCCCCACCCCGCCCGCCTCGGCGACCCCACCGAATACGCGGCCCTGGCCCGCCACATCGTGGAGAACCCGATGCTCAACGGTGAGACCATCCGGCTCGACGGCGCAATCCGCATGGCGCCGCGCTGATTTCACGTAGCGAAAGGCCCGGCTTCCGCGGAAGCCGGGCCTTTCCGCGTCCGGGCGACCACTCGGGCGAGGTGGCCCTCAGGCCAGGGCGTTACGGCTCCGCTTCGGTGTCGGGCGCGCACACCACATCGGCCGCCGGCAATACCCCGTCGGCGAAGTACTCGTTGATGGCCGCGCCGACGCAGCGACTGAGGCCGGGACGAAAGGTCATGTGAATCCGCACGTTCGCCAGTGTGACGAGGCGGGACGAGCTCAGATCACGATGCAGGGCGAGGGCGTGATCGTACGGCGTGCGCGGGTCACCGGTCGCCTGCACGATCAGTGCCGGAACCGAATTCCGCACTGTGGTAGCGCTTTCCACGGGCGGGGGCCAGAAGGCGCAGGGTTGAATGTTCGCCGCCAGTGCGCCGAATATCGGCTGTGTGGCGCGACGTTCCTCGATCTCCGACCAGTATCGCGCCGGATCGCCGGGCGCGGCATCGTCACCGCAGGCGACGAACGCCAGTGCCGAATCCTCGTAGTGCCGAAGGGTATCCAGCGTATCCGCCAGCCAGGGTGTGTGGTCGGTGACGGGCGTCCCGCTCACCGCGGCCCGCAACTCGGCGACGGTGTCGGCGGCCTTCCCGTTCAGCCGGAAGTTGCCCAGCAGGTTGTGCAGGAGGAATGGCAGCCAATGATCGTCGACGGCGAAGCCGTTCACCGTCACCGGCCGGCGAGCGAGGTCGTTCACCAGCTGCTCGACGGTGTCGCGGACCTGCGCCGCCGTCGCGCCCAAGTGATAGTCCGGGTCGTGCCGGGCGGCCCATCCGGCCCAGTCGTCGAGTGCCGCCTCGTCGGCGGCGCCCCAGTCACGCACCATTCCGGTCCAGTACCGGTCCGGATCGATCGCACTGTCGAGCACCATGCGATCGACCGACCGCGGAAACATCTGCGCGAACACCGCACCCAGATAGGTGCCGTAGGAGACGCCGTAATAGCTCAGCGCCGGTTCCCCGAGGACGCGCCGGATCACCTCCATATCGCGAGCCGTGTTGCGGGTCGTCACCTGCCGCAGCGCGGCGGAATCGCCTGCCAGACAAGCCATCGCCAGACGCGCGGCGCGGGCGGTGTCGGCCAGGAATCCGTCCAGCCCGACCCCGGCGGAACGAATCATCTCACCGATCGGCCAGCCGCAGCTCCGGCCGCCGTCGGACCGCCCGACACCGCGTGGGTCCATGCCGATCAGGTCGTAGTGCGCCCGAACCTCCGGCGCCAGAACGTCTCCCAGCAGATCGATCGTGTCCAGCCCCGAGGCCCCGGGCCCGCCTGGATCGGCCAGCAGGACGCCACGCCTGCGGTCCGGATCGGTCGCCGGCACCCGGGATATCGCGATGTTCAGGGTGCGGCCGTCAGGGTCGGCGTAGTCCAGCGGGACCCGCACAGCCGCGCAGGAACCGCCGACCGCGTCCAAGGTGTCGAGACCACACGGCTTCCAGTTGGCCTGCTGGCGGTAGAAGCGGTCCATGCCCGTGACGGGCGACGGAATTGCCGCACCGGAGGTGACGAGCACGGCCGCCACCGCCAGCACGGCCGCTGTCCAGCGAAACACCCTCGACATCAACAGGTTCCGGCCCTGCGAGCGCCACACTCGTCCACGTCGCCACGGTAGCCGAGGGATTCGGGGTCGCCCGTGGCGGGAAGAATCCGGCGCCCGTCTACCGGTCGCCGATCAGCAGAGTCTGGGTGCTGCGGCCGACCGGACCCTTCTCGTCGTAGAGCCGGGATTCGGCCATCCCGATGCCACTGCGTTCCGGATAGGTCACGGCATCCAGGCAGACCCACTCCCCCACCGGTTCCCGATGCAGTGTGACGGTCAGGTCGGTATTGATGAAAAGGTAACGCTCCCAATCCATTACCGCGCTCACGCCGTTACCGGAATCGGCCGCCGCGAGAGTCCGCTCCAGGGGACTGGGAGTGGTTCCGGCGACGATCGGATAGCGCAGCTTGATCCAGCACACCGCCGGACCCGGCTGCTGGAAGGAGCCGGCGACGAAGCGGTAGTCGATTCCGGTGTGGAATCCGACGGGCTGATTGCTGGGGAACTCCCCACTCTGTGCCACGGTGTCCGGCCCGGGATACGCGCCGGCCGCGACCGCATCCGGCGGCACCTCGACCTCCGGATCGGCCACCCGCAGCCGCCACGCGTTCGCCTTCAACACCGGTCCACGGTCGGTGGCGACGGTGGCCTCGATCAACTCCACGCTGCGCCCCGGCCGCACCACCCGCGCCTCGGCCCGCAGCGGCGCGATCGGGACCGGCCCGAGAATCTCGACCGCCACCCGCCCGACCCGGAAACCGGGCCGCGGCTCACAGCGCTCGATCACATGCCCGAGCAGCGCCGACGGCGGCCCCGCATGCTGCGCGTCCGGCGACCACGGACCCCTGGTCAGCTCGGTGGAGTGGAACAGCGCGGGATCCGAGGGATCGGGTCGATAGAAGGCCTCCATGGATCCTTATTACCGCACCGGCCCGGCACCGCCCTGCTCGCCCTGATCTGCGCGGTGCCTCAGCCCGTGGGTTGCTCCCACTTCTCGCCGTCGCTCTCGGTGCCGGCGGGACAGCCGGTGGGCGCGCCGCGCTCGGGTGCGATCGGATACATCACCAGGCATTTCGGTGGCAGGTCGGGATCGTTCAGATCCGAGGTGACGAGCACGCCGATCGAAGCGCCGGTCGCGATTCCGCCCGGGCCGTCGAAACGCAGCTTGCCGGTGATCGTGTCGGCGTCGAGATCGGGACGCCGCAGTTCCAGGCCGACGGCCGCGCGGTCGATCGTGCCGTCCGCCGCCGACCGCTCCGGCCGAGACCGATTACGCTGCACGGCCCGGAGGAACAGTTCGGCGACGTCGAAGGTGATTCCGGTGCGGTCGCCGGGCCAGCTCTCGTGAAAATGCGGCAGGTCGCGCCGCAACTGCGTCAGCTCCGCGCACAGGCTGCGCAGGCTCAGGCCCGCGTGCTCCATGCGGTCCGGCGCGCCGTCGCGCACGCAATTGCTGCCCGCCAGCAGCGCCGGTACACCCTTGGCGACGTATCGGACCGGAAATCCGATCGGCGCGGCATTCTGCACCAGCTTGTCCGAGACCGCGCGGGTCGCGGTGTCGTTGGCCAGGATCGGCGGAGGGGCGTCACCGCAGTGCTGAGCGGCCACGTTGACGAACGGCCCGAAATCCGGATTGCGGCCGGCGAAGAACAACAGCGTCCGCGGCGCGTCGGGGTCCGCCGGTGCGCACGGCAGCGGCAGACCGTAGATCTGCTGCTGTTCGGACCACGTGTAGACGTCGCCGAGCAGATGTCGCTGCGACAGTACCGCTTTCAGGTCGTCGGCCAGAGTCCGCACGTAGATGTCGTCGCGATCCGCCGGTGCGTAGACCGTCACCTTGTCGTAGCGGCGGGTGCCGTCCGCATTCCTCGCACCCGCGGCGTACTCCGCGACGAGCTCGGCCTGAGCGTGGTTGTCGGGAACGGGTTGGAAGTAGGTGGGCGACACGGCGTCGAGCCCGTCGGCCGACAGGGTGGTCGCCATCGTGGGAACGCCCAGCTCCCCCAAACGCGCGATGGCTCTGCGGGTTTCGGCCGTGCTCCGGTCGAGTCCGATCACACCGACCACGGTCGGATCCGATCGCACCAGCCGGCTGATCTGGTGCTCGACCACCCAGGTCGCGTATCGCATGGTCGATCCGCCGTTCGCGATCACGATGCGCAGCAGCGGTTCGGACTCGCCGTTCTGCTTGTTCGCCCGCCGCTGCTGAACCGCCAGGCCCGCCAGTTCCTCGGCCTGGGCGTGCGGGTAGCGCACGTTGCGGTCGGTGTAGGTCATCCCGGCGAAGTAGATCAGGGTGACGAGCGGACGGCGGGGATTGTCGTGGCGCAACCGCGCGGCCACGGTGTTCTGGCGGAACACCTCGCGCTCCATCTCGGCGAGTTCCTCGTCGTCGGCGAAAACCTGTGCGGCACCGGCACTCAGCCCGATGCATTCGGTTCCGCGGACCACGACATCGACACCCGCGTGCCACGGCCACGCGGTGCATCCGACGGCGATGCGAGGCTGGACGGCCGTGACCGTCGCGGCTACCAGGGCGGCAACGGGAAGCAGGGCGATCACGGTGACCACCGACCGTCGCGCCGCCCACGGCGGCGCCGGCGGCTGCGCCAGTTCGGCGTGCTCGAACGGTTCGAGCGTGCCGGACAGCGAATCCGGTAGGGGCAGGCTGAGATACCAGCTGTCCGTGCGGCGACGGCGACGGCGCCCGTCGATATCGGCCTGCCAGGAGCTCAGCGGATCATCACGAGAGTCCAGGGATTCGAAGTGCAGGTGCGGGTGCTCGACGGAATCCTCGATGCGCGAGATCAGCGCGAGCGGATCGAAAAGCCCGGTCTCGTTGCGGATCTCGTTGACGTAGCGCATCAGGCCGGTAGCACTGTCCCCCGGTTCGACGCCATCGAGCAGCGCCACCGGATATGCGGTGCGACGCCAGCTCGACGGACGCCACAGCCTCCGGCGATAAGCGACGCGCAGATCTTCCAGAAAGGCGTTGACCAGCAACTTCGCGATCTGCTCGTTGTTCTCCCGGCGGCGCATCGGCTCGGCGAGACGCACCCCGAATCCGACGAAACTGTTCGACAGCCGTGGCGTCAGATAGCGCTGGTGCATGAACCAATAGCTCACCGGCGACAACCCCGGCACATGCGAACTCACGAACAGCCACAACCGCACGATCGGCCACATCGACAGCACCACCGTCAGCACCCGGGATACGGTCCCTCCGATGGCGCCGAGTGCCGTGGTCGAATGCTCGGCGGCCGGCCCACGGCGCAGCAGTTCCGGCAACCGCTCGCGCAATTGCGCCGACGCCTCGGTCGCGGCCCCCTCGAGCCGTTGCCGCATCAGCCAATCGGCAGTGCGGTAACGCGGAAAGGGTATGGGCCCCATGGCCGTATTGTCACTGGAGAAGCACTTGTAGAGCTCCTGCAGCAGGGCGAGGAAACGCGGATCCAGCTCGTCGGGGCCGTCCGGTGGGTGATCCGCAGTGGACGGCTCGAGTTTCGGAATCTGCACCACCGCACGCGGAACCGCGCGGCGGCTGCCCCGGGAGGCCAGCCAGTCACCGCAGCGCCGCAGCAGGCCATCCGCGGAAAGCGGTGCGGCGCTGCTGATCAGGCAGACGATCGGCGGCGGCGTTCGCCTGGTCTTGCGGTAGCGGAACAACACCGGCAGCACCCGCGGTCGCTCGTCGGGCACCGTCACCCGGCGCAGCAGATTCTGGATCCTGCGAACGTCGCCTCGTACATCCGGCATGCGTCGCCCCCTCCGCCGCGTCTGCGCTCCCCGTCGCCTTTCGAGTACCCGGGACTGTACTCAACTACGCCCACATCGGCAGGCCTCGCCGGACGCGCCGATGCCGGCCGGCGGTCGGCTACCGGGGAGGGCGGCCGGAAGGTACGCCCGCCGTCGCGGCGCTACTCCGCCGAGGTATGCAGGCGTGCGCTGAGGAACTCGAGAATTTCGTCGCGGGCCGTGCGGGTGGGGTGGCCCTGCTCGTCGACGAAATGCGCGGTGACGATGCTGTGCGGGGTCTGGACAACGTCGCGGAAGAACGGCGGCGGGGCGGGGTTGGCGGATTCGCCCGGCAGCACGCGGCCGTCGAAGGCGTCGCCGAGCAGCGCCCGGTAGGCGGCGAAGCGACGGCCGGTGCACCAGCGGTCGTTGTCGAAACGGTAGGCCAGGACCGTCAGACCGTCGCGCTGGATGCGGTCGCGGATCGCGGCCGCGTCCTCGTCGCTCACCTCGATGCCGGTGGGATCGTCCAACGGCAGCGAAGGATGATTCACCACCGGGGCGACGACGGACGGTTCGAGCGTCATGGTGAGCGCGAAATTGCCGGTGAAACACAGGCCGAGCGCGCCGACTCCCGGACCGCCGCATTCGTCGTGGGCCATCCGCGCGAGCCCGCGCAGCCATCGGGTGACAGGACTCGTGCCGCCGCCCGCGAACGCGCGGAATTCGGCACTCACACACGCGCGGCGGACTACTTCGGCGCCCTCCTCGGCCGTGGGATAGGCGCCGTCGACGCCGAACAGCGAGGGGAGGTAGACGGTGAACCCCGCGTCGCGGATCCAGCGCGCGAGCCGGAGGACGTCGGGGCTGATGCCCGGCATCTCCGGCATCACCACCACGGCCGGGCCGGATCCGGCCGTGTAGACGGTCTTGCTCACCCCGTCCACGTCGACCAGGCGGGGCGCGAAAGCGGCGATCGGGTTGTCGTCGGTATCCATGTGTTCAGCCTCGGCCGGAATCGGCGGGAAGGCGATCGGCGGGATCGCCATGTTCGAGGGTAATCTCGCCATCGGACGAGGAGGCGGGTCGTGAGCGCGTATCGAGTGGGGGTGCTGGCGTATCCGGGCTGCTTCGCCTCCGAGGTGTTCGGGATTCCCGATCTGCTGACGATGGCCGCGCATGTCGCCGGTCCGGATCGCGCCGGTTACGAGGTGACCGTGATCTCGCCGCGGCGCCGGGTGGTGGCGTCGGGCGGTGTGGCACTGTCGGTTTCGCCGTTGCGCGAGGTCGATATCCTCGTGGTGCCGGGCTTCGAACTCGTTCCAGGCCTCGACCCGGATGCCCGGCTGCCACCGCTCACCGCCGAGATCGCGGCGATCCGCGCCCATGCCGCCGCGGGCGGAGCCGTCGTATCGATCTGTGTGGGCGCGTTCCTGCTCGCCCGGGCCGGGCTGCTCGCCGGCCGGAAGGCGACCACGGCCTGGCTGTTCGCCGACGAACTCGCGCAGCAGTGCCCCGAGGCCGATATCCGGCCCGATCGACTCGTCGTCACCGACCGCGGTGTGACGACGACGGCCGCCTTCAGCGCCATGTACGACTTCGCACTGGACCTCATCGCACGTCACAGCGGCACGCGGGTCGCGCGGACCACCGCGCGGATCGCCCTCGTCGACGACGCCCGCTCGTCGCAGACCCCGTATGTCGACGCGCGCCTGCTGCCACAGCCCGGAAATACGTTCTCCCGCAAGGTGATGCGTCACCTCGACCGCAATCTCACCGCCCGCTACGACCTCACCGCTCTGGCGAGCGCCTTCCACGTCAGCACCCGCACGCTGCTGCGGCGCTTCGCCGACGAGACCGGGCGCAGCCCGCTCGACTATCTGCAGTCCGCCCGCGTGCGCCGCGCCCGGCACCTGCTCGAAACCACCGACCGCACCGTCACCGATATCTGCGGCGCCGTCGGCTACCGGGATGCGGGCACCTTCGCCGCCCTGTTCGCCGAACACACCGGTCAGCGCCCCGGGGACTACCGCACTACCTTCCGCCGCACCCGCTCGTGAATCGACGGGCCGCGACCGATGAGTTCCGGAGCGGTATCGCGTCTGTATCTACAGCTCGCAATCCGGGAGAACGGTCAGGGAGGACCCATGAGCACCACAGCACTGCCACCCGTCGTCGACGCCGAGACCTGGCAGCGTGAACTCGATGCGCTGCGAATGCGGGAGAAGGCCGCGACTCGGGAATTGGACGCGATCGCCGCGGCGCGCCGCCGCCTGCCGATGGTGCGGATGCCCGACTACACCCTCGAGGGCGAGAACGGACCGGTCCGGCTGGCGGATGTCTTCGACGGCAAGTCGCAGCTGATCGTCTACAACCACATGTGGTTTCCCGGCGAAACCTGGCAATGCCCCGGTTGCACCGGATTCACCTCGCAATTCACCCGATTGGAGTTCCTGGACAACTGGGACGCCCGCTTCGTCATCGTGACCCAGGGGCCGATCGACGAGGCGCTGGCCTACAAGCGGCGCGTCGGCAACACGATGAGCTGGTACTCCACCGCGAACAGCTCCTTCGGCGCGGACGTCGGCGCACCTCCCGGCGGCGGCTTCGCGGTCAACGTCTTCCTGCGCGACGGCGATACCGTCTACCGCACCTGGCACACCGACGGCCGCGGCACCGAACAGCTCGGCTACACCTTCGCCCTGATCGACCTGCTGCCCTACGGCCGCCAGGAGGAATGGCAGGACTCCCCCGAGGGATGGCCGCAATCGCCCACCTACAGCAAGTGGAGTGGATCGAAGGAGATCGCGGCGGCCTACGGCGAACCCGGCGCCTGAGCGGAACGAGCCTCCGATTCCGTACCCGGCTCCGTCGGCAAGTACCACCCGTAGGGGCTCGGAATCGCGCCGGCCGTAGTCAGCGGCGCGTAGTGGCGTCCGTAGAACGTCGCGACGAGATCTCGGCGACTGCGGATATTCGACTTCGCGAGAATCGACTTGACGTGGTCCTGGACGGTGTACGCCGAGATGAACAGTTGCCGGGCTATCGCGTCCGTCGACGCGCCCTTGAGCACCAGCTCCGTGATTTCGCGCTCCCTCGACGTCAGGCCGTAGGCGCGCACCAGGACGTCGGAGAGGTGGTTTTCCGCGGCGCTCTCCACGATCACCGCGATCTGGCCCGAACCGGCGAGCACCGACCCGTGCACCAGGATCCACCCGCCGCCGCGTCGGGGTAACCGCGCGTGCGCGGGGCGCTCGCACAATCCGGCGGCCGCCGATCGAGCGGCCGCGGCGATGGAGCGGAAAACGCTGGGAACCGCCCCGGGTTCGGCGATTTCCGCAAGCCAGCGCTGGGCCGCCGGGGTGACGTCGCCGAGTGTGCCCTCGGGATCGACGATCGCGATACCGGGGCCGGCCACCTCGTCGATCGCGCGGTCCACCGCGGTGTGCAGCATCGCGCGGCGCAAGCCGTCTGCGATCAGTGGCGCAACCTGCGCGATCGCCCGAACGTCGTCGGGTCCGAACGGATTTCCGTGGGTCCGGTATCCGACCAGCGTTCCCCAGCAGCTCCCACCGTCGAGAAACGCCGCCCGGATCTCGTCGATCACGCCGAGCGGCGCGAGCACCGTGCGCCATCGCGGCGAGCGCTGCAGTTCACCGCCCGTCGCCGCATACAGCGTCGCGACCGGTGGAGACGCGGCCGCCAGCGCCCCGAACGTATTGATGTCCGGAATGCGGAACTCGCTGTCGAACAGGGCCGCCTCGGTCCGCGGGTCCTCCTCCCGTCCGCTGACCACGCAGCTGGTGAACAACAGCGTGGCGGGGTCTGTCGTCGACCAGGCCGCCATATCCCACGACACCACGCGTCCCACTGCCGCATCGAGCGCGTAGCGAAGCTCGTCGAGCCCGAGTCCCTGGTGGCTCAGGCGCACCACTTCCCGCGCCAGCCGTGTTTCACTCACGGAGGAACGGTAGCGTCCCCCCGGGCACCGCAGAATCCCAGGAAGTAGGGATGGCCGTGCCACTCGTTCGGATCGCACGATCGAGACATGGCAACAGAAGACACGGCAACGGCCGGCACCATCGAGCAACGCAACATCGCCGCGATGCGACGCATCTACGGCGAAATCTTCGACGAGGGACGACTCGAGTTGATCGACGAGCTCTTCGATCCGAACATGGTCAACCACACCGCCCCCGAGGCTCACCGCCACGGCACCGCGCCCGTCAAGGCATTGGTGTCGATGCTGCGGTCCGCATTTCCCGATGGCCGAACCGAATTCGAGGATTTCACCGCAGCGGGCGACGTGGTCGTCGGACGCAATTGGTACAGCGGAACCCATGTCGGCGAGTTCATGGGCAATGCGCCCACCGGCCGAACGTTCCGGTTCCGCCAGATGCATTGGATGCGGTTCGACCAGCACGGGCGCGTCGTCGAGCACTGGGGCGTTCGTGACGACGTAACCCACCTGCAGCAGCTGGGACTTCTCGGCTGACGCCGCCACCCTCGTCCGCATCGGAATGCCCCTCACCTGCGACGCACGGTGAGGGGCCGCTGTGGCGATGCCCGACCGGACTACAGCACCGGCGGGCGCTGATCGTCGGCCTCGGCCCGCACCGCGTCCTCGAACCCCGACTCGTATTCCTCGCAGTACAGCAGCCGGCAGCCGCGGATCGCGTCCAGCAAATCCTCCAGCAGATCGAGGGCCGGACGGGCCGGATCGAGGCAGGAGATCCGGAATTCGTCGGTGAGCGCGGTCAGGCCCTCCTCGTCGAGTTCCTCTCCGCGCAAGCGCCTTTCGATCGCCTCGGCGGCCTCGACGATCCGGACCGGGTTGCGCACCCGGCCCTCGGCGGCGGCGAGCGCGTCGGCGATCAGGTCGACCACCACGGCGGTCGGGCTCTCGCCCGCACACAACCGCTCCAGCACCAGAGTCGGCGTCTCCACCTGCAGCGCCTCCAGATTGTCGGCCTCCGCGACCACGTGCACCGGATGCACCTCGGCGGCCTCGGAAGCGACCTGAGCGGCGAGGTACAGCCAGCGCGCGGCGGCCACCGCGGCGGCGGCCGGGTCGATATCGGTGAACCGGTCGAGGGAGGCGAGCGGGTCGGCGTACAGCAGCGCATCGGCCGCGTGCACCTGCACCGGCGAGATGTCCGCCCGCGACAACTCCACCGCCTGCCGGGCTCGCCCGGACAGATCGCCCAGTTCCGCGGCCTCGATCGCCGCCTGTTCGGTCCGCACCTCGGCGACCAGCGCGTCCACCAGCGTCGCATCGCCGATCAGATGCGCCACCCGCCCGATCCGGTGCGCCGCCTCCTCGACGACGCTGTAGGACACCGCCATCATCCCGTCCTCGTCCGGCAGATTCGGTTCCCGGACAGCCGCCTCCACCTCACGGAACCGATTACGCTCCTCGGCCCGATGCCACGCCACACTGTTCGGCACCTCCGGATCCCCCGCCGCCGACGCCGGATGCGTGTAGGTCCGCCACTGATACTCCGACAGTTTCGTCAGCGCCGCCGCCAGCGCGAGCGCGACCTCGGGTTCGACCGTCCGCGACAGGGGCGCGATGGTCTCGGCCACGTCTCCCCCACCGGTTCCCCAAGTCGCGACAAGTGCGCCGGCCCCCGCGTCGTATGCATACCGCGTCACGACCTCAGTTCTACCCTCGTGAATGAAAAAGGCCCCTCACCTGGGGCTCAGGTGAGGGGCCTGTGGTGGAGCTGCCGGGAATTGAACCCGGATAGGAACGCTGATAGAGGTCTCGGATACCGCCTGAACTGCGATTATTCGTAACTCGGAATGACCGAGAATCACCCGGAATCACCGCAGAATGTGCCCAAAAAGTGCCCAAAGAACCGCGCTGTCATGGAGCAGGCGACCGTAAGCGATCGGCACCTCGATATCGTGGCGGCCATGGCGACAGCGCGGGTATGGGCGGTCACGTCGACGACACCGACAGAGGACGATGCACGGGCTATCGCAAAGGCGGTGGTGGGCGAACGGCTGGCGGCGGGCGCGGAGATTACGGGCCCGGCGGTGTCGGTGTTCTGGCATCTGGGCGAGCTCGGCGAGGGCCAGGAATGGCGGGTGACTCTGCGAACAGCGGCCACGACGCGGGACCGTCTCGCGGCCCGGATCGCGGAGTTACATCCGTGGGACAGTCCGGAGGTGACCGCGACGCCGGTGGAATGGTGCTTGGACACCTACGCCGATTGGGTGGAACGGACTACAGGCGCACCGGAATAGGCGGGCGCACTGCGGCCGTGCGGCGCGCCAGTTCGGCTCCGCCGTTGATTCCTGCGACGACGCAACGCTGTGTCACGTCGCGGAGCCGTGCCACGGGCCGCGCCGATGCGACCCGCCCGGCGAGGGTGAGCGCTTTCTCGGCGGTCGATACAGCCGCGGTGTCGGCGCCTGCATCGATATAGGCATCGGCCAGCCAGCTCAGATAGAGCGCTTTGTCTCGGGCCCAGTGGTCCGGGTAGGTGGCAAGGGCGCGCTCGAGCGGAGCTATCGCCTGATCTGGCTGGCGCAGGACCGACCACACGCGCCCGGTCATGATGTCGAGTTCGGAATGGTCGACCCACGCGCACCAGGGCGGGGCGTCGGTGTCGTTGTCCTGCAACGCGTCGCGCGCTGTTTCCAGTGCGCGGGCGGCGCCGTCGCGGTCCCCGACGGTGGCCAGCGACCACGCACGCCGCGATTGCAGCAACGCGCGAGCCTTGGGCGGCGCGTCGGTGCCGATGGCCTCACACGCGGAATCGGCGGCTCGTACGGCGTCGGTGGTGCTGCTGGCGTACGCGATATGCACGAACGCGTTGGCGGCCAGTTCCCGGCTCGCTGCTTCGTCGGCGGCCCGGCGGCTGTATTCGAACAGGTCCACCGCGGTCGCGGTGAATCCGGCATCAAAGGCGGCCCATCCGGCTTGCTGGCCTTGCTCGGCGGCCAGCTCGGTGAGTTCGCGTTGGGTGCCGAGTGAGTAGCTTGCGCGGCTGAGCGTCTGTTCGGTGCGAGCGAGTTCGGCGAAGTAGACGCGGAAGGTGTCAGCGCCGCCGAGATAGCTGTCGACGTCGACCAGGCGCGCGAATCTGTCCCGCATTTCCGCGATATCGGCCGCGCCGACCCGCCCGGGTACATCGGTGAGCGTCACTGCGGCGGCGCCGACACCGGCCAGCGCCAGGAAGTCTCTGCGTTTCGTGGCATCGTCCTTTTCGCCATCGCGTCTGGTCCGCTTCGGATGCAGACCCAGCGCATAGGGTGTTTTCACTCCCAACACTGCCATGAGCGCAACGCGTGTTGCGTCCCTGGGCCAAGAGATTTCGCCGCATTCGATCCGCGATACCGCCTGCGCGTCGAATGCGGACCCGCGGCCGGTGGCGACTTCGATATGCCGACACACCAGCTCAGCCAGCTCTCCCTGAGTCCATCCCTGGGCCAGCCGTAGCGATCTCAGCAGATCGTTCGTCATAGGTTCCCCACAGGCGCCCGCCCTTATTTGCCGAGTGTTTTGCGCTGTCCCCGAACCGCCGGCCAACACGATTCTGGAAGTGGTTCCGACGCCGGGCGCCGCGAAGACCCCGGCGTCGGTTCTTCCCACTCGATGGCGGAAGGGTGTGGCATGTGGGTTCTATTCTTGCTCACCGCAGGACTTCTCGTGCTCACTGTGGCATTGTTCCGGCTGCCGCTTCGCGGAGAGCGCCGCGAGGATGGCCAGCAGTGAGGGCCGCTCGCCCGATCGCGTTGGGATGGGTACACCCGGAATCGGCAGCGCTGGACTGGGATATGGCTCAGGTTCGCCGGTTGGCACGCCACCTCGGCTACGCGCTGGTGTGGCCGCCGGAGACGAGCCGGATACCGCTCGCCGATCAGGCACGCGCGGCCGGTGCCGATGCGGTGATCACGCCGTCAACCGATCACATCGGCATTCTCACGCTGCACGCGGTGATGTGCGTGGCCGACGTGGAGACGGTCACGCCGCGACTCTCGTTCGCACGCTGGCCCGCCGAATCCAAGGTCGACGAATAGCCAGCTCCCCCCGAGAGTCCCGGATACGGTGCCGATATGAAGGCAACCGGGGATTGGGTGGAGTTGGTCGGCACCCTCATCACGATGTACGGGCTGTGGTTCGCTTGGAATCGCAATTCCAACCGTCGGCTGCGGCGTTTCATCCGCGGCGCTATGGAGTCGACCTCGAACTACCTGCGACACGTTTTCGCCCGAATCACCGGGCGCGGTAGGCACATCACGATCCAAGCGGCAACAGACGTCGCAGCCGTTACCGACACGGCGACGGTCCGTGTGCGAAGCGGCATCGACCCTGGCAGGCCGCTCGCCGTGCAGATCCAGATGCTCGCCGGTTGGGCCACGACGATCAGCAACGATCTGCAGGACATCCGGCAGACGATAGCCGGGCTCGCAGAGTCGCTCGAACGCCGCGCGGCAGAGGCAGAATCCACCGCTCAACAAGCCCTGTCCGAGCTCAGGGCGAGCGCCCGCCTCGATGCGGCAACGGATCTGAGTATCGCGCTGTTCGGTATCGCTACGACTGCGGTCGGCATCATGCTCGGCATGGTCGCCGATGGGCGGTTCTCGTGGCTCCCGTGGTAGCCCGCACCGGAAAAATTCACACCCCCGGCCTGACTCCCGCGGCGTCCACCAAGTCAGGTTTCTTTTGAGGGCGCCGAAACGTACGGCGCGGGGCGGTGACCTGCATATTCAGCCAGTTCCGAGAGGCACGCCCCATCGACCTACCAAACTGGGGGGAGAGAAATTTGCTGACTGATGCCGCGGGAGTCAGGGCCGGGGGGCCGAATTTTTTCGGGGCCTACACGCGCCAGCGCCCCGCACCGTGAACACTCGATGCGGGGCGCTGGTTCGGGGCAGCGGTCAACACTCCGCTGCGCCGTGAGCCGGTTCCTGGTGTGGTTCAGGCACCGGCGAGTCCGGTCAGTTTCTTCACTGCGCTCGGGCGCGTGATCGCGATCGCGGGCACGGCGTAGGCCTGCACCCACGTGCCGCGCTTGGCCTCGTCGCGCCATGCCTCGGTGCGCAATGTCAGCTCGAAGCCGATGACACCGGCCATACCGAACTGGGTGACGTATCCGGTACCGGCGGTCACGCGTGGGGTGGCGAACACGGTGGTGATGCCGGCGCTTTCGAGTACCGCGGCGAGGTTCTCGCCGTAGGCGATCCGAAGGCTGTTCTCTTCCTGCGGATTCAGCACGAGCGTGTCGAACTTGTAGCCGAGCTCCTCCATGTTGGCCACAAGCTGAGCGTTGGCCCAGTCCGCGGCCGGTCGCGCGGCGTTGGGCGTGAGAGTGGTTGGGTCTCCCACGGTGATGACGTTCGACCAGTCGTGACCGGGCACGACACCCGAACCGCCGAGCTTGGCAATCGCGGACTCGACTGCATCGATGGTGCGCTTGTTGATCTTGCGCACAATCGTGTTGGTGAGCTGGGTTGTGCTGTCGTCGATATCGGAGATGTTGTTGCGGATCCGGTTCTCATCGGTGACGAAGAACTTGCCGCCCCAGTCCTCGACGGGCGCGAGCTGCGGGTTCGGCCGGTCGCCGTTGACGATGGCGTACTCGTCACCCGGACCGCGCTGCTCGAGGTCGCGGCTGGTGTACATCTCGGCCGCGGTTGCCGGTGTGAACAGGATCGCGCCACCGGTCACGGCCTGAGCGCTGGGGGCGAGAAACTTGTCGATCACCAGTTGATCAGCCGCGAGAGCGGCAATGCGGTTGGTGATGTAGTTCGGCGTCTTGAGCACGTAGTCGACGGTGAGGTTCCGGCCGTTGATCTGAGGGCTCAGCGAGTAGTTCGGTGCGGTTGGCATAGCGATTCCCTTTCCACGATGGCGGCGAGCTCGAGCCGGTCGATCACCCATCGGCCGCCGATGCGGTGGCCGGGCAGTGTGTGCCGACGCAACCGCTGCCGCACCGCTGAGGTTGTGGTGCCGAGCAATTCGGCCGCCTCGGCGGTGCCGACCGGGTCGAGCAGTGCCGCTGCTGGCGCCGAGTGTTCCGCCTCGGAGGCAACCGGCAGGATCGTGCTGCCGCGCACGGAAGCCCCGAGAATCTCGGCGAGCCGCAGAATCCGAGTCGGTAGCCGTTGCCCGCGGCGCCCGGCGAGCTCTCCGCACAGCTGTAGCGTCTTCGCCACTTCTCCGGCGGCCCGCGGCCCGAGTGCGACCCAATCGCCCATCCGGAACACCTCAGGCTCGTTACTCGTCACTGCGCAGCCAATCTGTGCCGTCACCGGATCCCGGGTCGATATCCCAGCCGATCCGGTTGGCGTGAGCCTCCTCGGCCTCGGCGTGCGCGGTCGCCAACAGTTCCGCCGGCACTTGCCGAGCGAGCTCCGAGCGCAGCGACGGGCACACCCCGAGGGCCACAGTCATTGCTCCGATGGCGAGCTCGGGCAGGCGCCCGGCCTGGCGCGCGTCGTCGATGACCGCGTGAATTCCCGCGGTCGCGGCGTCGATATCCGCTCCGTCACCGAGCCCGAGCGCGTGCGACCACAGCGCCAGCGCGCGGCGCCGGTCGCCGAAATAGTGCCGCTCAATTGGTTCACTCACGGACAGACCTCCATGCCGATCGAATGTTGCTGTTATCCAATGGTTTTCTGATGAATCCGGGGCAGCTCGCCCCGCACGTGGCCCGCCCACACCCCGGACGCTCGGCGGCCGAGTTCTCGCGCGACCGTCGAGCACGCGGACTGGACAGCGCAGCCAGCGCACACCCGGGCCGCGGCGGCGAGCCGGTCGGACCGATCGGCCTCGGTCTCGCCGGGCAATGGGTCGCTGTCGAACCGCGGCGCCATTCCGGCGCACCGCGCGCCGTCGAGACGCTCGTCGACGACCACACCGATAGCCGCTGTCGGCGGGCGGGCCTTCACTCGTCGCCGTTCTTGCACAGACCACGTTTCCAGCAGTCCCGATCCGGCGTCCCGTCCCGCCGTCCCGCCTCCCTAAAGGGAGGGAGGCGGGACGGGACGAACGGCACAGGGCGGGACGGACGCGGGACGCGCACGGGACGGCGGGACGTGATCATGATTCGCCTTGCTCAGATGGCTGGATAGCGCACACGTACCGCGGCCGGTGCTCGGTTCCGATGTTGCGCAGTACGCCGCGCTTGACCAGTGTGTTTATTGCCGAGTACGCGCGCGTGCGGCTCACGCCGTTGTCGACCGCGAGGTCTCGCAGTTGTGCGGTTGTGAGTCCGCCCGTGCCGCATGACGTCCCGGCGATGTCCCACAATTTCCGGACCGACGCGGACTCGTCGGATACCGTCGTCCCGCGCTCGAACGGGACGACAACCAAGGTCTTGCGTGCCATCTCCGGAACCTCAGGCATGAGCGACTCGGACACGGTGTGCGGGACGAGTCGATAGTCGAAATCCATGCCGCTCGGTGCGTCCTTGTGTTTCTCGACATGCACTGTCGTGGTGAGCGGTTCATCTGATTTCAGGCGAAGGTCAGACCAGACCGCGCCGTCCCAGGCGGTAGAACCACGCGGTGCGGTCCCGGCGCGGCCGGTGTGGTGAATCGTGAGCACAGTGCAGCCCGCGGCCTCTCGGATGCGGTCGGCGCCCTCGATCGCCCGACCTTGCTCGGTAGCACTGTTCTCCTCGAGGCCGAGCGTGCAGCGCGCCCGAGTATCGAGCACCAGTAGCCCAGCGCCGAGCGTCGCCGCGATATCGGCCGCCTCGGTCACGTCGACGAAGTTCCCGAGCTGCACCGGGCACGGCAGCACGTAGAGCCAGTCCTCGAGTTCGCCGGGGTCGACACGCGTCAACTCGCACCATGCCAGGATCCGAGCACGTAGCCCGGAGGCTCCCTCGGCCGCGACATAGACGACTTTCTCGCGCGCGGGCACGTGGTGGGTCTCCCAGTTCTGGCCCACGGCCAGCGCACACGACATGTCGACGCCGATAAACGACTTGTACGCCCCGGGCGGGCCCGAAAGTTGCGCCAGAGTATTGCGGTACAGCAGGCCATCGACCAGCGGCACCGCGGCCGGCAGTTCGGCTAGATCGGACAGCGAGAGCAACCGCCTGCCCAACGGCACCCGGCGCGGTTGTGGCTGGTCGTCAGTGGTCCCGGGACCGATCCCGGACCACTCTGCCGGACCGTTCGGGACCGATTCGAGCTCAGGACCACTGTCGGAGCGCTTACCCGCTGGTGAGCGTTGTTTTCGGGGCGGGTCCTGGTCCTCGACCTCTAGAGGACCAGGACCGAGGACCACCGGTGCCGAGTGGTCCTGAGAGTGGTCCGCACCCTTGGCCGCGGCGAGCTGTTCACGGTAGAACTCGCGGCACGAAAAGCACACCGGATCGAATACCGCGTGCGCCCGACAGTGGGCAGTCGGCGCGGGCAACGCCCCCGAGGGGGCGACCGCTACGGCCGCCCCCTCGGTCTCCGCGTGGACTTCCCTCAGCCGCGCTACACCGCGCGTCCCGCGAATGTCATTGCTCACTCAAGCCCTCACTCTCCGCGCGGCGCCTCAGCTCCGCACCGCCGGACACGATCAGCGCCCACACCTCGGCCGCGTCGGTGTCCGCCTCAATCGCCAGCAGCACACGCAGCGCGTAACGCCTTGCGTCGCTGATGAACTCGGCCCGCCGATCCGCACTCGCCAGAACCGCGCGCGCTGCGAGCGGGTTGTATTCGCCGGTGAAGTACGACCGGCCGCCGCCGGCGAAATCGTCGGCGAGCAATCGGTCGAGCTCGGCCGATGCCTGACGGCGCTCTCGTCGGCGTTGGGCCTCGATCTGCACATCGGACGGGCCCGGCAGGCACCGGGCCGCCGAGCGGGCCAGAATGCGGCCGAGCTGCGCATCGGCGCCGCGGACTGCAATCGCTGTGGTCGTCGAGCCCGGTTCGCGGTCCGCGATGCTCGGGCGGACGTACTTTCCGGTCACGGTGCAGCCCCAATCGGCTCGAACACCGAGCGGACCGCGCCCAGTTCGGCGACGCGGCGCCACCGCGGCCCGTGCGCGCCGTCGAGCTTCACGAGCTCCGCGTCACGCAGCACCGCGAAAATCTGTTCGGCAGTCGCATCGGCGCACGGCACGGCGTAGACCGTGCCGTCGTCGAGCACCACGACCGAGCCGATTGCGATTCCTCGCCCGCCGCCGTCGACCTCCACAGCGCCGACCGGCTCGACCAAATGCACACCGGCCGACGCCAGGGCGGCGACGTGACGCGCAACCGCACCGAGCAGCACATCGGCTGCCGCCGTTGGGCTCGTCATTCCTCCCCCGCCCGCTCGACGACGGCCGCGAGCTCGTCGTGCGCGAATACCGGCCGCACTCTCTGATCTGTGCCGCTGCCCGCGTGGGCGCCGCAATAGACCGCCGCGACCACCGGGTACGGCGACCACGCCACCGGTTCCCCACACCGAGCACAGCGCACCGCATGACCGGCCGCCTCGTCGGCATCGGTGTCCGGCTCGTCGTTCCGGCCGCCATCGACCAATTCGGATGCCCGTAGGCCGATCGTCTCGGAAGCGCTGAATACCGCCGTCACCGGCCACGACGCGCGCCCGTCCAGTAGATCCGCGACGCGCTCGGGCGCCATGCCGATTCGCTCGGCCAGCGCGCGGACGGTCACACCGCCGGACGCCATCGCCGAAACGACACGCGAACTCACTCGGAAGTCGATTTCACTTGGCGCAGAGGCATATTCGTCTCGACCGAGCACCTTCACGATGTCCTCGTCGCGCAACATCAGCACTTCGCCGGTGTCCTCATCTTCCGCCTCGTAAATGACCTCTTTCGTATCGAGGATGCGGCGGCAGTCGACGACTGCCGATCCGGATACGGGAACACCGGAAATCGACGGACGGCAGTAGCGGACGGTTGCACCGTCCTCGACCTCGAGAACGCGGCGGGCCGCGGCAATATCGGCCTCAGCCTCCCGCTCGGCCACCGCGCCACGGTCCGCGCAGCCGTAGCCCGGCGCACACCGAAACGTCTGCCCGTCCGGGCCGAGTCCGACAGGCACCGATCGAGCACCCAGCGCGGCAAGGTTGGCACTGCACTCGATGCAGATCAATCCGTCAATGTGCGGTTCACCGCAGTGGTTTACGCTGGTCAATGGAATTCCTTCCTCGCAAGGGTTGGCGTTCTGATTGGCCCGGGAAGCGGTAGCCGCCGCTCCCGGGCCGCTTTCATGACTGAGGCGCGGACACATCACGCAACACCCGACCGCGCGGTCGTCGTGCTGAGGTGCGCCTCGATATACGCCTCGACATCTGCCCATCGGTAGAGCACTCGACGGCCGTCCTTCACGAACGGGATGCCGGCACCGCGGTAGCGCTGCTGCGCCAATGAGGCAGTTGTGGTGTGCAGGTAATTCGCGACCTCGGCCGGTGTCGCCAGTGGCGACGCAGTATGCCCTTCCATTCGCGCCCTATCCATGTGAGACTTTCGAGTCAAGCGGGTATCACTTGCCATAACCGCAAATCTAGGTGAGTGATACCGGTACGTCAAGCAGGTATCACAGACAGGAAGGGTGCCGATGCCGAAGCGCTACACGCCAGCACGCGAGGCCACATGGAAGGCGATCGCCCCGCATGTATCGATGATGTTGCCGGGCACTATCCAGATCGACGACGAACCTCATGCGGGCTGGCGGTTGTCGTTCGATCTCGACTTCGACGGAGTCCGCGTATCGCCCATTGCGGTTCACGTTGCGTCGAACGGTGTAGCAATCTCCGGCACAGATCTCCGCGCCGTTGCAGTCAACGAGGTACTTGCGGATTCGCTGCTGATGACCGGCACGGCGCTCACCGGCTTCCTCGCACATGACGAAGACTGGCTTTTCAGCCCGTCCGACGCGGACAGGGCTCGGATTCGCCGCGAGGGACCCACTGCCGAAAATGTCGAGTATGCGGCCGCGTTGTTCCTCTTCGCGAGAGCGGTTCGCACCCCCGCGTCCGAGTACGTACAGACCACCTTGAACCTTCCGAAGCCCACCGCCGCACGGTGGCTCAGGAAAGCTCGTGAAATGGGATTCATCGATGGCGACGATTGAGAGCTACGAAACGAAGTCCGGCCGGCGCTACATGGTCCGCTATCGCAAGCCCAACGGCAGCCAGACCAAGAAGCGCGGTTTTCGACGCAAGCTCGACGCCGAACGGTTCTCCAACACTGTCGAGGTGCAGAAGCTAAGCGGCGAATACGTCGCGCCGGCACTCGGCAAGTTGACAGTGACCGAAATGGGTGCCAAGTGGCTTGCGCGGCAGGTACACACGAAGCCGTCATGGTCCGAGCGCGTCGAGTCGATCTGGCGCGTTCATGTCGAACCACAGTGGGGCGCAAGGCAATTGGCATCAATCGCTCGGCCAGAGATCAAGGACTGGATAGCGGAGATAGACCGGGCGCCGTCGACCGTGGCGGACATCCACGGAGTGTTCTCCTCGATCCTGGACGAAGCCGTGGAAGAGCGGCGGATACCGGCGAACCCGGCCAAGGGGTTGCAGCTGCCGCGCCGGGAGCCGGTAGACCATGAGTACCTGACTCATGATCAGGTAGCCGCGCTCGCGATGGAGTGCAGCCGCGGTGCCGAGATTGTGATGCTGCTGGCCTACTCCGGGATCCGGTGGGGCGAAATGGCCGCGCTACGTCCGCGTGATGTCGACCTTGATCGCTGCCGGATCCAGATCGTGCGGTCGGCGTCGAAGGTGAATTCTCGGACCGTGATCGGAGCGCCGAAGACGTGGGAGCGCCGAACCGTTGCGGTGCCCTTCGAGGTCGCCGAGATGCTTCGCCCGGTCGTCGAAGCGCAACCCGATCGGGTCGGGCTGCTATGGACGCGCCCCAGCGATGGCGGCCCGATCCGACCGCCGACAACAACGCATTGGTTCACGAAGGCTGTGGACCGGTGCATCGCGGCGAGTATCCCTCGCGATGAAGACGGCGCGGCGATCGGGCCGGCCACCTTTCCCCGCGTGACTGCTCACAAGCTGCGCCACACCGCGGCGTCGCTCATGATCGCCAGCGGTGCGCCCGTGAAGACGATTCAGCGCCAGCTCGGCCACAAGACGGCCACGATGACGCTCGACAATTACGGGCACCTGTTCGAAGACGACCTCGACGGCGTGGCTGTCAGGATGGGCACGGGACTACGCACGGCCGCCGAGAAGCGTGCCCAAAATGTGCCCACACGGCCCGATCTTCGGTTGGTCGGAGCATGAAAAAGGCCCCTCACCTGGGGCTCAGGTGAGGGGCCTGTCGTGGAGCTGCCGGGAATTGAACCCGGATTGCAGTCACGGTCAGCGGCTCAGAATCGCGTCTACCAGCGGTTTTCTATGTCGTTGTTTCTCGTTGTATCGCACTGATTCGAGCCGAATTGTGGGCAAAATGTGGGCACGGTTAGTACGGAATTTCATCGCGGAGCCCCGGGGCAACCTGCGCCAGCATCGTGTTGATCCAGTCCGTGCCGCGGTGAGCGTCGGGCATCTCCGACAGCCCTCGCACCGCTTCGTCGACCCCGTCGTCCTCGCGCCCCATGCAGCTGAGGACCAATCCGCGCTGCACAGCGAGGAATCCGGGGGTGTACCAGTACCCGCCCGCTGGTAGTTCGTCGCTCTCCGGCGGATCTGAAGCGAGTTCTTTCGCGGCCGTACGCCGTTCGCCGAGCCGTGCCAGCAATTCGGCCCGCCAGTACCGGTCGAACGCCCGGATCGCGGGGTGTACGCCATCCTCGGCGAGCGACGCATCGGCGAGCGCGAGCGCCTTGTTCAGGTCCCCGTCATGGCGCGCAGTGAGCGACCGGAACGACAGCGCGTGCGCTCGCTGCTGGCCGTCCTGCGCCATCGTCGCGGCATCCTGTAGGACCTTGTCGGCGACGACTCGGCGGCCCACCGCGTGCTCGAGCCAACCGCGGTAGCGGGCCACCTCGGACGCTAGGGCGAAATCCAGGGTTCGGGCGATGCCGTCGAGTCCGCGCACCACGGGAGCCACCGCGCCGGCGCCTAGCCGATCCTCGAGGCGCCGAGTGCGGGCGAGGATGTCGGCGACGTCGCTCACTCCCGCTGAGGCTGGATCGGCGGCCGCGGTGGTGAACTTGCCGACGACCGGGTCGGCGCCGAGCACTCGACGATATGCCTCAGCGACACCCGGCGGTACGGGCCGTTTCCCGTTCTCTATCTGCGACAGATAGGCGGGACTGAAGTGCGTGCGGATGGCCATCTGGCGTAGGCCGATTTCGGCGATAACGCGCAGCTCGCGCAAGAGGTGGCCCGTCAGCTCTGATTCTGCGAACACTAGTGAACGGTAACGCCATTCCGTCACGCTGAGGTCTCGAGCAGGCTCAAAGGTGGTCCCGGCGTCGAGGTGCGCCCCGAAACCCTCGGCGCCGGCGACCTTCCAACCGGATAGCGGGAGGTGTGGCGTGTTGGTCCTGGCATTGCTCGCCGTGGCGCTGCTTGTGCTCACGGTGGCACTACTACTCGTCCCGCTGCGCGGTTCTGCGGCGATCACCGAAAAACCTGCCCCTGAACACCAGGACGGCCGCCCGTGAAGAACGGCGTAATGGTCGCGTTGGGTTGGGTGCACCCGGAATCGGCTGCCCTGGATTGGGATGCGGCACAGGTGCGGCGGTTGGCGCGTCATCTGGGCTACTCGCTGGTGTGGCCGCCGGAGTGCAGCCGGGTTCCGCTGGTCGATCAGGTGCGGAATGCGTGCGCGGATGCGGTGATCACGCCGAGCCCGGATCACTTGGGCATCATGACCTTGCACGCGCTGATGGGTGTGGCCGATGTCGAGACCTGCACGCCGCGGCTGTCGTTCGCGCGGTGGCCCGCCGAGCCGAAACCCGAGTGAACTGCGGAGTATCTGACCTGCGATTTTGTGGGATCCCGCAAGGTGGTGCGGCGGAGTCCGACTGGTCAATTTGACCAGTCGGACACGCGAATCTCCGGGGTCAGTACGCGGCGAGCGCTCCCTGAGCCTGGATACCGGCCCACCGATCCTGTTCGCGGACAAGTTCGCCCATGTCCATCACGCTCACGCTGCCGATGTGGACGCCGTGATCACGGTTGTTGATCGTCTGCGCGTCCCCACCGTGAGGGGTCATGCCCTGCGGCAGCGGGGACGGTGCGGGGATGATGCCAGCGTTGATCGCCTCCAGCAGCGGACCGTGGGCAGCAGCGGCACTGGCGTTGACCATGAACTCACCCACCGACGCCCGGATGCGGTTGCTGTCCGAGCGGGGTCCACCGATACCGGTGATCCACCCCCCGTCCGCGTACCCGTGACCTTGCCCCCACACACCCTCGGGCGATCCGTAGCGAGCGACCGTATAGCGCAGTGCCGCAGCAATATTCGCGTTCGGCTCCCAAATGTCGTTCGGATAGAGCCCGGACCGGTACGAGGCGAACGTCGGGTCGATCACCTGCATCAGCCCCTTCGACGGGGTACCCTTCGCGGCGTTCGAATCGGAGAGGTTGATTGCCTTCGGGTTACCGCCGGATTCGGTTTGCATCTGCGCCATGCCGAGACCAATCCAGCTCGAGGGCATCCCGAGCGCGGACAGCACCGAGGAAAACGTGGGCCGCCACTGCTCCACACCACCGCCGGAGTATGCAGCGCCCCCACTGCTCGAGGACGCTGCGGCGGTCTGGTCCTGGACCGGCAGGTTCTTCGGCGTGTACCCGGTGGTGGTGTCGTCGCCTTTGTCCTTCTTGCCGTAGAAGTCGACCACCGCACCGAAATCCTTGGTGTAGCGCGACAGTCCGCCGAGCCCCAGGCTGCCCAACGCCCCAGCGACAAGCAGGCCGCCTGCCGCCTGGAGGATGCCGGACGGCGCGTATTGCTCAGGCAACGGGGTCTCGCCAGCCGTCTGCGCCGCCCGCAACTGGCGCTGACTGGTGAGGTAGTCGTTGTCGGCGCGCCGCTTGTCGTTGTCGGTCGCATTCGGATCCGCATACACCCGGTTACGTTTGGTGTTGGCCTGATCAACCGCGTCCTGCGCGTTCTCTACCTGGATCTGATGCTGCGACTTGTAGCCGGGCAGATCGGTCTGCGGCAGCAGTTTCGTCGGCCGCTGATCGTCGACAGCGCCACCGGAGGCCATGCCACGAACCAGACCGGCCTTCAATGCGGCCCGGAACCGGTACACCCCCGCCTGCCCCCCGAGAGCCTGAACGTCGCCGGTGGTGAGCATGTGCTCACCCGGCATACCGAGAATCGGAATCGAGTCCTTGCCAGGGATACCGCCGGACAACGCACCACCCAGGGCGTAATGCACGTAACCGGACTCGGGCGAGTAGGCCGGGGCATTCTTACGCGCCTCCGGGCTGTCGATGCCCTGCTGAACCCGGTTGAACATCTCTACCGTGACCTGCTTGGTCTCCGGCTTCATGATCTCGGCAAGGTCGGTCTTGGCCTTGTCGTCGTTCAATTCGACTCGGATCGACTTGTCCGGCAACGTCTCCACGATGCGGCCGAGATCTTCCACCTTCCGCCGCTGCTCGTCGGTCGGGGTGTCGATGACCACGGTCTTACCGTCCTGCACGGTGACCTTGTCCATCGAAATACCCAGGGCTTCAAAATCTTTCGCGCCCTGAGTAGTGACCTCGTGTGTTTTGCCGAGTGCCTGGTTCTGGCGTTCGATGCCCTCGGCCGAGCTGCCGAGCTTGTCGGCCATCACAGCCACATTGCCGCCCAACGTCGCCGCGGACTCCGCCACCACCGGAAGTTCCTTCTTCAACTGCGACAAGTCCGGGATCCGTGCGTCCCCACCGCGAGCGCGGGCGTACGCCTTGACAGCCTCCGGATCACCGGCCAGCGCCGAAATGATCTGGTCCTCCGATAGTCCGGTGCCCTTCTGCGCCGAGTAGATGCCAGGGTTGAAGCCCTCCTGACGCAGCTGGTCGCGGATGATCGAGGTAGCGCGCTGGCGCACATAATCCTGCGACGATGCATCGACACCCGCCGCAGCCCGGGCCACGATCTGCGTGTTGAAACCCAAACCCTGCGCGCGCTCGAGGTCGCCCTGTCTCTCGAGGTCCTGTGTCGCCTTCTTGACAGTCTGCTCGGTCGCCTTGCCGGTCGTCTCGTCGAGCGTGCGCCCCAACTCCTCGAGGGCAGTCTTCTGAGCATCCGCCTTCTCCCGCGCCTTCTCATGCGCGGTCGCCAGCGCCCCCAGTCCGATCGTGGCCGCGCCGATCGCCAACCCCCACGGCCCACCCAGCGCCGACCCGATGAGGGTGGACACACCACCCATCTTTGATCCGAGCCTGCCAGCGCCGCTCTCCGCGGCATCGGCCGCGCCCCGCCGGAAATCACCGACCGCGCTATTCGCACCCCGCAACGCCAACTTCAGCCCATCGACCACCGGAGAGACCGTCTTGAACGCCAGATAAGCGGTCACGACGTCGCCCACCAGCCGCGGGTGCTCACCGAGCAGGGTCGCCGCGGTGCGAAGGAACGGCATCGTGATCGACGACCACTGTGAGACCCCGTCATACACAGAATGCAGCAGGCCGGGCAATTCCTCGAGGACCGGCTTCCACTGGTCCAGCTGATCGCGGCCATGCTGGAAGAACGCGGTGAGCTCGTCCTGGCCTTCGGTGGATTTCAGCCACGTAGACATACGCTCGGTGAGATGGTCGACCGTGGTGAGCAGACCGTCCCCGTCGCCCTTGGCCGCGCGCAGCACCGACGCCAGCGACGAACCGAGATTCTCCACGGTAGAGCCCAGGGTTTTCGCCGCGTCGATGCCTTCCCGCATCCACTTCGCCAGATCCCCCGACTGCTGCGAACGGCCGATGAACCCATCGAACCGGGTCGCGAGATCGGTGACGTCCTGGGCGAGTTCGGGCAGGAACGCCGAGCCCGTGGTACCGAGAATCCGCAGCGAGTCGATCACCGGCGAAATAGCGCCGTTCAGATTCCCCGCCGCGGCAGCCGTGTTGCCGAACAGCGTCGACAGCGCACCCTGCGACTGCTGATTCCCCAACTCCGCGAGCGCGGCCTTTATCCCCGTATTGAACGACCCGGCGACACCCTCCATACCGGTCCGGACAGCGGGAATATCGTTGGTGATCGCCTCCCGCAGCGGGGCCGCCACACCATCGAACAAGGTGCCCTGCACATCCTGGCGGACACTCTTCAACTCGCCGGAAAACGACCTGGTGACGTCGACAACCTCACGCCCCGACACAGCCATATCCCCATACGCGGCAGCCGCCTTCTCCGGGCTGTCACCGAGCGCGTCCTTGAACCCCTGCATACCGACAACCAGCGTCGAAATCCCCGCCCCCGCACCAGCGAAGATCCCAGGCAACAACAACGCCGACTGCGACACCTGCTGAACCGAGGACGCGACACCCGCCAGCGCGGTGGCCGCGGCGGGGAGATTCCCGACACCGATCGCGCCCGCATTCAGCAGACCAGCCGAAGGCAGCTGAGACAGCACCGACGACAGCGACGTCTTATCGGCGTCGATCTTCACCTTGACGTCCTGGCCGGCCTTTCGCCGGAAGGCCTCAGACTCGGTCGTTGCAGCCGCTGTATCGACGTCGATACCGATCGTGATGTCTTCGCCGTGGAACTGGCGGAAATCCTCGAGGTCGGCCGCCGCGCGCGTCGTATCGACATCGACCTCGATATTGATGCTGTCGTCTTCGGCGAGCTGCCGCAGTTCCGCGATGTCCTCACGGGCCCGGGTCGTATCCGCGAAGACGTCGACACCAATCGAGGCGTCGACCCGCTCGAGTTCGGCGCGCAGCTTCTTGACGAAGCCATCAAAATTCACCGTAATGTCGACGCTGGCCGTACCGGCCGAGAAGTTACGCGCCATCGTCACACCTCCGAATCCGCCGGACGCACAACGTCATCCGGGCCCACCACATACACCGGGCGCCGGAACTCCCGCGCCGCAGGAACAACCCCCACAAACCCCGCACCCCTGGCGCTGTGACCATCCAGCCACCACGCCGGAACCATCACCGACCGCCCGGACCGGAAGCACCGCAACGCCTCCGGCACCGGCACCGGCCGAGTACCGCCGTCGATCGCGTCATACGGATGCGGACGCGCCGCACGCTCCTCCAGCTGCGAACCGATCCACTGATACAGCCCCGACGCCACCAGACCGCGAGAACCGAACCTAGGCATTGCGCGACCATCTCACATTCGCCGCGTGCCGCGCCTTCACCGACCGCGGCGACGACTGCGCGGGCTCGGTATCGAGTTGCTTCAGCAACCGGGCAAGGGCGGCCTCGAGCAATCGGAGCTCGGCCGACAACCTGAGCCGAGTCTTCGTGTCCCCGGCATCCGCGTACCGGGCTGAAAGATCGCACTTACGATCGGAATTCGACCCGATCAGCTCCAAAACCACCCGCTCACGCTCCGTCCACTGCACCGGCACACCGAGCTCACGCGATTTCGCGGCCAACTCAGCGTCCAAGGAACGCAGCAATTTTCGGGTTTCCGGGGTGTGTTTCACGGTTTCCTCCTGAGGCACCCGGTAGGCGAATTCGGTCGAATGCGTGCGGGCATGGAAATTTGCAGAGCTCAACGATGCAGGGGCGGGAGGGGCGGGAGGGGTCCCCTACCCCCTCTGACCTGCGGTGATCCGCATTTCCGCTGGTTGGGGGGCTGGGCGGGGTGCGTGCGGCGCAGGGCATTGGCCGGCCTTCCTCGGTTACCGGATCGGCTTGTTGATGACGCGCACGTGTCCGTGGTTGGGGAACGGTGAGGGCGCGGTTTCGATGGGTGCGGGTTTGCGGCTGGCGCGCAGTCGTTCGAGGTCGGTGAAGGTGGGCACCCACGGTTGTGCGTCGCTGGTGCACAGCCACACGAAAAACTCAAGGTCGTCGTCGGGCCACGGCGCGGACCACAGGGATTTGCCGCTGTAGTCGTGGCCGGGTTGGCGCCAGCCGGGGGCGATGTCGTCGAGGTTGGCGATCAGCAGATCCGAGGCGCGGGGGTCGTCGTTGTCGGACGATCGGGCGGCGATGTAGGCGGTGCTGGTGCGGTGTTCGGCCATGACGGCGTCCTGCGCGGCGCGCAGTAGGCGGTAGTCGTCGAGCCCGTTGGCGCGGTTGGTCCATGCTTCGACGGCTGCGGGCCCGTTGGTGATGGCGTCGGCTGCGGTGCGGGCGCCGCGAAGGTCGGCGCAGATGTCGCGGCCGGTGTCGATGAGTCCGGTCAGCCGGTCGTTGAGGACTGCGAGCATCTGGTCGGCGCGGAGCCGGACGCTGACGGTGATCTGCCGGTGTGCTTGGTCGCGCAGGTCGATGAGGATGCGGCGGCGGCGGTCGATGTCGGTGGCAGCCAGTTGGGCGTTGACGGTGGCGTCGAGCCATTCATCGTCGATGCGTCCGGCCGCGAGCGGCGAGGGGAGTTCGGTGGCCGGGGTGGCGAGTTCGGTGATTCGCTGATCTGCCTCGGCCGCTACGGCGCTCAGTTCGGTGTAGCGGGGCAGGGTGGCGATGGCTTCGGCGTAGTACCGGTTGGTTGCGGTGAGGCGTTTGATGCGAAGGTATCCGGGATCGGCGTTCGGGGGTGCCGGTATGTCCCGGGTTTCGGGGGTGGTGAATCGGCGTTCGGCTTCGAGGCGGCCTCGGTCGCCGGAACGGATCGGGGTGGACTGGTTCACGGGTACGCTCCATTCGGTCTGCTGTGTCGGGCAGTACCGATTTTCCTGGGGCGCAACATGTTTCGGTTCCGTTCCCGGTACCTCGCGGGCCGCGTGGTGGTGAGAATGCGAGTGGACGGATTGCTGAGCCGTCCAGGGGTTCGCGGGTCTGCGGATCGGGCAATGGGTTGAGCCGGGACGGTATCCGTCCCGGCTCCTCTCATTCCCGGTGTGCTGTGCGGGCTTGCGCGTACTGTTCGACAGCGCCGCGGGGGAACAGCCATGCGTGCCCGATGCGGTATCCCTCGAGGTCTGCGGCGATCCGGCGTACCCGTCGTTCGGAGACGCCGATGATGCGCGCGGCTTCCTGCACTCCGATCGGTGAGTCATCGGATTCTGGTTCCGGGGCTATCTGGGCGGTGAGGGTGAGGTGGTCGTGCAATCGGCGGAGCATGTAGGGCACGGGTGTGCCGGTGCGTTGGCGGTCGCGGATGGCGTGGTCTGCCAACGCTCGGGCGACTGCTGATAATTCGTCGTCGAGGTTCACAGGCGGTCCTCGGGCAATGAGGCGGCCGGGCAGTTGGCCGGGGCTGAGGGTTACGCGGCGCTGTCCGGGGTGAGGGACATTCCGGCTTTCGATTTGCCGTTCGATTGCTGTCGCTTGGCATTCTTCGGCGGCGCGTCGAGATGCAGGATCGACCACGGGTCATAGGCGAGTATCGCCTCACACATGTAGACCGAGAGCCACGCGCCAGCCGGGAGGGTGAGAGTGGTGGCGCCGTCGGTCTCGCATCGGAGGCAACCGTCAACGGTTCGGGTGCAGTCGCGGAACGGCTTGCCGAGATGTTCGCGGGTGATCGCGAGTTCGATGCGGTAGTAGTACTCGCCCGGCTTCAAATCGCGGCAGTGCTTCGAGTTGACGGAGAAGTCGAGGGGGGTCATATGTTCCTCATTTCGATGTGGGAGGGGGTACGGGGGTACATTCGGTACCCCCGTGTCCGATTCGGGAAGTAACCGCAGGTGAGAGCATGTTTTCGAGGGGGGTACGACCGGTACCCCTGTCGTACTTTTTCGGTACCCCTGTCGTACCTTCTGGTACCCCCGTGTTTCCGCAGGTCAGAGGCTGTTTCTCACACGGGGGTACCATTTGTACCCCCGTCCCCCTGCGGGTCCGCGAGCCGATGTCGTCGGCCGCCCTGTTTTGCGGTCGCGGTGATGACCACCCCCTCATCCTCGAGTTCGGCGAGGGCCGGGTCGAGCCAATCACGGATGTCGGTTTTCAGCCTGCGGGCAAGCTCCCGGTTGGAGTGCTCTCCAGCGCGCTCGAGCCATCGGACAATGGCGTCACGGGCGCGGCCCATCTTCCGGTCGGCTATGACTTCCTCGCGGTCGGCGGCAGCCAGCGCACGCGCACGGTTTGCTGATCGGACGCTCTCGGCCAAGATTCGGGCCATCCGGTCGCGCACCCGATCCGACATGTCGAGGATCGAGCCAGCTATCCTCCAGTCCTCGAGCGTGATCAGCGGGACACCACTGTTGCATCGGCCGTCGAGGATCATCAGCGCAGCGGCCACCTTCAGCTGCATCAGATTCCGGTGCGAGTCCAGCGGGGCGTTCTCCGCGCCCGTGATGCGAAGGTGGCGATCAAGCCGGATCTTGTTCACTACCGCGGCGGGCACGTTCAAGATGACGTCCTCGGCCTTGTAGCCGGTGATCTTCACCGGGCGCGGTGTGATGACCGGCAGTTGTGCGGCACCGGTGCCATCGTCGGAGACCGGAACGGGTGGCGGTGCGTAGGGGTCTTTGGTCGATCCCCAGAGGAACCGTTGCGGCAGTCCATCTTTCTCCGCGGACAGCAGCGCCCCGGCATTCTCGGGCTGCACGCCGACGATCACACACAGCCGGTACGAATGCTCGGCCACCGCGGTGGTGGTGGACTTGCTCGCGTTGTGGAACCCCAACGATTCGCCGCTGAATGCCTGCAACAACTGGCTGTCGAGTGTGGCGCCCTGACGCCCCATCAAAGATTCCAAGGTCCGGATTTCGTTGATGGACATCAGCGCCCTGGTAGTCCGCTCGCCGGTGTTCTCGTCGTCGAGGGTGAACACCTTGGCGAGTCCTTCGCCCGTTCCGGGGTTCTGCATCTTGATCGGGATGTCATGGCCAGCGCTGTCGACGAACCGGACAGCTCGGCGCGCGACCCGGTCGGCGGACCCTTTACCGAGTCCGGACTCGCCCGCGCACGCGGCGAACAGGTTCAGCGAGGCGGGTCCGGCGACGATGCCGGGCAACTTCACGTTCGGCTCCACGCTCGCTGCGGCGCGGCAAAGGACACATACGAGGGTTGCCCACGGAGATGCACCGAAGAGGCGCGCGGCGTCGCGGATGTGCGTGAGCATCGGGCGGCGCTCCCAGAATGCGGCGCTGGGGTCGTCGTCGACTGCACCCGGCTCGACCGTTCGCACCTTATTGGTGTCACCGTTGAGGTTCTGGTCACCGTTGAGGTTCTGGTCGAGGTCTACAAGGTCTCGGTCTACAAGGTCTCGGTCTCCAATACCCTCCGGAGAAACCGGAGAGTCCGGAGTAACCGGAGTAGCGACGTCTCCGGTTACTCCGGTTCCGCCGGTTTCCCGGATGCCGTCGCTGATTCGCACCCACTGCTCAGCTGCGGCATCTAGGCAGTCTGGGCAGAGTGGATCGTGTTCACGGTGGCGGCGGCAGGCGGCGGTGGGTTCGTCCCATCCGCCCGCGCCCGAAGGCGCGGCCGTAATGGCCGCGCCTCGGGTGATTCGCTGAATTCTCATCGACCACCGCCGTCGCCGATCAGACGCGCGGTGTACTCGCGGCACTCGGCCAACTTCGCCCTGTACTCGACTCCCGGGGTGGCGACCTCGAGCACGTCGATCAGTGGCGCCAGCACGTTGCGGGTGAGCAGACTCAGCGCTGCGGCGGACGTGTAGCCCATCGCGTCCGGGTCCAGCCGAGCCGCCCACTCGGCACAGATGCGGTCGACCTCGGCGTCATCACCTGCCGCAGCGGACAATTCGTACATCAGCAGCGTGGCGTTGGCCTGGATCTTGTCGACGTCGACGATTCCTCGCGGGGCTCCATCGTCGCCTACGACGACGTACGTGGGATCACTCATGCGGCGGCTCCTCTCTCGTTGATTTGCTCCGCGAGCTCGCGATCGGCGCCGCCGCGCTGCCAGAGGAGTTGGACGATTTCGCGCGGCAGGACCGGGCACAGCCCGTCCGCAGCAATGTGATTCGCGGCGGCCGACCACGCCTCGAGCTGGTGGGTACTGATGTCCAGCTCTCCCGAGGTGGATGCAGGCCACGGGTCGCCGCCGGGCAGGCGCCGGGCCGCAGCGGCCCGGCGGTGCAACTCGGTACTGATCGTCATCGGGTCTCCTCGAACGCGGCGCGCATGAAGTCGACCGGGTCGGCCCCGAGGACGATGGCACCGACAGCCGCGATGGACAGCGACCAGCAGGCGCGACCCTGGAGCAGGTTCACCAAGTGGTCACGTTCGAGTCCGAGCGCGGCCGCGAGGTGGCCGTGATGCACTCCGGCAGCGACCATCGCGGCGGACATACGGCGCCCGATGACGACGTCGATACAGCGAGGATCGCCCGCGAATTCGTGCGAGCCGAGCGCCTTCACTACCTCGTCGATGTGGAGCAGCAGGATTTCGCCGTCGCGTTCGGTCTCGACTTCGATTGCCTGGATGTCAGGCAGGTGCCGGATAACGCCCGCGGAGCCGACTCGCGGGCCCGTGGGGCTCACCCGGCAGAACTTGATACGGCTATCCACGGGGTAGTCGGTGACCTGGCTGGTTGATACATTGGTAGCCATCGAGGCTCCTTCTGGCGAAGTGGTGTCGGTTTCTTTGGCCCGGTGAGCGGTGGCAGCCGCTCCCGGGCCGTCTGCTTCCTCGGGGACTGGCATCACGCGGCATCCGATCCGCCGGCGAACTGCGTCTGCTCCCATGCGATGAGGTCAGCCAGCTGATAGCGGGCGTGCTTGCCCATGCGCGCGAACCGCGGTCCGCGGCCGTGATAGGCCCACTGCGCGAGAGTGCTCACGGGCAGCTTCAGCCGCTCGGCAACCTCCTCGCGAGTGAGCCAGTAGTCCGCGCTCAGTTCCATCGGAACTCCTTATGTTCTCGTTGTTTCTCATATCCGAACATTCGTTCGCGATACACGAACATCCTTACTCGTCCTTGCTTGGTTGTCAATCAGCAACTACCGTTCGTGTTATGCAAACAACCCGCGTGTGGTCCATAGCCGAGCTGGTGTCGATGAATCTGGCGCGTATCCGCGACCTTCGGCGCCTGACCGTTCGGCAGTTATCGGAGCGCCTGTCCGACATCGGGGCGCCGATGCTGCCATCGGGAATTACGAACGTGGAGAAGGGAAAACGGGGCGTGAGCCTTGAGAACCTGCTTGCGTTCGCAGCAGTTCTCAACGCCAGTCCGGCCGATTTCCTGGACGCGCCGGAGCGTGATCGGATTGCCATCTCGCAGAAGTCCGAACCGGTGACGCCCTATGTTTTGCGCAGCTGGCTCGCTGACGAGCAGCCACTGTTCATCGAGCCCGGATCGGATTACGACCAGACGCGTAGGGAGCAGCTGGAGGCCGCGCCCACCTGGAAACGACGGAGCTGGGAACGCGAGCAGCAGACGTTCCGGCACCCTGCTCGCGCTGCACTCAGCTCGCTGACCGGCTATGTGACAGGCGCGATTCTGGAAGAGGACGGGATCGAGCCGGAGCTGTTGGCGCAAACCATGCGCGAAAGCCTCGAGCAGGTCTCCGCCTATGTCGGCCTGCTTGCCGATGAGGTCGAACGGAGAGCGCGCAGTGGCGACAATTGAGCCGTACACCCTCAGCAACGGGCAGACGCGCTACCGGGTCCGCTACCGCAAGCCGGACGGTAAGCAGACCGACAAGCGTGGGTTTCGGCGCAAGCGGGATGCCGAGCAGTTCGCGAACACGGTCGAAGTCGACAAGCTGACCGGCAGCTACGTCGCGCCGTCTCTCGGGAAGTTGAGCGTCGGCGAGCTGGGTACGGCGTGGCTCGCGGGGCAGGTGTTCGACAAGGAATCGTGGGCGACGCGCGTCGAGTCCATCTGGCGGGTACATATCGAACCGCAATGGGGCGCCCGCGCCGTCAATTCGATCGACAGCACCGAAGTCCGCGACTGGGTTGCCGGCATCGGCCGCGCGGCATCGACAGTTGGTGACATTCATTCCGTGTTCGCGTCGATCATGGACGATGCCGTCGCCCAGAAACGCATCCCGGCGAATCCGGCCCGCGGCGTGAAGCTCCCGAAGCGGATCGGCATCGACCACAACTACCTGTCACACACTCAGGTTGCCCAGCTGGCGGCCGCGTCCCGCCAGCACCCGGAGATCGTGATGTTCCTCGCCTACAGCGGGTGTCGCTGGGGCGAGATGGCAGCGCTACGCCCTAGGGACATCGACCTGGACCGGCGGCGCATCCGGATTGCCCGCTCGGCGTCCAAGGTGAACTCCCGCAGTGTCATCGGCACGCCGAAGACGTGGGAGATTCGCACGATTGCAGTTCCGGCGGAAGTCGCCGAACTGCTGCGCCCGGTCGTCGAGGCGCAGCGGGATCGAGACGGCCTGGTGTGGTCGCGGCCGGATGGCGAACCATTGCGACCGCCTACGACATCACATTGGTTCAGCTTCGCCGTGCGGCGCTGTATCAAGGCGTCGATTCCGTGCGATGAGGACGGCAACCCGACCGGCCCGGCGACTTTCCCGCGCGTGACCGCGCACCAATTGCGCCACACCGCGGCGTCGTTGATGATCGCCAGCGGGGCGCATGTGAAGACGGTTCAGCGGCAGCTAGGGCACAAGTCCGCAGTGATGACATTGGACAACTACGGGCATTTGTTCGAGGACGATTTGGACGGGGTCGCGGATCGGATGGGAGCGGGACTCCGGGCGGCCGCTGCGGAGTGTGGGCAAAATGTGGGCACGGAGCCAGATTCTCCCCCGAGTGCGGCATGAAAAAGGCCCCTCACCTGGGGCTCAGGTGAGGGGCCTGTGGGTGGAGCTGCCGGGAATTGAACCCGGGTCCTCCGCCGCTTCTTCAGGGCTTCTCCGTGTGCAGTTCGCTGAGCCTCTACTCGGATCTCTCGGTCACGCGAACAAGCCGAGATGACGATCCCAGTCGCTGTTCGATGTCCCGTACGACTCCGCGACCGAGCCGCACGGTAGAGCTCTCTAGCTGATGCCAGTACCCGGGCCGAGAGCAAACCCGGACTGACAGACACGCTCTACTGCTTAGGCAGCGAGAGCGTAGTCGCGCTGATGAGAATCGGCGCTTATTGGGTTACAGCGACGCTTACGGTGGTCTCCTGCCTGCACCGACACGCTTCCCCTGAATCGACGTACGCAGTCGAAACCGATCAGCCCCGTAGTCCACTCAGTTGAACACCCGGCTGGTGGGCCGGGCTGTTCATATTAACATCACTTCGCCGTCATACATTCCCGCCGGTCAGTGCATGCCTTTCACGCGCCGGCCGAGTTCGCGCGTCACCTCTCGCTCCGCGGTCCGGCGGGCCAGGTCGTGGCGCTTGTCGTAGTCCTGCTTACCCTTGGCCAGCGCCAGTTCGACCTTCACCTTGCCGTCGGCGAAATACATCGACAGCGGGACGAGGGTTTGTGAGCTCTCCTTGGTCTTGCCGGTGAGCTTGTCGATCTCGCGACGGTGCAGCAGCAGTTTCCGAGTGCGGCGCGGGGCGTGGTTGGTCCAGGTGCCGTGCCCGTATTCGGGAATGTGCAGGCCACGCAGCCACACCTCCCCGTCGTCGATGGTGGCGTAGGCGTCCGCCAGCGACGCCTTACCTTCCCGCAGGCTTTTCACCTCGGTACCGACCAGCGCGATCCCCGCCTCGTAGGTGTCGAGGATCGTGTAGTTGTGCCGCGCCTTGCGGTTGGTGGCGATGACCTTGCGCCCCTTCTCCTTCATGAACACCTTTCCCTCGACTCCGCGCAGCTCGGCGGCGCTCCACGCTGTCATTGTGCCTCGACGCCCGCTGAGCGTACGGACCTGTCCGGTTTACACGGCCGCCGAACAGAAAGAAAACGAAATTCCGGCGCGGAACATGCCGTGATCCGGCTCACGGTCGGCCGGTCTCCGGCAACCCGCCCGCGCCGCACGGGCGCCGGTGTCGCGGGAGAAACCACCGCACCGGCAGGCGGCGGCAGCGGACGAATGCGGACATCCCCACCGCCGGGAACCGATTCTGTGTGCCCATCACCGAGCGAGCGCGCAAAATGGTTGCGTGACAACGGTACCCAGATTCAGAGTGAGCACCGCCTCGGATCGTGTACTCGACGACCCGACCGATGCGCAACTACACGATCTCCTGGCCGAGTTGGATTACCGAGAACCCCAACTCGTCGTCGAACGCCCGGGTTCGCCTGCGGCCCAACATTATCTGCGTGTCGAGATGGATCGGCGCATCGATCCCGACGACGGTCGCGGCTATATCGTCGAATACGGCGGGGGCGGGCCGGGCATGCAGTTCCGCGCCAGCGTGCGCGACACCGCGCGCTGGGGAACTCCGCACTCCCCCGCCTTCGAACTCGTCGCAAAGACCGTGCAGGACTGGGCCTTTCAGCGCTACGGCTGGCAGAACGCGATGATGTGGGAGCGGGTGAGCGCCGACCGCTGACGCGCGGTCAGCCGCCGGGGCGGACCTGCAGATACAGAATCAGCAAGGCGATCCACGCGAGTAGCAGCACCACGGTCGTCAGCCGCGGGCGACCGAGCGGGTTCGCGTGCGGGCGCAGCCACCCGGCCTCGACCGAATCCGCTCGGGTGCGGCGAGGTCCGGGTTTCGCGGCATCCGGCGGATCGCCGCCGGGGCCCGAATCCGACGACTGATCGGAGCGGTCGTCGTGATGGTCGTGGGACATAGCGGCACGCTACCGCTATCCGCCCGGTCGCACCGCCAGATACAGCGCCAAGACGGCAATCCAGACAGTGATCAGAGCCAGCGTCGAGGGCCGCATGCCGGTGCGGGCTCGTCGCAACTGCCGGGTCATGCCGATCCGGCCCAGGGGCCGCACCCCGAGCCGGGAAGGGTCCGGCGTGGCCGAGACGGCCCAATCGGCGTCTGAAGCCGGGTCGTGATGCTTCGGCGACCCGTTGGTCTCGATCACTCCGTCCTGCCCATGTGTCACGGCGAGACGGTTACCCGCGCCGGGCGGAGGGATAAACGTGGAACGGGCGTCACCCCCGAGGCGGCGTGGCGGTCGACACCGGCGCGCACGGCGACCGCAACCACCGTCCGTGCTGGTGAGCGGGCAGGCCGGCGCACCGAGCGGTTCAGTAGAAGTCGTCCGGCGGGGGCTCGAAATCGGCGTCGGGGATGCCCCAGTGCACCGAATCGTTCGGGGCTGCCGGTTCCGCGGCCTCGAACCTCGAGCGTGTGACCGGGCCGCGAGGCGGTTCCGGGCGCGAGCGGGCACCCGATGCGGCTGCGCGGGAGGAGCCGCGCCGGCCGGCCGGTCGCTCGCCCCGCCTGGGACGTGAGGCCGGCGCCTCCGCCGCCCCGCCCGAGCTACCCGCATCGAATACCGCGACCACTTCGAGGACACCCTCGCCGTACTTCGCGAGTTTGTTCTCACCGATTCCGCTGATGCCGCCGAGTTCGGCGAGGGTCGCGGGGGCACGGCCGGCGATATCACGCAGGGTGGCGTCGTGGAAGACGACGTAGGCGGGAACGCCCTGCTCCTTGGCGACCGAGGCACGCCAGGCACGAAGCTGTTCGAACAGGTCTGCCGCCGCGGGCGCCAGCTCGGCCGCGGCGAGGCGGGACGCCGCCTTCGCCTTGGCCGCGCGCGGTGGCTTCACGCGTTCCGGCTCGCGGCGCATGAGGACCGTGCGGTTCTCGAACAGCACCTCGTCGCTGGCTTCGGTGAGGGTCAGCACGCCGTATTCGCCGTGCACCGCGAGCAGGCCCTGGGCGAGCAGCTGGCGGATCACGCCGCGCCATTCGGTATCGCGCAGATCGGCGCCGACGCCGAACACCTTCAACTCGTTGTGCTTGTGCTGCAACACTTTCGGATTCGACTTCCCGAGCAGGATGTCGACGATATGTCCGGCGCCGAAGCTCTGCCCGCGTTCGCGTTTGAGCCGCAGCACCGCCGAGAGCACCTTCTGCGCGGCGACCGTGCCGTCCCAGGATTCCGGCGGATTCAGGCAGGTGTCGCAGTTACCGCAGGTGTCACCGGATTGGCCGAAGTAGTTGAGCAGCTGGGTGCGGCGGCACTGCACGGTCTCGCACAGCGCGAGCATCGCATCCAGGTGGAGCTGCAACTGGCGCCGGTGTGCCGCGTCGCCTTCGGAGGAGTCGATCATCTTGCGTTGCTGCACAACATCATTGAGTCCGTAGACCATCCAGGCGGTGGACGGCAGGCCGTCGCGGCCGGCGCGACCGGTCTCCTGGTAGTAGCCCTCCACCGACTTGGGCAGATCCAGATGTGCCACGAACCGCACATCGGGTTTGTCGATGCCCATCCCGAAGGCGATGGTCGCGACGACGATCAGTCCGTCTTCGCGCAGGAACCTGGCCTGGTTGGTGGCGCGGGTGCGCGCGTCCAGACCGGCGTGATAGGGCACCGCCTCGATTCCGTTGCGGCACAGGAATTCCGCGGTCCGCTCGACCGAATTGCGAGACAGGCAGTAGACGATGCCCGCCTCCCCCGGATGTTCGGTGCGGATGAAGGACAGCAATTGCTGATCGGCGCGATTCTTCGGTTCGATCCGGTACTGGATATTGGGCCGGTCGAAACCCGCGACGAAATGCTTCGCCCCGGTGAGGTCGAGCCGCTCGGCGATCTCGCGGCGTGTGGCCTCGGTGGCGGTGGCGGTCAAGGCGATCCGCGGCACGTCGGGCCAGCGTTCGTGCAGTACCGACAACGCCAGATAGTCGGGCCGGAAGTCGTGGCCCCACTGTGAGACACAGTGCGCCTCGTCGATGGCGAACACGGATACCTTGCCGCGATCGAGCAATTCCGCGGTCGATTCGAGCTTCAACCGCTCCGGCGCCAGATACAACACATCCAGTTCCCCGGCGACGAACTGCGCCTCGACCGTGCGCCGCTCGTCCGGGTATTGGGTGGAGTTGAGAAATCCGGCCCGCACCCCGAGCGCGGTCAGCGCGTCGACCTGATCCTGCATCAGCGCGATCAGCGGCGAGATGACCACGCCCACCCCCGGCCGCACCAGCGCCGGAATCTGATAGCACAGCGACTTGCCGCCGCCGGTAGGCATCAGAACGAGCGCATCGCCCCCCGAGACGACCTGATCGACGATCTCGCGCTGTAATCCCCGGAAACTGTCGTACCCGAATACACGCTGCAGAATCTGTTGCGCCGCACCGGTTTCCACAGTGCGCGACGAAGCGTCGGCCGTCTCGAGCGTCTCCGGGGAATTCACGCCAGCCATCCTACGGACCCCCACCGACGATCCGAACCCCCAATCCACAGCCGCACCCCGTACACGAGGATCCCGCCGCCCCCGCGGGCAGATGCCCCCACCTCGGTTCCAGCCTGAGGACGCACACCCTGGAACCGAATAGGAGCGCACTCGGAGACCGTGCACCCCCCACGGGTCTCGGCCCGCCTCGATTTTGGAGCGACGGAGCGAGGGAGCGCAGCGACTGAGCGGAGGAGTGAAAAATCGAGGCCCAAGGGGCCGAGACCCCCGCCGCAGCGAAGCGGAGGCCAAAAACACGAGCACAATTACTCCATGGGCACCCCGCCGGTCGGGTTGCGGCTGGCCGAGCTGGTCGCGTCGCTGTCGCTGGCCACGGATCTCGGTCTGGGTCAGCCGGAGGAGCATGTGCTGCGGCAGACGGTGATCGCGACGCGGCTGGCGCGGGCGGCCGGGTTCTCCGGTGCGGAGCAGGCCGCCGCGTTCTATGTGTCGCTGCTCGCCTGGGTGGGGTGCGTCGCGGATTCGCACGAGATGGCGCAGTGGTTCGGCGACGATCGGGTGATTCGGGCGGACAGCTATCGGATCGACAAGGCCGGCCTGCCGATGATGGGGTTTCTGCTCAGCCATATCGGGCCGGGGTTGTCACCGATGCGACGGATGGCGTTGACCGGCCGGTTTCTGACCGGCGGGTTCCGGGATGCGATGCATTCCTTCGTCACCCACTGTCAGACGACGGCCGATATCGCGGAGCGGCTGCGGTTGCAGGACGAGGTGTGTGCCGCGCTGCCGCAGGCGTTCGAGCGATGGGACGGCAAGGGGGTGCCGAACGGGCTCGCGGGTGCGCGCATCGTCCCCGTGATGCGGGTGGTGCAGATCGCCGACGACGCCGAGGTCTTCTGCCGGTTCGGCGGCCCCGCCGCGGCGGTCGGGATGTTGCGTTCGCGCAGCGGTACCGAATTCGATCCGGAGCTGGTGGCGCTGTGCGAGCGACGGCCCGAGATATTCGACGACATCGATGCCGTCGATGCCTGGAGTGCCGTCATCGACGGTTGCGCCGCGCTGGACCGCTGGGTGCCCGACGGTGAGCTGACCGAGGTCCTGGAGATCTTCGCCGACTACGCCGACCTGAAGTCGCCGTGGTTCCTGGGCCACACCCGCGCGACCGCTGCCCTGGCCGGGGCCGCCGCGCTGCGATCCGGGATGTCGAGCGGGGAGGCCGCGGAGGTGACGCGGGCGGCACTGGTGTCGAGACTCGGCGTGACCGGTGTCTCCACCGGCATCTGGAACAAGACCACCGCGCTGTCGGCGGCGGAATTCGAACGGGTCCGGATGGTCCCCTATCTCACCGAGCGCGTGTTGTCGCGGTGTGCGCGGCTGCGCCGGCTCGGCACGGTGGCGGGTATGTGCCATGAGCGGATGGACGGCTCCGGCTATCCGCGCGGAGTGTCGGGTGCGGCGATCCCGCCGTCGGCGCGGTTGATCGCGGCCGCCGAGACCTTCCAGGCCCTGGGCGAGGAACGTCCGTACCGCGCGGCCGTGGCCCTCGATCAGCGGTGCGCGACCCTGAAAGACGAGGTCGCCGCAGGCCGGCTGGACTCCGAAGCCGTCAGCGCGGTGCTGGCGGCCGCCGGGCAACGGACTCCGCGCCGAATTCGCCGGATCGCCGGCCTGACCGCGCGGGAGATCGAGGTATTACAGCTGCTGGTGCGGGGACGGTCGAACAGGGAGATCGCGGCGGAACTGTCCATCACGCCGCGCACGGCGGGCACCCATATCGAGCACATCTACACGAAGATCGGCGTCACCACCCGGGGCGCCGCGGCGATGTTCGCCATGCGGCACGGCCTGGTGGGCGCGGACTGAACGCCGATCGCCGCGCGCCCGCGTGTGCCGCGCACGAGATCGGTTGTTCGCCCGATGCGCGGACGCCCGCGCAGTCGTAGAAAAAGATATGACCACGATCACACCCACCCCCACGGATCGGCCGGTAGCCGACCGATTCCTCGACGCATTGACCGCCCGCGACTTCACCGCACTGTCGCACTGCCTCGCACCGGACGTCCGGATGCGCGGCCTGATCCCGCCGGGTCCTTTCGAGACCGATAACGCCGATGCCGCGGTGGGCCGGTTCCGGCACTGGTTCGCCGGGCCGGACGCGTTCGAGATGCTCGGCTGCGAGGCCGGGCGGGTCGGCGACAAACTGTATCTGCGGTATCGGGTCCGCATGCGACCGATCGACACCGACGCGCCCGCACGAATCGCGGAACAGCACATCTTCGCCGACGCCGGCGACCGCATCGATGCCATCGACCTGCTCTGCTCCGGCTGGAACCCGGAACGACCCTATTCGCGCACGTAGTAGCGCAGCGTGCCGTAGGCCGTCAGCGCGGCGAACACGATGCCGACCGGCACCACGGTCAGCGCCACCACCGCGATGTCGTCGCCGGTGATGCGCGGGAAGACCTTCGACGCGAACAGGTCGCCGAGGGCGCGGTCGATGACCAGCGGCCGCGCGATCATCAGTCCGATCACCGCCAGCACCGACCCGGCCAGCGCGGCGACCACCGCCTCGAGCAGGAACGGCAGCTGGGTGTACCAGCGCGTCGCACCGACCAGCCGCATGATGCCGACCTCCTCACGGCGCGTGAACGCCGCGATCTGCACCATATTCGCGATCAGCAGCAGGGCGGCCAGGGCCTGCAGTACCGCCAGGCCGAAGGCCGCGTTGCGCAGGCCGTCGAACAGGCTCACCAGCCGGTCGACGATGTCCTTGTCGTTGCGCACGAATCCGACGCCGGGTTTGCCCTGGAAGTCCTTGAAGATGCGCGGGTACTGCGAGGCGTCGGTCATCTTGACGCGCAGCGAGGCCGGCAGGGGTGACTCGCTGACGTATTTGGCCAGCTCCGGCTGATCCTTGAAGGTCTTCTCCTTCGCCTCCCGGACCGCCTCCTCGCGATTGAGGAACTGCACCGATTCCACGCCGGGTTCGGACTTCAGCGCCGACATCAGTGCCTTGCACGGGTCCTGCGAACAGTCCGGATCGTTGGCCGAGACGTCCTCGGTCAGGTACAGCCGCACCTCGAGCCGGTCCAGGAAGTACTGCTCGGTCTTGTCGGCCATCCGGACGGCCAGCATGCCGCCGCCGAGCATGGTGAGCGAGACGGCAGTGGTGAGGATCATCGCGATGGTCATGGTGACGTTGCGGCGTAGGCCGTTGAAGACCTCACCGAAGAGGAAGCTCGCGCGCATTACCGGCCCACCCCGTACACGCCGGTGGCCTCGTCGCGGACCAGGCGGCCGCGATCGAGTTCGACCACGCGCCGGCGCATGGCGTCGACGATGTGATTGTCGTGGGTGGCCATCAGCACCGTGGTGCCCGTGCGGTTGATGCGTTCCAGCAACATCATGATGTCCTGACTGGTGTCGGGGTCCAGGTTGCCGGTGGGTTCGTCGGCGAGCAGTACCAGCGGCCGGTTCACGAACGCGCGGGCGATCGCGACCCGCTGCTGTTCACCGCCGGACAGCTCGGTCGGCAGGCGATCCGCCTTACCGGACAAACCCACCAGGTCCAGCGCCTCCGGCACCGCCCGATTGATGAATTTGCGATTCTTGCCGATCACCTCGAGCGCGAACGCCACGTTTTGTTCGACCGTCTTCTGCTGCAACAACCGGAAATCCTGGAAGACGCAGCCGAGGCGCTGGCGCAGCTTGGGCACCCGCCGTCCCGGCAACCGGTCGACCCGGAAATCCGCGACATGCACTTCGCCGGCGGTCGGCTTGACCTCTTTCAGCAACAGTTGCATGAACGTCGATTTACCCGACCCGGACGGTCCGATAATGAAGACGAACTCGCCCTTGTCGACCTCGACCGAAACATTGTCCAGCGCGGGTCTCGTCGAGGTTTTATATGACTTGGTGACGTTCCGCAGGGTGATCACGAGGTGCCAGTGTAGCCAGCGAAGTCATGGCACACCCCGGCCCACTCCGGAGCATGCGACTTGTCACAGAGAGGTCAGCGGGCCGGCGCGGTCGTCAGCGCGGAACCGGAAACGGTATTCGCGATGTTGGGAAAACCGGAATGATCCGGCGTGGCCGGTTTCACGAACAGATACAGCACGAGCGTCGCGACCCAGACACTGACCAGGATCGCGGTCGATTTACGCGGTTTCACTCAAACCCTCCCGACGCAGCGCCGCGGCGACACGCACTCGCAGCTCGCGTCCGACGTCGAATTGTTTACCCGGCAGTGTGCGGGCCACCATCCGAATGTTCATCTGGTCGACGGTGAGATCTTCCAGGCCCATCACCGTAGGTTCGTCCAGAAGTAGCGATTTCAGGCGGCGATCCTGAAATGCTTTGGCGCCCACTTCGTGCAGGATCTCGTTGACCTTGGTGATATCGGCGGTGGCGGGCACCGGCACATCGATCGCCGCGCGAGCCCAATCCTTCGACAGATTGGTCACTTTCACGATCTGCCCGTTGGGCACCGTGATGACCTCCCCATCCGGATTGCGCAATGTGGTGATCCGCAGCGTGACGTCCTCCACGGTACCTTCGGCCGGCTCGGATTGCCCCGTGACCGCGATGCGCACCACATCGCCGAACCCGTACTGCCGCTCGGTGATCAGGAAGAATCCGGCGAGCAGGTCCTGCACGATGCGCTGGGCGCCGAAACCGAGCGCGGCACCCAGCACCGCGGCCGGAGCGACCAGACCGCCGAGCTGAAAGCCCAAGCGCTGCAACACTTCCAGCGACACCAGGAAGTAGACGATGGACAGCACCACCCAGGTGATGACCTGGGCCAGCGCATGGCGATGTTTGGCGGCCTCGGTGCGCACCAGCGAATCGCTGCTCTGGAAACCGGCGTCGATGCGGCGGGTGATGCGGTCACGCACGAAGGTGGCGAAGCGGCTGAACAGCATCGCGCCCACGATCAGCAGCACGATCTCGAGCCCGCTGCCGCGCAGCCACGACGTGAATTCCGCACCGGATCCGGTGGCGAGAGTCGTCATCGGCGCATCCTTTCCGGTATCAACCGTGCACCGACACAAGCCATTCTGCCGCCCGAACACACGCCAGACAGGTTACTACGACCGGCGACCGACCGATATGCCGTGATTGTGCCGTGATAGGCGGGTTTCACGCGACCTGGCGCATCCGCCAGCGGATTCCCTCTTCGATGAAACCGTCGATATCACCGTCGAGAACCGAGGACGGATTGTTCACCTCGAAGTTGGTGCGCAGGTCCTTGACCATCTGGTACGGGTGCAGCACGTACGAGCGCATCTGATTACCCCAGGAGGCGCCCTCGGTGGTCTTGAGCGCATCCATCTCGGCGCGCTCCTCCTGCCGTTTGCGCTCCAGCAGCTTGGCCTGCAGCACGCGCATGGCCGAAATCTTGTTCTGCAGCTGCGACTTCTCGTTCTGGCAGGTCACCACGATGCCGGTCGGGATGTGGGTGATCCGCACCGCCGAGTCGGTGGTGTTGACGCTCTGGCCACCCGGGCCCGAGGAGCGATACACGTCGACGCGGATCTCCGACTCCGGGACCTCGATATGGTCGGTACCCTCGACCACCGGCAGCACCTCGACCTCGGCGAAGGAGGTCTGGCGACGGCCCTGGTTGTCGAAGGGGCTGATCCGCACCAGGCGATGGGTCCCCATCTCCACCGAGAGGGTGCCGTAGGCGTAGGGCACCTTCACCGCGAAGGTGGCGCTCTTGATGCCCGCCTCCTCGGCGTAGGAGGTGTCGTAGATCTCGACCGGATACTTGTGGCGCTCGGCCCAGCGCACATACATGCGCATCAGCATCTGCGCCCAGTCGGCGGCGTCCACACCACCGGCGCCCGAACGGATGTTGACCAGCGCCTCGCGCTTGTCGTACTCGCCCGAGAGCAGCGTGCGCACCTCCATCGCCTCGACGTCGGCGTGCAGCGCGGCCCGTTCGGCGTCGGCATCGGCGAGGGCGGACGTGCGGGCCTCGCCCTCTTCCTCTTCGGCGAGTTCGTAGAGCACCGGCAGATCGTCGAGCCGCTGCCGCAGTTCGGTGACGCGGCGCAGCTCACCCTGGGCGTGCGACAGCTCGCTGGTCACCTGCTGGGCGTGTTCCTGGTTGTTCCACAGCTCCGGGTCGGCGGCCTGATGTTCGAGCTCGTCGATGCGACGGCGCAGCTCGTCGACGTCGAGTACCGACTCGACAGTCTTCAACGTGGTGTCGAGTTCGGCGAGATCAGCGGAAACGTCAGGATGCACGGTTGCCCAATCTACCGCTCGCGCAGGTGGCGGTGAAATGCGGCGAGTCGCCGGCGCCCGTGCGATGCGGCGGGCGGGCGGCTCAGCCCGATACCGCGCGCAATCCACCCGGGCGGCGGCCCAGCAGCGCATCGAGGGCCGCGGCGGTCGCGTCGTCGGCGGGCAGCTGAACCTGGATGTACTGGTCGTCGTCGGCGGACAGGTCCAGCCGTTCGTAGGCCAGCCGCAGCGGACCCGCCTCGGGATGGTCCATCCGGCTGATGCCGCTGGTATCCGGCAGCCCGGCGATGTCGTCGACACGACGGGTGAATTCCGCACCCGCCAGCAGCGTCAGCTCGTCGGCGAGCGCGGCGATGGTCGGATCCGAGCGGAAGGGTCCGGCCTTCAGGTCGGCTACCGCAAGATCGGCACGACGGTCCCACTCCGGGTAGACGATGCGGGCACGCGGATCGGTGAACAGCCAGCGCGGGTAGCCCGCGGGCAGGCCGTGATCGAGCAGGCCGGTGCCGCCGACCAGCGCGCGATAGCCATCGGTGCAGCTCAAAACCTCACCGAGGCGGTTGAAGACGGCCGCGGGCGCCGGCGCGAGACGGTCGAGAATCGCCTGTACCGCGGGCCGGACCAGGCGATTGGGCAGCGCGCCGCCCGTGCAGCTGAATCCGGGATCGGCGGATTTGACCAGCCGATGCAGTTGGACGCGCTCACTCGGGCTCAATCGGAGCGCATCGGCCAATGCGGACAGCACGCTCGCCGACGGATGCCGGTCGCGGCCCTGCTCCAACCGGATCAGATATTCGACGCTGACTCCGGCGAGTGTCGCGAGTTCGGCGCGGCGCAGCCCCGGGGTGCGGCGGCGGGGCCCGGCCGGGAGCCCGACCTCGGCGGGAGTGACCGCCGCACGCCGAGTACGCAGGAAAAGCCCCAGCTCGTTATCGCTCACAGATCGACGCTAACAGCGCGGGGCGCGCCGAGGGTATCCCTCTCACTACCACCCTCGCAGCGGGCTCCCCGGCCTCGCGCCCGGACGGCAGAGTCGACGACAGCGAACGACGCTTTCCGAAGGAGATCCGAAATGTCCAGCAGCACAATGCGGCTCGCAGTTGTCATAGCCAGCGTCCGGGAGGGCCGCTTCGGGCCGGTGGTCGGTGAGTGGTTCGCCGAACAGGCCCGGCGGCACGACGGCTTCGAGGTCGACCTGATCGATCTCGCCGAGGCCGATCTGCCCGTCGCACTCCCCGCGGTTCCCCCACGAATGGAACCGAATCCGCCGCGTCCCGCCGGAATGGTCGATCTGACCCGGCGTCTGGATGCCGCGGATGCGATCGTCATCGTCACTCCCGACATCAACAGCAGTTACCCGGCCTCGATCAAGACGGCGATCGACTGGCACTACACGCAGTGGGACCGCAAGGCGATCGGCTTCGTGGGCTACAGCGGGGCGAGCGGCGGGCTGAACGCCATCGCTCATCTGCGGCAGGTGTTCGCCGAGCTGAACGCGCACACGATCCGCGACTACGTGTCCTTCCCCCGGTACTACCAGCAGTTCGACGCCGAGGGCCGGTGGACCGCACCGGGCGAATCCGAGGCGGCGGCAGCGGGAATGCTCGACCAATTGCATTGGTGGGCGAGCGCTTTGGCCGCGGCGCGGGTCGCGGCGTGAACAACGGCTCGCGATGGCATGGGCCGGTCACAGACGCTCGGCCGGGCCCGCTCAGTGGAACGACCATCCACACGACGGCAGCCCGCAACTAGCCTCGATTCGAATATCTGATTCGTGGTTTCATCCAGCCGAAACAGGAGGGTCGATGGGGACCATCGCCGTAACCGGGAGCGCGTCGGGGATCGGGGCGGCCGTCGCCGCCCACCTGGAGAAGGAAGGGCACCGGGTCATCGGGGTCGATCTGCACGACGCCGAGGTGACCGCCGACCTGGGCACGGCCGAGGGACGCGCGCACGCGGTCGCCGAGGTCACCCGGATCGGTGCGGGCCGGCTGGACGGATTCCTGCCCTTCGCCGGTGTCGCCGCCGCGACCGGGCGGCCCGGTGGGCTCGTGGTGTCGGTGAACTACTTCGGCGCGATCGCGCTGCTGGAGGGGCTGCGGCCGCTGCTGCGCGAATCCGGGAACGCCTCGGTGGTGCTGGTGTCGTCGAATTCCACGACGACACAACCGCTCTGGCCGGTGGAACTGGCCGATGCCTGCCTGGCCGGCGACGAGGAACGCGCCCGCGGCATCGCCGAATCGTTCGGCGACCTGGGCGCGATCCAGGCCTATCCGGCGACCAAAGCGGCCCTGGCCTGGTACGCGCGGACCAAATCGGCGGAGTACATCGCCGACGGCATCCGCCTCAACGCGATCGCGCCCGGCATCATCGACACCCCGATGACCCAGGAGGGCAGCAAGGACGCGCTCACCGGGGAGGGCATGAAGCAGTTCCTCGCCATGACCCCGATCGGGCGGCCCGGTCGCCCGGAGGAGATCGCCGACCTCGCGGCCTTCCTGCTGTCGGACAAGGCCGGTTTCTTCGTGGGCTCGGTGATCTTCTGCGACGGCGGCATCGATGCGGCCTTCCGCGGTAAGGACTGGCCCGCGGTCTGGAATCCGCAGCAGTAGCGCGTGGCCCGGCGAGACCGCGAATGGCTCCGATCGGGTGCGCCCATTACGGTGGCCGTGTGACCGATCATGCCGGCGATCTCGACCTTGCCCTGCTGTTGGCCGATGCGGCCGATGCGATCACCCGTGATCGTTTCGGCGCCCTCGACCTGAAGGTGAACAGCAAACCGGATCTGACCCCGGTCTCGGACGCGGATCTGACGGTGGAGCGGTCGCTGCGCGAAATTCTCATCGAGCGGCGTCCGCACGACGCCGTGCTCGGTGAGGAGTTCGGCGGTGAGGCCGAGTTCATCGGACGGCAGTGGGTGATCGATCCGATCGACGGCACCAAGAACTTCGTGCGCGGAGTTCCGGTGTGGGCCAGTCTGATCGCGCTGTTGCAGGACGGCGTTCCGGTCGTCGGCGTCGTCAGCGCGCCCGCGTTGAGCCGACGCTGGTGGGCCGCAACGGGTTCCGGCGCGTGGACCCGTTTCGAGGAGGGGGAGCCGAAGCCGATCACGGTCTCCGAGGTCGGCGGGCTGAATTCGGCCAGTCTCGCGATCTCCAGCCTGTCCGGCTGGCGAGATCTGGGGCTGCGTGAGCAGTTGATCGACCTGACCGATCAGGTGTGGCGCACCCGCGGCTACGGTGACTTCTTCGGCTACTGCCTGCTCGCCGAGGGCGCGCTCGACATCGCCACCGAACCGGAGGTCTCGCTGTGGGACCTCGCGCCGCTCGACGTGCTCGTGCGCGAGGCCGGCGGCCGCTTCACCGCCCTGGACGGAACCCCCGGACCGCATCACGGCAGCGCGGTCGCCACCAACGGACTGCTGCACGACTCCGTACTCGAGGCGCTGCGCGGGTGACATAAGTCCGTCCCGACGGGTTCGCAGGGCTCTGCTCTGTCCGGTCTTGGCCGCGCAATCTGGGTCCATGCCACCGATGATCGCGATGCGCGGGCTGACCAAGTACTACGGTCACACGCCGGCACTGCTCGACCTGGACCTCGAAGTCCCGCCGGGGGTGATCTTCGGATACCTGGGACCCAACGGGGCCGGTAAGACGACGACCGTCCGGATACTCGTCGGCCTGATGCGGCCGAGCCGCGGTTCGGTGACGGTCGCGGGCGCAGACGTCGGACGTGACCGATCGGCCGCCCAGCGCCATATCGGCTATCTCCCCGGCCAGTTCGTCGCCTATCCGGATCTCACCGCCGAGCGGTATTTGACCTATTTGGCCCGGCTGCGCGGCGACGTCGATCCGGCGGTTCCGCGCGAATTGGCCGAACGCCTGAACCTGGACACATCGGCTCGAATCTCGGCGATGTCGCACGGCAATCGGCAGAAGGTCGGGTTGGTGCAGGCATTCATGGGCGAACCGGACGTACTCGTCCTCGACGAACCGACCCAGGGGCTGGATCCGCTGGTCCAGCGGGAATTCCTGACTCTGTTGCGAGAGGCCCGCGACGCCGGGCGCACCATATTCCTGTCCTCGCACGTGCTGTCGGAGGTGCAGGCGGTCGCCGACACGGTGGCGATTCTGCGGCGGGGCCGGTTGGTCGAAGTCCGGTCGGTCGTGGCACTGGCGGCGCAGTCGCTGCGGCGGCTCGACCTCACCTTCGCCTCCACACCTCCGGAACCGCAACTGCTGGCTGCCGTCGGCGGGGTGCGATCGGTCAGCGGCGCCGGTTCGGTGCTGCACGTCGAGGTGGACGGCTCGACGGCCGAACTCCTGAAGTTCGTCGCACCCTACGGGGTGATCGACGTGATCAGCCACGAACCCGATCTCGAAGAGGTCTTCCTCACCTACTACGGACAGGACAGCTGATGTTCAGCACGGTGTTGGTCAAATGCCTGCGTGACCAACGGCGCGGGTTGATCGGCTGGAGCCTCGGGATCGTCGCGCTGGTACTGCTGGAATCGGCACTGTGGCCGTCGATATCGAATATCCCCGGGCTCCGGCAGATGGTCGACAACTACCCGCCGGCATTGCGGAAGCTGCTCGGGATCGAGGACTTCCTCACCGGCACAGGCTTTCTCAACACCGAGCTCTACAGCATCATGCTGCCCATCCTGTTCCTGGTCTTCTCGGTCTCGCGGGGCGCCCGCGCGATCGCCGGGGAGGAGGAGTCCGGGACCCTCGAGGTGTTGCTGGTGACGCGGGTGACGCCGGTGCGGCTCGTGTCGGAACAAGTCGCGGTGCTGCTCACCGGCCTGGTGGTGCTCGGCACCGTGCTGTTCACCTCCGTTGTCGTGTTCTCGGCGATATTCGGGATGCATATCGGCGTCGGGGCCGCGGCGACGGGATCGATCGCCATGATCGCGCTGGCCGCGCCGTTCGGCGGGCTGGCCTTGGCGGTCGGCGCCGCTTCCGGTCGCCGCCTGGTCGCGGTCGCGGTGGCGAGCGTGGCCGCGGTGGCCGCCTATGTGCTGTACGCGGCGTCGAAGATCGTCGACGCAGTGCGCCCATGGGGCCGGTGGTCGCCGTTCGAACAGGCGCTGTCCGACGGCCCCATGGGCGCGGGCCTGCGGCCGGGCTATCTGTGGCTCGTGGTGGCCGCGGCTGTCTTCGTGGTCGCTTCGCTGCCGATTTTCGATCGTCGCGACATCGCCGGGGTATGAGAATCGATACAGACCGATCGGCACTCGACTGCCTACTTACTCTGGAGTAAGATAGACTTACTCGCAAGTAAGATCCTGGGACCGATCACCCGAAACCCATACCCGAGAAGACTGGTGACTATGAGCACTCGAGACACCGCAACGGAGCGACGTCCGGATTCCGCCGTCGGCCTCAACCCGGTCAAGCGCGACTGGATGGGCGCGGCCATGCGGGTCATGACGACCATTACCGGTTCCGAACTGGCCGAGAAGTACAACCTGCGCAAGCCCATCGAACGGCTGACCTACGAGGGCACCAAGACCGGCTTCCGCACGCTCGGCGCAGCCACCCGCGCATTCGGCAAGGTATCCGGTGGCGGTAAACCGAAGCGCTTGCCCGCCAACGAGTCCCGCAGCAAGGACTACTTCGACCTCACCCCCACCGACGAGCAGCAGATGATCGTCGAGACGGTGCGCGAATTCGCCGCGGAGATCCTGCGCCCGGCGGCCTACGAGGCCGACGGCGCGGCCCAGGCGCCCAAGGATCTGCTCGAGCGCGCCGCCGAACTGGGCATCACGCTGATCAACGTGCCCGAGGAGCTCGAGGGTGCGGCCACCGAGCGCGGCGCCGTCACCAACTCGCTGGTCGCGGAGGCGCTCGCGCACGGAGATATGGGCCTGGCGCTGCCGATTCTGGCCCCGTCGGGTGTGGCCGTCGCGCTGTCGCAGTGGGGTTCGGACGCACAGCAGCAGACCTACCTGGGCGCCTTCACGGGTGAGAACGTGCCGCAGGCCTCGGTCGTGATCAGCGAGCCGCGGGCACTGTTCGACCCGTTCGCGCTGCAGACCAAAGCCACCCGCTCCCCCAGCGGCTACCGGATCAACGGCGTCAAGAGCCTGGTTCCGGCCGCCGCCGACGCCGAGCTGTTCATCGTGGGCGCCGAAATCGACGGCCGCCCCGCACTTTTCATCGTCGAATCGGATACGCCGGGTGTGGTGATCGAGGCCGATCCGAGTATGGGCCTGCGCGCCGCCGGTCTGGGCCGGCTGATCCTGGACAACGTCGCGGTTCCGGCCGAGGCCATCCTGGGTGACGGCGACGCCGCCCAGCGCGCCGAGGAATACGCCGACGCGGTGCGGCTGGCCCGCCTGGGCTGGGCGTCGCTCGCGGTCGGCACCGGCCAGGCCGTGCTGGACTACGTCAAGCCGTACGTGAAGGAGCGCGAGGCGTTCGGCGAGCCGATCGCGCACCGGCAGGCGGTGGCGTTCATGGTCGCAAATATCGCCATCGAACTCGACGGCCTGCGGCTCGTGACTCTGCGGGGTGCGTCACGCGCGGAGCAGGGGCTGTCCTTCTCCCGGGAGGCAGCGCTGGCCCGCAAGTTCGCCACCGACAAGGGCATGCAGATCGGCCTGGACGGCGTGCAGCTGCTCGGCGGGCACGGCTACACCAAGGAACACCCGGTCGAGCGCTGGTACCGCGATCTGCGGGCGATCGGCGTCGCCGAAGGTGTGGTCCTGATCTGATCCGGGTCTCCTCGACCCCCTGAACCGTATTGATGGAGACATTCCGATGATCAATCTCGAACTCCCCAAGAAGCTGCGGGCCAGCGCCAACCAGGCCCACCAGGTCGCCGCCGAGATCTTCCGCCCCATCTCGCGCAAGTACGACCTGGCCGAGCACGAATACCCGGTGGAGCTCGACACCATGGCCGCCATGGTGGAGGGCCTGGCCGACTCCGGCACCCAGGACATCTCCGGCGCCACCGGCGGCCGCAAGGCCAAGTCCGGTGAGGAGGCCGCCGACAGCCACTCCACCGAACTGCTCGGCAACAGCAACGGCGGCAACATGTCGGCTCTGCTGAATGCGCTCGAAACCTGCTGGGGCGACGTCGGTTTGATGCTGTCGATCCCCTACCAGGGACTGGGCAACGCCGCGATCGCCGCGGTCGCCACCGACGAGCAGCTGGAGCGCTTCGGCAAGGTGTGGGCGGCGATGGCCATCACCGAACCGTCCTTCGGTTCGGACTCCGCGGCCGTCTCGACCACCGCGGTGCTCGACGGTGACGAGTGGGTCCTCAACGGCACCAAGATCTTCGTGACCGCCGGCTCGCGCGCCACCCACATCGTGGTGTGGGCCTCGGTGGACAAGTCCAAGGGCCGCGCGGCGATCAAGTCGTTCGTGGTGCCGCGAGATGCCAAGGGCCTCACCGTCGCTCGCCTCGAGCACAAGCTCGGCATCAAGGCCTCCGACACCGCCGAACTGCGCCTCGAGGACTGCCGCATTCCGGCCGACAACATCCTCGGCAGCCCGGAAGTCAACGTGGAGAAGGGTTTTGCCGGGGTCATGCAGACCTTCGACAACACCCGCCCGCTGGTGGCCGCGATGGCCATCGGAGTCGGCCGCGCCGCACTCGAGGAACTGCGCACCATCCTCGAGGAGTCCGGCGTGGAGATCTCCTACGACATCCCCGCCAACAACCAGTCCGCGGCCGCCGCGGAATTCCTTCGCCTGGAATCGGATTGGGAAGCCGCCTACCTGCTCGCCCTGCGCGCGGCGTGGATGGCCGACAACAAGAAGCCCAACTCCCTCGAAGCCTCCATGTCCAAGGCCAAGGCCGGGCGCATGGGCACCGACGTGACACTGAAGGCCGTCGAACTGGCCGGCGCGGTGGGCTACTCCCAGCGCACCCTGCTGGAGAAGTGGAGCCGTGACTCGAAGATTCTGGACATCTTCGAAGGCACCCAGCAGATTCAGCAGCTGATCGTGGCCCGGCGCGTGCTGGAGCTGAGCAGCGCGCAGCTGAAGTAGGTTGCGGGACAACGGAAAACCGGTGCGAGTTCGACTCGCACCGGTTCTTTCGTTCCTGGACACGCTGTTCCGATCAAGATTCCCTCTCAGGCCGCCGCTAGGCCGTCATCGCTCGGACACCAATCTTTCCAGGCCGCATCCACTGCGAGTCGTGCACGTTCGTGGCTGCCATCGAGCAGGTGCGCATAGAACTTCAGCGTGAACCCCGGATCGGCGTGGCCGAGATACTCCGCCAGCTCTTTGATCGAAACTCCGCGCGCTAGGAGCGTTGAGGCGTACAGATGCCGAAGCGCGTGCATGCCATCAGCGCGGTTCTGATACTCCAACCCCGCCTTGGAAATGCTGGGCGCCAAGCTATTTTTGTGAACAGGTCGCCTCCGATGGCACCTCCATTCGGATGCGTGATCATCAGCGGAACGGTCACGGGTTCGCCCTCAGCACTTCCCCACGGCAAGGTCACACATACGGGCGGGTACAGCTCCAGGTACTCGTCGATGTCACCCAGTAATGCCGGAGCCAGCGGCACAAAGCGTGTCTTTCCCCGCTTGGGCAGGGCAAACATAACTTCCCCTTCACGAGCTTCACCTGCCGCTGCACGTGTGCCACACCAGCTTCACGGTCGATATCCCGCTCCGGCGAAAATCCAACGATTTCACCCTGTCGACAGCCCAGCCCGGCACCCAACGGCACCGCGATGTCGTAGCGCTTGCTCATCGCTCCCCGCACCCTCCGGACCCGTTCATGGGGTCACGCGAAGTCCGTGCGCCGGCCGATTCGCAGAAGCCCGAAAGTTGTTGTGCGGCCGAAGAGGGCTACGGCCCCCTTCCCATCGCTTCGGCCACCGGCAACGCCGCCGGTAGTGAGTCGCCAACGACGTCGACTCCGGCCGATCCCCCGGTACTGGTCATACCGGGACACCGGTCACCCGGTGCGGACGACGGTCCTTCCGTCCGCACCGGGTCACCGCCACAACTTCCGTTGGGTCGCTGCCGAATTCGCCTTATATTTATAGATAGAACAGAAGCCGGATAAGCCAGGAAACCGGCCCGGCAAAGGACTGACCGCCGGTAGTGAGCTACCGGCGGTCAGTAACCTGTCATACGCCGTCGTCAGTGGACGCCGAGGTCGATTCCGAACATCAGCTCAATCCACCGCAGTGCGGCAGTAAAGGCGACACTGGTATCGAGTCCGAATGAACCCATCATCCTCATCTCCTTCAAATGGATTCTTTCTGATTCCCGACCCAATCGATGGCTACCACCCCCTGGTAGCAACGAAACACAAAAAGCAAACAAAATCGGCATAATCGCTGGTCAAAAGACCAGTTACCTCGCCAAGATCCCGCCGATGCGGTCTACCGACGTGCGCGTCCTTCGGCCGCGTGGCCCCGGTGGTGGTCGGCCTGCATTGTCTTCCCGCGCCCCTCCAGCCTCGAGGGCGCTACGCGTCACTACGTGATGGGCATTCGCCCACCCTTGACCCCGGAGCCTCTACGCGAGAAGGGCAGGCCCTAACGGGCAGACGGGAGCCAGCCCACCCATGTACGCATACCGACCACCACCAAGGCCAAACAACGTCACTGGCCGGCAGTCTGCTTTCGATGCAGTACAACTCGGGCCAGTTCGGCGGGCGTCGCAGTAGTCGTGTCGACAATCATGTCGTAGGGGAAACCGTGATCGTGCACTGTGGCCAGATGGCCTCGCGCCAACCCGATCGTTTTGCCACGAACCAGTTCCCGCTGCTCGGCGACAGCCAGCGGACAGGTGACACCGACCAGTTGAACATCCAGGCCGGCCAATTCATCCAGCCATATCGGCAGCAGATCCGGGGAAAGCAGCATCTCGTCGATGACCAGATGATCACCACCCCGAGCGAATTCAGCAGCCGCAGCACACCCCGACCGCAGCATGCGGTACCCGACCTGGCCGTAACGGACGACCAGCACCGAATGACCGCCTGCATCCTGGCCAGTCCGGTCGTACCAGAAACCGTCGCGACTAAGCCGGCCGTCGCGCCCACCACCCCAGTTCGGCGGCACCAGACTGAACAGGGTGTCGATCCCCCAGTAGACGAACGGGACGTCACTCTCATCCTGGATGGCCCGCGCCAACGTGGTCTTTCCCGCGCACGACGTGCCGTTGAGGAAAATCACCCGCGAAGGACGCTCAACGCTCCGCATCCACCCACGTTATCCGATCGCTTTCGCGTCAACCCGAGAGCCAGCGACAAATACCACCGCACGCAGTGACCACCACGATCCCACGGTGTCACAAGTCATGCTGCTTCCGCCTTACCGGGGCAGACGAAACCGAGCGTTCGCGATACACCAGCACCCCATTTCAGATGTGGGGAAAACCCGCCGGGGCTGCCTCCGGAGCGGAAGCCAGTGGTTCGATCGTCCGGGCCCGTGCCAGATCCGATCGAGGCGGACATCAGTCGCAAAGGCTGGTGCATCTCGCTACGAGAGCAACTGCCCAACAACTCCAGGCAAACTACAGAGGCCCTGCGCAAGGTGCGAATATGCGATCGGCGAACCGACCTCCCCACCCTCATTGCAGACATCCTCGAAGGGACACAGCAGATTCAGCAGCTGATCGTGGCGCGGCGTGTGCTGGAGCTGAGCAGCGCGCAGCTGAAGTAGGTTGCGGGACAACGGAAAACCGGTGCGGATTCGACTCGCACCGGTTCCCCGATCGGCCCTACACCGGACCGACCGACGGCCGGTTCCGGTTACCGCTTGGAGAAGCGGCCGGTCAGGTAGGTCGTCACGATGACCTGTAGGGCGCTGACGGTTCCCGATCCCGTGCCGTAGGTCCCGTTCGAGGCGCTGGAGGTCACCCCGAGCGAAGGACCGAGGTCGATTCAGGCCGTCGGCTGGGCCGGCCTGCCTTCCACCTCGGCGAGGAAGTCGGTCAGCTCGGCGTGGAACGTGTCCCACTGCTCGGCGAAGCACAGGTGCGAGGCGTCCTCGATGGTCACCATTCGCGAGCCGGGGATGCGGCGGCGCATATCCTCGAGATGCGCCGGGCGGCATTCGTCGTGCCGACCGCCGATCAACAGGGTGGGCACGCCGATTTCGCCCAGCCGCTCGGTGACGTCCCACTCTTTCAACGAGCCGGTCACGGTGAACTCGCTGGGTCCGATCATGGTGTGGTAAACCTCGTAACCCGCTGCCGCGTACGCACGTTCGAGCCCGACCGGCCACGGCCGCAGCCGGCACACATGCTTGCGGTAGAAGCCGAGCGTCGCGGCCTGATACTCCGGGCAGCCGGTGAACCCGCTCGCCTCGTGCCGCCGGATCGTCTCCCGCACCTCGTCCGGCTCCTCCTCGAGCAGTTCCGCGCAGTCCCTCGACCACCGCGGCATACTTGCCGGAGTACCGACCAGCACCAGACTGTCCAGCGCCGGCTGCCGGTCGAGCGTGTACTGCAGGGCCAGCATCCCGCCCCACGAATTGCCGAGCAGATGGACGCGCTCCAAGCCCAGCGCCGCGCGCACGGCCACGAGTTCCGCGACGAACCGGTCCACGGTCCACAGCGAGGTATCGCTCGGCCGATCGGAATTGCCGCAGCCGAGCTGGTCGTAGAAGACGATCCGGCGCTCACCGGCTATCTGGGCCAGCGCCTCCAGATAGTCGTGCGGAAAGCCCGGCCCCCCGTGCAGGCACAGGAGCGGAGTTCCGTTCTCGCCGAGCGACCGATACCAGACGCGCCCGCCGGGAACGTCGATACGACCTTCTTCCGAACGCATATCCACTCCTCTCGAACGGGTAGCGCGAGGACATCCTCGACATAACCACTTCCGGCGAATCCCCGGCTACGGATCCGCCGAGCCGGCGGTGAACGATTCGGCAACAGGCGTGCCCGCTCGCCATGGCCGTACGGCCCAGAATCGAGGCCAAGCTGTTGACCGGAAGTGTGTACCAAGTCACACTTGCGGCTGCTACCGTCCCCAGCACGCGATCGGGTCGTGTGGAGGTGGTTGACGTGGGCGTCGGTATCGGGTCGATTCTGCAGGGGGTGCAGCGCAAGGCGGTCGAGGTGACCGAGGCGGTGCGGGCGCTGAATGTGCTGCGGGAGCGCGGTTTGATCGACCCGCGCAATCTGGGTGAGACGGTGTTGTCGGCGAAGGAGGGGCGCCGGCTCGGGCCGCAGGCGACGATGGTCCGGCATGCCGCGCGGATGTGGCCGCAGCGGCCCGCGCTGGTCGACGAGCACGGGAGTATGACCTTCCGCGAACTCGACGACGATTCCACGCGGCTGGCCCGCGGCCTGCAATCGCTCGGCGTCGAACCCGGAACGGTGATCGGCATTCTCGCGCGCGATCATCGCGGACTGCTGCTGGCGATGGCGGCCGCCGGGAAGGCCGGTGCCCGGCTGGCGCTGATGAACACCGGCTTCGCGAAACCTCAGTTCGCGCAGGTCTGCGAGCGCGAGCACGTGAAGGTGGTGCTGCACGACAGTGAATTCGTCGGCCTGCTCGACGCGCTGCCGCCGGAGCTGCCGCGGGTGATCACCTGGGTCGACGACGGCGCCGAATTGCCCACGGGCGCAATAACGATCGAGGAACTGATCGCGGCCCACCCACCGAACGAGCTGCCGCTGCCGGCCAAACCGGGCGGCTTCGTGATCCTCACCAGCGGCACCACCGGCCTGCCGAAAGGCGCTCCCCGGGAGGCGGTTTCGCCGATCGCCTCGGCTCAGATCACCGATCGGATCCCGTTCCCGGCGCAGGGCACGATGCTCATCGTCTCGCCGATCTTCCACAGCACGGGCCAGGCAACCTGGCTGATCGCCACCGCGCTGGGCGCGACGACGGTGATGATGCGCCGCTTCGACGCCGAGCGGACCCTGGCCCTGATCGCCGAACACGATGTCGATCTGCTGGTCGCGGTGCCGACGATGCTGCATCGGATGGTCGAACTCGATCCGGCCGTGCGCGAGCGGTACGACCTGTCCTCACTGCGGTCCATCGTGCTGGCGGGATCGGCACTGTCCCCGGAGTTGACCGTGCGCGCCACCGAGGCGTTCGGCCCGGTGCTCTACAACCTCTATGGCTCCACCGAATGCGCGGTGGCGACGGTGGCCCAGCCGACCGATCTGGCCCTCGCGCCGGGCACCGCCGGCCGCGCGCCCGTCACCTGCGAGGTGGCGTTGTTCGACGAGAACGGCAAGCGTGTGCACGGCGCGAATGTCAAAGGGCGCATTTTCATTCGATCCGGCGCGCCCTTCGGGGGATATACCGACGGCCGGCACAAGCAGATCATCGACGGCTACATGTCCTCCGGCGACGTCGGCCACTTCGACGAGCACGGGCTGCTGTTCGTCGACGGCCGCGACGACGACATGATCGTCTCCGGCGGCGAGAACGTCTTCCCACAGGAGGTCGAGAACCTGCTGCTGGAGCGGGCGGACATCTTCGACGCCGCGGTGGTCGGCGTGGACGACGTGGAATTCGGCAAACGCCTGCGCGCCTTCGTCGTGCCCGAGCCCGGCGCGACCCTGGATCCGGACGAGATCAAGGCCTACGTCAAAGGCACCCTCGCCCGCTACAAAGTGCCTCGTGACGTGGTGTTCCTCGACGATCTGCCGCGCAACGCCACCGGCAAGCTGCTGCGCCGGGCACTGGTGGAATACCAGATCACATAACCGGTCACCCGACCAGTTGTACGGTACCGTCGGTTACAGAGACGCGAACCACACCCGCGTGCCCCTGCTTGCTAGGGTTGGCAGGCACTGGATCTCGATGTTGCGGTCCCGCCTGCCTGGCGGAATCCGCGGAAGGTTGTACCTATGTCAGCTGTCCTTCCGTCAGCAAGCACTGCCCTCCGAAAGGCCGGAGATCTGGCTCTGGGGGTCAACGTCATGCGCAAACGCGGGCTGTTCAGCCCGCTGCGACCGGACCATGCGGTCAGCTCGGCGCTCAACGTCACCAAATTCGGACCCTTCGCGGGCGTGATCATGCACGCCGCGAAGACCAATCCGAAGTCCGCGGCGCTGCTGGACGAGCGGGGCGAGCTGACCTTCGCCGAGGTCAACGAGCAGTCCAACCAGCTGGCTCGCGGCCTGGCGGCACACGGTCTGCGCGAGGGTGATGTGGTGGCGCTGCTGGCGCGCGACCACCGCGGCATGGTGCTGAGCCTGGCCGCCACCGGCAAGCTCGGTGTGCGGGCGGTGTTGATGAACACCGGCTTCGCCAAACCGCAGTTCGCCGATGTCGCCACGCGCGAGCAGGTCAAACTGGTGCTGCACGACAGCGAGTTCTTCGACCTGATGAGCGCCATTCCCGACGAGATCCCCCGCATCCTGACCTGGGTGGACGAGTCCGACAACGTCGATCCTTCGATCCCGACCGTCGATTCGCTGCGCGAGGGCCAGTCCCCCGATGCGGTGAGCGCGCCGACGAAGCCGGGCGGCATGGTGATTCTGACCTCCGGCACGACCGGCACCCCGAAGGGCGCGCCGCGCGACAAGGTCAGCCCGTTCATCTCCGCACAGTTCCTGGATCGAATTCCGTTGCCCCGCAACGGTTCCATGGTCGTCGCGGCGCCGGTCTTCCACGCCACCGGGCTCTCGCAGTTCACCCTCGGGCTGTCGCTCGGCAACCGGATGATCTTCCAGCAGCGGCGCTTCGACCCCGAGAAGACGCTCGCCAACATCGACAAGTACAAGGCGGAGTCGCTGGTGGTGGTGCCGACCATGCTGCAGCGCATGCTGGACCTGCCGCCCGAGACGCTCGCCAAGTACGACATGTCCTCGCTGCGGATGATTTTCGCCGCGGGCTCGGCGATCCCGCCGGACGTCGTGACGCGCAGCCTGGACTACTTCGGTGACGTCCTCTACAACGTGTACGGCTCCACCGAATGCGCGCTGATCACCGTTGCGAGTCCGGAGGATCTGCGCAAGTCGCCGAGCACCGCGGGACGCCCGCCGCTCGGGATCCGGCTGGCGCTGTTCGACGAGAACCGCAAGCGCATCACCGAACCGAACGTCACCGGCACGATCTTCATCGAGAACGCGCACTCCTTCAAGGCCTACACCGACGGCCGCACCAAGGAGACCATCGACGGCATGATGTCCAGCGGCGACGTCGGGCACTTCGACGAGGACGGGCTGCTGTTCATCGACGGCCGCGACGACGACATGATCGTCTCCGGTGGCGAGAACGTCTTCCCGCAGGAGGTCGAGCATCTCATCGCCGATCGCGCCGACGTGCAGGAGGCGGCGGTCGTCGGTGTCGACGACAAGGAATTCGGAAAGCGCCTGCGCGCCTTCGTCGTGCCGGGTCCCGACTCCAAGCGCGATGCCCAGGAGATCAAGGACTACGTCAAGGCGAACCTCGCGCGTTACAAGGTGCCGCGCGAGGTGATCTTCCTCGACGAGCTGCCTCGCAACGCCACCGGCAAGCTGCTGCGCAAGCCGCTGACCGAAATGGACGTCACCGGCGACTGAGTTCACCGGCACCGATCGGCCCGGGAGTTTCGACTCCCGGGCCGATCGTGTTTCCGCGGAGCTTCCACGCGGGAAGAGTCGGACGTATCTGTGAATTTGCTTCGAAGCGGTCGGCTATCATTCAGCTCGTGTTTCCCCCGTCCGGCCGCGTATCGGCCCGCGCCCAGGTGTCGACGCGTGCGCGTCGGGCCGCGGTAGCGCGGTTGCGGGGCGCGTCGGCCGGATCCGTATCGGGCGCTCTGTCGATCGCCGCGCACGGATGGGCGGCGGGCGGGATGCCGGTGCAGTCCAGCACCCTGATGCTGCTCGTGGCCGCCTCCACCGTGGTCGGCGCGCTCGTCGCAGGGCTGGCGCCACTGCGCACCACCGCCGTCGGACTCGTCGCGGCCCTGTGGGGCGGGCAGCTGATCGGCCATCTGGTGATGTCGGCCGATATGGCGCAGATGCACGATATGCCGCTGTGGACGCCCGCCATGCTGGGCGCTCACCTGGTCGGCGCGGTGTGCGCCGCCGTCGTCATTCTCGGCGCCGAGGCCGCCTACCGGATCGGCACCGCCGTTATGCGGGCGCTGCCCGTCCCAATCAGCCTCCCGGCCGTCGACGAACCGATTCTTCCGCGCAGCGTTCACCGCGACCGGGTGATCCTGCGGATCTTCCCCACCGAGACCTTCCGCACTCGCGGACCCCCGCTCGCTGCGTCCTGCTGATACATCTCATCACCCACATTCGCGAATCCTTCTCGCCGACAGTGCGTTCCGGGTAACCGGCGCAGCATTTCGGGTGCTTCGACCGCGGGATCGGGCGGCGTAACGTTCGCACCGAAACTCTGCGGGCGAATCCGCCCCGCGTCGTCCCGGCGCGAATTCGGCTGTCTCGGAAGCGGGTACCGCCACAGTCCCAGTGCGGCGGAACCCGAGACCACGCCGATGCCGGATACGGTCGCGAGCCACGCGGTTTCGCGCACAGCCATGTGGGTGCCCTCGAACAGGAGCACTACCAGTGAGCATCACCGATATTCCGGCTGTCGGCACCGAGCCGCCGCAGCCGGAGAAGTCGCCGCCCGAGGCGGCGCAGCAGTCACCACCCGGTTCGGCCGATCGGTCGCGACCGTCTCGGTCCGGCACCGCACGGGCGGTGCAGGCGCTGGCCATGCGGCTGCACTTCTATGCCGGCGTCTTCGTCGCGCCGTTCATCCTGATCGCGGCGGTGACCGGGGCGCTGTACGCGGTCGCCCCCAGCCTCGAGTCGATCGTGAATCGCGATCTGCTGCATGTGGATTCGACCGGCCCGGCGCGGCCGCTGTCGGAGCAGATCGCGGCGGGTGTGGCCGCCGAACCGGGACTCGCGCTGGTCGCGGTCGACCCGGCGCAGCACGCGGGCGACACCACCCGCGTGATCTTCACCGATCCGAGCCTCGGTGAATCCGAGCGTCGCGCGGTCTTCGTCGACCCGGCGACCGCGACGTCCGTGGGCGACAGCGTCGTGTACGGCAGTACGGGTGCGCTACCCGTGCGCACCTGGATCGATGTGCTGCATCGCAACCTGCATCTCGGCGATGTGGGCCGGCTCTACAGCGAGATGGCCGCCTCGTGGATGTGGATCATCGCGCTGGCCGGTCTGGTGATGTGGCTGCGCCGCTCCCGTGGCTCGCTGCGGCGGCTGCTGTGGCGGGACCGGTCGAAGGCCGGTCGCCCGCGCAGCGTCGGTGCGCATGCCACGGTCGGCATGTGGATTCTGCTGCCGCTGCTGTTCCTCTCGGCCACCGGCCTGACCTGGTCGTTGCACGCGGGGCAGCACATCACGTCGCTGCGGCAGCAATTGAGCTGGACCACGCCGGTCGTCGACACGGCGCTGCCGGGTGCACCGATGCCGTCGATGCCGGCCGGTGGCGAACACGCCGAACACACCGGCGGACACGGCATGTCGATGCCCGTTCCCGCCGACCGCGCCGCCCAGGCGGACAAGGTCCTCGCGGTCGCCCGCGGACACGGCATCGACGGTCCGGTCGAGATCTCCGTCCCGGCGAAGGACGCCACCGCCTTCACCGTCAAGGAGCGCCGCCTGCCCGGGGTCTACACCCAGGACGCGATCGCCGTGGACGGTAGGACCGGCGATGTCACCGACATCCTGCGCTACGCGGACTGGCCGCTGATGGCCAAACTCGCCAACTGGGGCATCGCGCTGCATATGGGCATGCTGTTCGGCCTCGTCAATCAACTGCTGCTGCTGGCCACGATGATCGCGCTGATCACCGTGATCGGACGCGGCTATCTGATGTGGTGGCGACGACGGCCGACCCGCGCGGACGGCCCGTTCACCTTCGGGCGGGCACCGGCACGCGGAGTGCTGCGGCGGGCGCCGCTGTGGATCAGCGTGCCGCTGATCGCGGTCACCGTGGGGATCGGCTGGTTCGCACCGGTGCTGGGCGTGAGCCTGCTCGCGTTCCTGATCGTCGATGTCGTCCGCGGCCTGATCGCGGGACGACGCCGGGGAGCAGTCGTCTGAGGTCCTGAATCACACCCGGTTACGACACCGGCCGAGGTAATTCGGTTGCGCCGCACCATCATTCCCGCGCACGCGAGCACCACCGCGTCGCCCGTGCGATGGACCGCGCGCTCGGCCGGGTCGTAACAGCCGCCGACAGCGATCGGCCGGCATCACCGATTGCGCTGTAATCCGCAGGACGCACCGCCTGCGGTCGTCCGGGGCTGCATCATGCCCACATTCGGCGCGGTCGGCACACCTACAGCAACTTTCGTTTACCTGATATCGCAAAGGGATTCATCACCATGGGAATCAAGAACCTCGCCGTCACCGCCGCCCTCGTCGCCGCCGCCCTGGGCCTGAGCACGGCCACCGCCGGCGCCGCCCCCACCGACTCCGGCGCGGTGGGCTTCCAGGCCACCACCACGCCGACCGGCACCGTCATCTCCACCGATGCCGGATCGCTGTCGGCCGACGACGGCGTATTCACCGTCGAGGCGGCCGACGGCACGGTCCTGGCCGGAACGCAGCTCTCGTTCCGGGTCGACGATTTCGTCTTCCCGATCGAGGCGCGGATCCACGACCGCACCGCGACCCTCACGCCGAAGTTCGACCTCGCGCACGCGGCCTACCAGCCGGTCGCGATGCCGTTCGAGGACAGCGCGCCGTGGAAGACCCCGTACGACCGGGAGCAGGCCGCGTGGAGCCGGATGACCAGCACCCTCGGCGCCGGCGCTTCGATCGGCACCCTGGTGGGCGGCATCGGTGGCGCCGGAATCGGCTGCGTCCTGGGCGGAATCGCGGGCGCGACCATCGCGGCGGCCACCATCGTCGGCATGTTCGGCCCGTTCGTTCCGGCCGCGGTGGTGGGCTGCCTCGGCGGCATCGTGGCCATCGGCGCGCTCGGCACTCTCGCGGGTCAGCTGCTGGTCACCGCCCCGGTCGCGGTCCTGGCCGCGGCCCAGTACTTCACCACGGTGAACTCCCCGTTCCCCGCGAAGTGAGGTAGCGAGACGACGCGGCACCCGCACCCCGATATCCGGTGATCTGCCGGGTATCGGGGTGCGGGGCCGCCGGCGGAACAGCGAAGGCGCTCAGAGCAATCCGCCGGGATCGGCGCCGGCGCCGCCCTTCCGGGATATCGTGCACACGATCAGCACAGGTTGTCTCCGTTTTCCCTTCGCGAAGGAGTGACCGCGTCATGAACGATTCCTGGTTCCACCGCACCGCACGCGCCGGTGTCGCCGCCGCGGGGGCCACAATCCTCGCGGCCGCCCCGGCTCTCGCCCACGTCACCGTCTCCGGTCCGGACGCGGCGCGCGGCGGTTCGGCGGTGCTGACCTTCCGGGTACCCAACGAATCGGCCACCGGTAGCGCCACCACCCAATTGAGCGTGCAGCTTCCGGCCCTGACCGAAGCCGAAACCGAACCCGTGCCGGGCTGGAAGACCAAGGTCACCCGCGACGACAACCACAGGGTCGTCGCCGTCACCTGGATGGCGGATACCGGCAGCGGCATCGAGGCCGGGCAGTTCGAACAGTTCTCCATACTGGCCGACGGACTACCGGATGCCGACACCGTCACCCTGCCCGCCACCCAGACCTACGCCGACGGCCGGGTCGTGCGATGGGACCAACCCTCCTCCGGGGACAGCGAACCCGAATTCCCCGCTCCGACACTGGCATTGGCGCCGGCACACGCGGGCGGGGCGCACAACCATGGCGACGTCCACGCCGCCGCCGCGGCCGAGGAACACGAAACCGACACCACGGCACGATGGCTGGGCAGTATCGGCATCGTGCTCGGTGCACTGGGTGTCCTCGCGGCGGCCACGATGTTCACGCGAAACCGGTCTCGGCGGTAGCCGACACCGCCGCGGCGCCCGATCGGCCCCGGAAACGCGATCGCCGGAGACCGCCCGTACATTGACCACGAGCGCAATGGCCGATCTCGGGCGAGAGTGGGAGTGAGCGTGCCGGAGCAGACCGTCGGCATCATCGGCGCCGGCATCATCGGACTGGCGATCGGCCGGGAACTCGTCCGCCGCCGGCCCGGCACCCGGGTCGTCGTCGTGGACAAGGAGGACCGGGTCGCGGTCCATCAGACCGGGCACAACTCCGGAGTCGTCCATGCCGGAATCTATTACGAACCGGGCTCGCTGAAGGCCATCCTCTGTGCCCGCGGGCGGCAGCTGCTGCGCGACTACTGCGCCGAGAAGCAACTTCCCTACGACGGGGTCGGCAAACTGGTCGTCGCCGTCACCCCGGACGACGTGGTGCGGATGGACGCGCTGGCCGAACGAGCGGGCAGCAACGCCGTGCCGGGACTGCGGCGCATCGATGCCGGCGAGATCCGGGAGATCGAACCGCATGCGACGGGTCTGGCCGCGCTGCATTCGCCGCACACCGCCATCACCGACTACCCCCGCATCGCCGCCGCCTTCGCCGACGAGATCACCGCCGCCGGCGGAGAGATCCGGTTGTCGTTCCCGGTCACCGCCGTCACGCGCGCCTCGGACGGCATCCGCATCGGCTCGGACGCCGCGGCGATCGTGGTCGATCGGCTCATCGTGTGCGCGGGCCTGCACAGCGACACCGTGGCCGGACTGGCCGGAGACCGGCCGGGGCCCAGAATCGTTCCGTTCCGGGGCGAATACATGCTGGTCCGGCCGGAGAAGAAGGAGCTGGTGCGCGGACTGATCTATCCGGTGCCCGATCCGCGGTATCCCTTTCTCGGCGTGCACTTCACCCGCCGGGTGAACGGCGAGGTCGAGGTGGGGCCGAACGCCGTGCTCGCATTCGCCCGCGAGGGATATCGCCGGTCCGCGGTCTCCGCGCGGGACCTGCGCGACCTCGCGACCTGGCCCGGGACCTGGCGAATGGCGCGCCGGCACTGGCGCACCGGGGTGCGTGAAGTGCACGGCTCACTGTCGGCGCGAGCGTATATGCGCGCGGCGCAACGGTATGTCCCGGATATCGGCGTGCACGATGTGTTCCGGGCCGGTTCGGGTGTGCGGGCACAGGCCGTCGGCGCCGGTGGGGACCTCGTCGACGATTTCCGCATCCACCGCCTCGGCCCGATCACCGCGGTCCGCAACGCGCCCTCCCCCGCGGCCACCTCCAGTATGGCCATCGCCGAGCATGTGGCCGACGTGCTCGAGCGCGAGGGCGAATAGCGTTGGGCCGCTAGGGTTCCGACGGGCCGCCGGGCGGTTCGGTCTCGGACTGCTCCGGTTCGGCTTCGGTGAGCTGACGGACCGGGCGTAGTACCACCCACAGCAGGAACGCCGCCGCCGCGACGAGCATCCCGATCCCGGCCCAGAGGTTGATGTTCCAACCGCCGGTGCGCACCCGATCGGCCGCGGTGTCGTGGACGAGTGCGGTGACGACGAGGATCAGGCCGTAGCACCCGAGCAGGGAGCCGACGATGGTGCGGATATCGAAAAGCATGGCGTCACTTCCTCATCCCACGAAGATGTTCAGCGCGATCACGATGACCAGCGCGATCCCGGCGAGCAGCACCGGTCGCTGATACCACGGCAGCGTCGCGGCATCGGGATCGCTGAGCTGGTCCTTCGGCGTCTCCGAATACACCAGCCCGACCAGTTCGGCGTCGGGTTTGGGCGCGGTCCACATACTCACCGCGATACTGAGCACCATATCGACCACGAAGGCCACGCCGGCGGCGACGAAACTCGAGCCCTGCCCCGACAGATGGAACACCTCGGCCTTGTTCAGGATGAAAACGACCACCGCGCTGAGCGTTCCGAACACCAGACCCACCCAGCCGGCGGTCGGGGTCATCCGCTTCCAGAACATGCCGAGGATGAAGGTCGCGAACAGCGGCGCGTTGAAGAACGAGAACAGCGTCTGCAGATAGTCCATCATGTTCGAGAAGCTGCCCGCGATGAACGCGGTGCCGATCGCGATGGCCGTGGCGCCCACGGTGGCGAGGCGGCCGACGGTGAGGTAGTAACCGTCGGGCTTGTCCTTGATCACGTACTGCTGCCACAGGTCGTAGCTGAAGACGGTGTTGAACGCGGAGATGTTGGCCGCCATCCCGGCCATGAACGCCGCCAGCAGTCCCGCCAGGCCGACGCCCAGAAGTCCGTTCGGCAGGACCTCTTTCATCAGATAGAGCAGCGACTGGTTGTAGGTCGCGTCACCGTGGCCGGTGTTCTTCAACTCGGCGATCTGCGGGATCAGCAGCGCGGCGACCATACCGGGGATGACGACGATGAACGGGATGAACATCTTCGGATAGGCGCCGATGATCGGCGTGCGCCGCGCGGCCGAGATCGAATGTGTCGCCAGCGCGCGCTGCACCTCGACGAAATTCGTTGTCCAGTAACCGAAGGACAGCACGAAGCCGAGTCCGAGCACGATGCCCGTCACCGACAGGAAGTTGTTCGAGAAACCGCTGAGCTCGTGGCCCGGCCAGGAATGCCACTGTTCGGAGCCGTCGGGCCGGGCGGTCACCTGGTCCTTCAAACCGCTCACGCCGCCGATGCGATGCAGGCCGACCAGGGTGAGCGGCAGCAGCGCCGCGACGATGACGAAGAACTGCAGCACCTCGTTGTAGATCGCCGCCGACAGACCGCCGAGGGTGATGTAGGACAACACGATCAGCGCCGCCACGATCACCGACACCCAGAGCGGCCAGCCCAGCAGCACGTTGACGATCGAACCCAGCAGATAGAGGTTCACCCCGGCGATCAGCACCTGGGCGACCGCGAAACTGAGCGCGTTCACCAGATGCGCACCGGTACCGAAGCGGCGCCGCATGAACTCCGGGACGCTGCGCACCTTGGAGCCGTAGTAGAACGGCATCATCACCACGCCGAGAAACAGCATGGCCGGCACCGCGCCGATCCAGAAGTAGTGCATGGTCGGCATGCCGTATTCGGCGCCGTTGGCCGACATGCCCATGATCTCGACCGCACCGAGATTCGCGGAGATGAAGGCCAGACCGGTCACCCACGCCGGCAGCGAACGACCCGACAAGAAGAAATCGATACTCGAGGAGACCCGTGCGCGGGCCATCAGTCCGATTCCGAGTACGAAGACGAAATACACGGCGACCAAGGCGTAATCGACGGGCGCGGCATCGAGCCGGAGCTGATCCGACCCCAGCACCGCCGCCGCTGAATCGAACCGGTGCGGTGGCTGAGCTAGCGGCTGCATACGGATCTCCTGTCGGAAAGACCAGCGGTCGACCGGGTCACGATGTGCCCGGATCGTAGCGCGCCCCAGTGCATCTCCGGGGCCAGTCCGCCGCCCGCGCGGCGCGCATCGGGTCGATCTGCCACTCTTCGAAGGAAGAATTTAGAGAAACATCGCCCTGCAAAATGCAACACTGGTGAGCCCGGGAAGGATCGAACACGATGCGCACAACTCATACTTCGCTCGACCCACTCGGCCGCCGTGATCGCGATCGCGAGGGACCTGCGACGCTGACCATCGAGATCGGCACGGCGACGGGAACGGGCGCTACCGAGGTGGCCGCCTTCGACGCGGCCCTGTGCGAACTCGGTGTGGGAGAGGCGAATCTGATCCGATTATCCTCGGTGATCCCGCCCCGGGCGCAGGTGCGGCGGACGGCGCGGGTGCGCCAGCGGATCGGCTGGGGCGATCGTCTCTACTGCGTCTACGCCCTCGGGCACGCGCGATCGCCCGGCGCCACCGCGGCCGCCGGGATCGGCTGGACCCTGTGTGCGGACGGCTCCGGCGCGGGCCTGTTCGTGGAACACGCCGCCGAAACGACCGGGCAGGTCGAGGATCTCATCAACGCCAGCCTCGCCGATATGACCGCCGCCCGGCCGGCGCGCTTCGGCCCGGTCCACACCGCCACCGTCGCGGCGCGCGCCGACGGGCGCGACACGTGTGCGCTGGTGCTGGCCGCCTACCGGGCCAGCGGCTGGGATCGTCCGTGAGCGGTGCCCTCGGAATCGGGGCGTCGTGGCCGGGCGTCGAGATCACCATCGAGGCGGCGATCGCGGACGCCGAGATCGACCTCTTCCACGACCTCTACGAGCAGGCCTTCGGACCGCTGCGAGCGCGCGCGATCGCTCGGCAAGTGCTGCATCGCAACGAGTTCCGCGCGGAGATGACCGACACCCGGGTCGACAAGATCGTGGCCCGCACACCGGCCGGTGAACCGATCGGACTCACCACCCTGACGCGGCATCTGGACACCGTGCCGTGGATCAGTCCGGAGTATTTTGCGACACGGTTTCCGCAACACGCCGAGCGCGATGCGATTTACTATGCAGGTTTCACCCTTGTTACCCCAACTGCGCGACACGGGGTGGCTTTTCATGCCATGATCAGTACAGTTGTCCAGATCCTGGCGGCAGATGGTGGGGTCGTCGGCTGGGACATCTGCTCGTACAACAATTCTCAATTCTCGTTTGCCGACGCACTGCGCAGTGCGGTCGGTGAACAGGCGAACGTGGAAGTCGCGGTCGAGGATTCACAAACCTACTACGCGGCTCGATTCCTGAACGACGACGCGGACCAGGGGGGCTGATGACATCCGGCACACAGCACCACCACACCACCCGCATCCGGCCGCTGCGCACCTGGCCGCCGGAAAAGCTCTGGCGCACAGCGCTATCGACGGCTGTCGTCTCGATCGTGGCGGTCCTGGCGATCGCCGAATCCCCGGCGTTGTCACTGACGGCGATGCTCGGTGTCGTCGTCGCGACGCTGACCATGATCGGGACGGGAGTGCGCCGGCATCGGCCGCCCGCGCCGGCGGCCTGGTATCTGCTCGCCCTCTCCGGCGTCTTGTTCGCCGCCGGAACACTGCTGCGCGATTTCACCGGCAGCGGCTTCCCGCCGTACGACGATCTGGCGACGCTGGCCGGCTACGGCGGTGTCGGAGTCGCCGCCTTCCTCTGGTTGTGGCCGCGGCGCTCGAGCTGTCAGCGCGATCTGGTACTGGATTCCGGTTTGATCGCGCTCGGCGCGCTGCTCGCCTCGTGGACCTTTCTCATCTCCCCGGTGCTGCACAACACCCGGCAGTGGGACGCCTCGGCGCTGATCATGCCGATCTATCCGGTGATCGACGCCTTACTGCTGACGCTGGTCACCCACTCCGTGGTCACGTCGTCGCGCTCGGAGACCTCGTTGCGGCTGGTGCACGTCGGCCTGCTGGCGATCCTGGTGGCCGACCTCGGCTACAACCTGCAGTCCGCCGGCTCGGTACATCTCGACGCGCGCATGCTGTTGACGCCGCTGCTCGTCGCCTATGCGATGGTCGGGCTGGCGGCGCTGCATCCGACCATGGTCACCCTCGGCGGCGCCCGCCGGGTGCATCCGCACCGGTCCCGGCAGCGCGCCAGCGTGATCGCGGTGACGCTGGTGGTCGCCTCGCTGGTGCCGACCGTCGGCGCGCGGGTCGGCACGGTGGACCGGGTGGTGGTCTCCACACTGCTCGCCACGCTGTTGGTGGGTGTGCTGGTGCGCAGCGAGCGCGCGATCGTGCGCAGCGCGCGCAGCGAACGCCGGGCCCAGTACCAGGCCGACCACGATATGCTCACCGGCCTGCTCAATCGGTCGGCGTTGCTGCGCGCCCCGGCGCGCAATCGCGAACTGTGGGCCGGGCGCCCGATCTGCCTGCTGTTCCTCGATCTGGACGGCTTCAAGACCATCAACGACAGCTACGGCCACGCGGTCGGCGACGAACTCATCGCCAACGCCGCCGCCCGCATCCGCCGCGTCATCCACCGCGACGATGTCGCGGCCCGCTACGGCGGCGACGAATTCGTGGTGCTGGCCGGCGCCAACCGCGCCGAGGCGGCCGTTCTGGCCGAGAAACTGCTGGCCGCCTTCGGCAAACCCTTCGAACTGTCGGTCACCGAGGTGACCATCGGCGCGAGCATCGGCATCGCCTGCAGCGGCCCGCGCAGCACCGATGCCACCATCTACGACCTACTGCGCGAAGCGGATTCGGCCATGTACCACGCCAAGGACTATTCGCTCGGCTGCGCCTTCCACGACGACCTGCGCCATCTCCCCCAGGCCGAAAGCCGGCGGCGAGTGCGCCGGCACGAACCGGCGGTGTGAGCCGGCGTCACACCTCGGGTGCGAGCGCGAAACGTTCGGCGAATTCCGACATCTGATCGTGTTGCTGCGCCGGCTCGGCTCCGGCGAATCCGACGACGAGGCGATGCACACCGGTTTCGGCGAGTTGTCCGGCGCGGTCGACGGAGATATCGGCCGAGCCCCATCGCGTGTACTCGAGAGCCGCGGGGTCGCGGCCCGCCTCGGCAGCGGCCTCGCGTGCCAGCTCGAATTGCCGGTCGCGTTCGGCCTCGGTCAGCATGCCGCCGGCGAAATAGCCGTTGCCGCGCCGCCCGGCACGACGCGCGGCCGCCGCGCTGGAACCTCCGACATGGATGGGAAGTTCGCTCACGCCATGGGGTTTGGGGTAACTGCACACATCGTCGAAGGAGAAGAACTCACCACGGTGACCGACACCCTCCGGACCGCCCGCCCACAGCAGCCGCAGCACGTCGATCGCCTCGTCGGCGCGGCGGCCGCGGGTGCGGTAGTCGACCCCGAGCGCCCGTGCCTCCCCCGGCAGACTGCCGAGGCCGACGGTGAGCAGCCGCATCCGGCCGCGCGACAACACGTCGATCGTCGCCAGCCGCTTGGCCAGCACGACCGGATGGCGGTAGGGCAGCAACAGCACGCCGGTGCCGAGCAGAATCCGCCGGGTGGCGGCCGCGACGAAGCTCAGGCAGTCGAGCGGATCGAAATACGGCAGGGTGGGCGGCAATTCGCCCGCGCCGTAGTCCGCCCCCGGATACAGCGCGATGTGATCCTGGACGTAGAGCCCTTCGAATCCACAGTCCTCGGCATGCCGGGCGAAGGCTACGAGCCGATCGGGATCGGTGCCGTTGAATGCCGTGCTGTAGCTGACCGCGAAACGCATCCGGAAACCTCCGAGTTAGCAGGTGAACGCACACTTCGGCGGCGGTCCGGTGACAGCGTCGATCCGATCCGTCAGATGCCGGCGTGCGGCGCCGAGTCGAGCGATCGCGTCGTCGATCTCGGCCAATTTGCGACGCAGCGACTCGACAGATTCCGGACATTCGTCACCCGACCCGTTGCCTGCGCGCAGACAGGTGACGAACGGCTGCGTGTCGGCCAGATCGAACCCCAGCTCCAGCAGATCGCGGATCTTGCGTACGACGTCCACCTCGTGCTCGTCGTAGACGCGGTAGCCGTTCGCCGACCGCCGGGACCGGACCAGACCCTGCTGCTCGTAGTACCGCAGCATCCGGGCGCTCGTTCCCACCCGCTCGGCCAGTTCTCCGATCAGCATGAATTCCCTCTCGCCACTGCAGCCGTCACGCTAAACGTTGTCATCGGTGTCAACGCAAGGCCGCGGCCGCGTATTCGGAGGGAGCTGTGGTGTGCGGCCCGGTTAGCCGGACAGTTCGTCGAGCAGGCGCCGGGCCTGTTCGAGTTCGGCCTGCAGTTGTTCGACCTTGGCGCGCTGAGAGTCGCGAACGGCGTCCAGCACGGAGTCGACCACCTCGGCGACCTCCGGATGCAGCAGCTTCGCGGCCTGCGCCACCGAGGCACCCGCCACCGCCAGGCCCTTGATGGTGCGCTTCTTACCGTGCACCACGTCCACGGTCCATTCCCCGTCGGCGGTGCCGGACAGGGTGACCGTCACCTCGGGGGCCTTGGATTTGCGGGCGGCCGCGGCCGACTTCTGGGGACGGGCGGCCGGCGTGGCGGCGGGTTTGGCCGAAGGCTTCTGATCCGAAGCAGGTTGCGGCGCAGGCGTTTTCGACGCCGCGGCGGGCACCGCTGCCGGTGTGGGCGGCGCGGATGGCGCGGTCACGGACGACGACATGCTCACTGCGGTGTCCTTCCTCGTTGCCGGCGGCGTAGCGCCGGTGGTCTCGGATGTGGTGGTGCGCTTGTCCTTGCGCGCGGGCTTGGCCAATGTCACCTCGGTCGGCGAGAACGACATGACATCCTTCGATCCGGTCGGCCGGACCTGCAGGAAATCGCCGTCGGCCGGATCACCGAGTGCGATCACCTTGCCCGAACGCCCCTCGGATACTCCCACTGCCGCCGGAGTGAACCACACCATGGGTGGCCGGCCGTCGGCGAGCTCGGCCGCTATCTGTCGAATCTCGGTGTCGGACAACGGTTGCGGTTTGGTTCGTGGGGACGACATGGTGTACTCCGGGCGGGCTCGTAGACATCTGCGTGCCAAGAGCATGCCCCATGGCACCGACAAGTCCACATCGCGCGCGACACCCGGGTTCCGGCAGACATATCGGCAACAGCTCAGCGAATCGGTCGATCCGCGCGCGGCGAACTCGGCCGCATGCACAACGCGGCATCCGAAATCGTCGATGTGGTTCCGTCGGTTCGCCCGCGTACGAGACCGCTGCAATGTTTCGGCGAACCGTGCGGCCGGCCCCTTCGCCCGCGCACCGGCGCAGACGGACGTCCCGGCGCGTGCGGCGACGTTGCCGCAGTGTGCCGAGGCGCCGGTCCGGAGCCGAAATCGGCGCGCGCTCTGGCTCCCGGCGACCACGAACCGGTAGCGTGCGCTGTTCATGAGGAGTTCGGTGGTCGTCGAGGTCTGCCGATGAGTTCGCGATATCTGCCCGGCCTGAGTGACGAGCGCCGCGCGGTGCTCGAATTCTGCGGGGAGTTGACCGAGGAGCAGTGGGCCGCGCCCAGCGCGGCCGCCGGATGGTCGGTGGCCGAGGTCGTCATCCACATGACGACCGGAGTGCGCGCGCTGCTCACCCCCAGTGCCGCCGCCATCGTGGCCACTCGCGATCTGGAGCGCCTCAACGAACAGCTGGTGGACGAAAAGCGTTCGCACACAACGCGTCACGTACTGCCGGAATTCGACACCTGGTCGCGGCGCGGCGTGCGGGCGCTGTCGCTGTTCACCGCGGCGGGGATACGGCGCATACAGCTCCCGATAGGTGAGCTGGGCTGGCACCGGCTGGACCTGATTCCGGCGATGCTGCTCTTCGACTGGCACACGCATCTGCGCCACGACATCGCGGCCGCGCTCGACCTTCCCCCGCCACCCACCGACGCGCTGCGCATGAACGCCATCCTGACCTGGCTCACCGTACTGCTGGAGCGTTCCCATCGCGAGGCGCTGAGCTGGCTCGACGCCCCGGTGGCGCTGACTTTCACCGGGCCCGGCGGCGGCACCTGGCGGATCGAGCCGCGGGGCGGGCGGCTGCGGGTGCGGCCCGGTCAGGCCGCCGGCGCCGCCGCCCATATCGCCGCGCTGGCGCTGGAGTTTCCGCAGTGGGGTACCCGGCGGTTGCCGTGGCGGGCGGGCGCGGTCGCGATCACCGGCGATGCCGAGCTCGGCGCCCGCGTACTCGACTCGATCAATCTGGTCTGAGCGGCCGACGCATGTCCGCGGACCGGACCCGCGTGGGCGTACAGTTGGGCTTCGACAAGATCGGCCCCGGCCCCCGCGGGCCGGCGGGCCGATTCTCGATCGGCAAGAGGGGATTCGAGTGGACAGGCCAGCGTGGGCGCCCGAGGGCGTGGATATGCAGCGGCCCAGCCCGGCCCGGATGTACGACGCGCTGCTGGGCGGTTCCCACAATTTCGAAGTGGACCGGCACGCCGCGGCGGAGGGGCGCAAGCTGGTGCCGGATCTGCCGCGGCTGGCATTGAGCAACCGCGCTTTTCTGCGCCGGGCGGTCCGATTCATGATCGACTCCGGGATCCGGCAGTTCCTCGATGTCGGATCAGGCATTCCCACCGCTGGGAATGTGCACGAGGTCGCGCACGACATCGATCCCTCGATCCGGGTGCTCTACGCCGACATCGACCCCGTCGCGGTCACCCACGCGGCCACCATCCTGGAGGGCAACGATCACGCGGGCGCCATCGAGGCGGATCTGCGCAAGCCGGAGGAACTGCTCGCGCGCGCCCGTGAGACCGGCCTGATCGACTTCGATCGTCCCGTCGGTCTGCTGCTGGTCGCCGTGCTGCATCTGCTGCAGGACGAGGAACGTCCGCGCGAGCAGGTCGCCGCGTTGCGGGCAGCCGTGGCGCCGGGCAGCTATATCGCGATCTCCCATCTGTCCTCGGCACACCGTCCGGAGGCGGCCGCACGGATTCACGAGGAATCGACCAGCGGCATCGGAATCCGTTTCCGCGACCGCGCGGCCATCGTCGACATGTTCACCGGCTGGAAACCGGTCGAGCCGGGCGTCGTCGAATTACCTCTGTGGCGCCCGGAATCCGAGCGTGACCTGCACGAGACGCCGGGACGCTCGCTCGGTTTGGGCGGCGTGGGGCACAAGGTGTGACGGGGTCCACGGGATAGGCAGGGGTTGCAGGGTGGGTTCGCAGGAGTTGGCGGCGCGGTGGGCCGACGCACTCGACGGAGTGGTCGCGCCGACGCTGACGCGAACCGAGATCGAGGCCCTGCTCACCGGCCTGTGCGAGGAACTGCTGGGCACGCTGCGCGGCACCGTCGGCCTCGAGGCGGCCCGGCTGGCCGCCTCGTCGCTGGTCGCCGCGAATTATCGCGACGATGCCGCGGTGAGCCGATCGGTGGCGGTGATCTGCCGCGATATGGTCGCCGAGATCTGCCCGGACCCCGGTGACCCCGATTACGAGACCGCGCGCGACCGCGCCGTCACCGTGGCCGGGGAGTTCGCCGCCGGATTCACCGCGGCCCTGCGCGGTGCCGCTCTGGCCGAACAGGAGACCACGCTGAGCGCCGCACTGGCCGCGGTCCGTGAGGAACAGGCGCGGCGGCAACTGTCGGAGGCCCGGTTCGGCGCCATCTTCGCCGGCGCCTCGGTGGGCATCGGCACCATCGACGCCGAGACCGGCAGGGTCCGCGACGTGAACGCCGCTTTCGCCGAGATGCTCGGTGTGCCGATCGACTTGATCCTCGGCCGGTCGGTGGCGGCGGTGCTGGGCGAGGGCAACGTCGGTGAGGCCTACACCCAGTTCCAGCAGCTGTTGCGCGGCGGTCTGGACCGCTTCCGGATGGAGACGTCGCTCACCCGGCCCGACGGTCACCATTCCGATATCGACCTGTCCATGTCGGTGGTGCGGGACGCGCGCGGCAGGGTGCGATTCCTGATCGGGGTTGCCGTCGACATCACCGAGCGCAAGGCGCTGGCCGACCGGCTCTGGCACGAAGCCCATCACGACGATCTGACCGGGCTCGCCAATCGGCTGCTGTTCTTCGACCGGCTGGCGCAGGCCGAGCCGCCGATCGGACTGTGCTATCTCGACCTGGACGGATTCAAGGAGATCAACGACGATTACGGGCACACCATCGGTGATCGCGTGTTGCGTACGGTCGCCGAGCGACTGGGGGCGGCGGCCGAGCCCGATGGGCTGGCCGCTCGGATCGGGGGCGACGAGTTCATCGTGCTGATCGAGCGGTGCGCGGGCGAGACGCAACTGGTCGACATGTCGTCCCGGCTGCTGGCGGCACTCGGCGAACCGGTGGTGGTGGCCGGTGGGTCGATCACGGTGGGCGCCTCGATCGGCACCGCGCTGGTCACCCGGCAGCCCGAGGCGGTCGACGATCTCATGCATGCCGTCGACACCGCGATGTACCGCAACAAGAGTGCGCGGCAACGGCCCGGCAGCCGGTCACGCCTGCATCAGTGAGCCGGCAGCGGCGAGGGGGCTCGATCCGCGAATTCGTGCCGGTCGCGCTCGTCGCCGTATCGGGCGAGGAAACCGGAGCAGTCGGGACATTCGGCGAGGATGGGATGGCGGCAATCGAGGATGTGGGCGAGGAAGCGATCGGTGGCCTCGAACAGGTCGATGCGGCGGCGCAACTGCGCTCGCTCGGCGGCGATGAGGGCCAGCCGTTCGTCGCGCCCGGAGATGCCGAGTTCCCGGATCCGGCGCAGCGACAACCCGGTGCGCTGCAGGGTGCGAATCAGCCGTGCCCGGTCGAGAGTCTGTTCGTCGTAGGCGCGATGCCCGGAGGGACTGCGGGCCGGATGCAGCAGCCCGACCGATTCCCAGTGGCGCAGCACATGCGCCTCGACTCCGACCGCCACGGCGGCGTCGCCGATCTTCAGTCCCTCGTCCATCGCCGGCCTCACCCCTTTACTTCATGTCGACCTTAAGTTTTATCGTGCCACAACACGTGGCGACGATCCCGTCGTTCGCGGCCCACCCACAGAACGGACGAATGACATGCCGGATCCGGTGAAAACACCGAGTGTGCTCGAATGCTGCACTGCCGCAGTGGGTTCCGTGCGCGGACTGATGCTGCCCCGCCGGCTCGATCGGCGCTTCCTGGCCTCGATCCCCGATGCCGGGCTGCCCGAGCCCCGAGGCGTCGTCTCGGTGCGCGCGCTGCCGCAGGCACCACGGTCGGTGCCGACGGCGGCGGTCGTCGAGGGAACGTTCACGCCGCGCCGTATCGACAACGCGCTGACCGCCTTCGTCGTCGAACATCCGCAGGCCCGGTTCGTGGTCGACCCCGGCGTCTGCCTGGATGCCGAACGTCGCGCGATAGCGCAACTCCCGGCGGTCCTGCGGGTCGCGGTCCGTCCGCCGGCCGCAACCGTGGCGACAGTCGACTCGCTGCGTGAACACGATCCGCGACCGCTGGATTTCGCGCTGCCCACGCACGCGCATTGGGATCATGTCTGCGGCCTGCTGGATCTGCCGGGACTGCCCGTCCACATGCATCGCGTCGAGCAGCGGTGGATCATGACGGGTCCGGTCGCGCCGGTCGGCGGCGTCCGCGATGCGCTGCGGGAGCGGCCCGTGGTCGAATACGACCTCGACGGACCGCCGGTGCTGACGTTCACCGCGAGCCACGATCTGTTCGGCGACGGGACCGTGGTGCTGGTGGATCTGTCCGGGCACACCCCCGGCAGTATCGGCGTGCTCGCCCACACCCGGCGGGGCTGGGTCCTGCTCGCCGGGGATGCCGCCTGGCACCACCTGCAGATCGACAAGATCCGTCAGAAGGCAAGCTACCCGGGCGGTTTCGCCGATGACGATCGCGATCTGACCTTCCGCACACTGCACCGGCTGCATCTGGCGCGCACGACGGTGACGGTGGTGCCGACCCACGACCACGCGGCCGCCCAGCGGTTGCGGGCCGAGGACGAGACCGTGGGCGTGGCGAACGACGGCTGAGGTCGCGGCGGCTCGGCACCTTCGACCGGTCCAGCGAGCCTCGGGTGGCTATGGACCGGCGGGCCACTCGCTCGCGACCATGGCCTCATGACCTCCTCGGCGTATGTTCCCGCTCTGGCCGGCCACGAATTCGCGGTCGGCACCACCTACCTCGACACCGCCTCGTACGGCATTCCACCGGCCCGCGCGTTCACCGCGGTGCGTGAGGTTCTCGACGGGTGGGCGAGCGGGCATCGCGCACCCTCGCGGTACGACGATCGGGTGGATCGGCTGCGCGCGGCCTATGCCCGCATCCTCGACGGCGCGACGGCAGCCGATGTGGCGATCGGCAATTCGGCCGCCGCGCTCATCGGCCCGGCCGCGGCCGCCCTCGCCCCCGGCTCCGAAGTGCTGGTCGCCGCAGGCGATTTCGCCTCCGTACCCAATCCGTTCCGCTACCGCGGCGATCTGCGGGTACGCACGGTGGAACTGGAGCGACTGGCCGAGGAGATTCGACCGGATACCGCGCTGGTGGCCTGCAGTCTCGTCCAGTCCGCCGACGGCCGGACGGTCGATCCGGCGCGATTGCGCGAGGCCACCACGGCGCACGACGCGCTGCTGCTGTTCGACGTCTCGCAGGCGGCGGGCTGGTTGCCGCTGCGATTCGCCGATGCCGACATCTGGGTGTGCGCGAGCTTCAAATGGCTGCTCGGCGCTCGCAGTGTCGGGCTGCTGGCGATCCGGCCGGAGATCGCCGACCGGGTGCGCCCGCATGCGCCGGGCTGGTACGCGGCCGCCGACCGCTGGGCGGAAATGTATGCGCCGCAACGACTTGCCGATACCACGCGGCGCTTCGACGCCACGCCCGATTGGCTGGGTGTGGTAGGCGCGCTGGCCGGAGCGGAACTGCTGGAGGAGTTGACGATTCCGGCGATTCAGGCCCACGATCTGGCGCTGGCCGACCGCTTTCGCGCCGGACTGGACGACCTGGGCTTCACGCCCGTGCCCGGACGAGCGCCGATCGTGTCGATTCCGGGCGCCGCAGCGGCCGCCGACGCCTTGGCCGAGGCCGCGGTGGTGACCACGGGCCGAGCGGGTGCGCTGCGGGTGTCGTTCCACGTCCACAACGATTCCGACGATGTCGACCGTGCCTTGAAAGCCTTGAGCGACAGCCGGAGTCGAACGACGTCGGGTCAGTAGGTGCGGCGCGGACGTCCCGGTGGCTGTCGCGATTCGGCACGCACGCGATCGCGCAGTTCGCCGGGAATGCGGTGGATGATCGCCGAGCGGTCCGCGGCCGCGAGTTTGCGGCGAATGGTCGCCACCTGGGCGTCGACCGTGCGGACCGACGTTCCGCGGCGCACCGCGACCGCACTGTTGGTCCAACCGGCGGCCACCAGAATCGCGATATCGCGTTCGGCGGGTGAGAGTTCCTGCCACCGTGCGTCGTCCGGGCCGGCGTCGGCGTCCTCGACGATCTCCAGCCGCCCGAGGAAATACCGCTGCAACTCGTTGTCCTGCGGCCGCATCCGCCCACCGCGACGCACCGCGGCGGCGTAACGCTCGGCCCCGAGCACCGTGGTCGCGGCCGCGCACGCCGCCGAGGATCCCTCCACCACCAGCGGAACCCGGTCCGAGGCGATCCCCATCGAGCGATGCAGCGCGGCCGTGCCGCCCTGCAGGTAGGCGATCTCCCGCGCGGCCGCCGCGAGCTCGTCCGGGCGCGCGCCGGATTCGATACGCCGCGACAGGATCGCGGCCAGCGCGACGGTACAGAAATGGATGATCCAGCCCGCGGTCCAGGTATCTCCGCGATCGAGATGCGCGGCCACCGCCGCCCGGCCCCGGCGCACGGCGTCCGCGGGGTCGCCGTGGCGGATGGTGGCGACCAGCTCCGCGAACTCGGCCCATGAAACCGCCCACGGCGCATCCGTTTTCGCCGCGTCGTGCAGATGGCGGCGCACCACCCGCCCGGCGACCTCCGGGGTCGCCAGGCTGGCGGCCGCGAGCACGGTGAACAGATCACTGCGCTGGGTGCCGCCGCGATCGCCGACGGCCGCGAACTTCCGGCGGGCGCGCGACAACACCTCGATCGAGCGCAGGTCCAGGCGAATCAGGAACAGTTCCAGTCCCCAGGTGAATTCGACCTGGGCCGGCAGGCCGATGTCGTCGGCGGTGTGCTCCCGCCACTCCCGGCGCAGCACCGGATCGGTGAGACATTCGGCGGCACATTCGCCGAGGAGGCGGGAGGTGTAGTCGAATCGGCCCTGCCACACCGCGATCCAGCCGATCAGGGCCTTGGCGGTGATCCGCAGCGACGACAACGCGGGATCGTCGCCGACCACCGCGAGGGCGCGTTCGGTGAGCCCGGCGACCGCGCGGTTGGTGCCGGTGAGGAACGGCACCCGCAATGCCATGACCACGGTGGCGATCTCGAGTCCGATCACGGCCTCGGCCGGATCGCCGAGGCTGGTCTCCACCGCGAGCAGCACGTCGTTCCATGCCCCGCGGACCCAGTCGATCCACTCCATCTCGTCGGGGCCGTACCACATCGCCTGTCCGGCAACGACTTTGTCACGGAAGTAGCGGCGATGGCGGGCAGGCATGCCGGACGGTGAGGCCGAACCGTCCGGCCGCTCCTGCAGCCGGAGGCGGGCGAACGCCCGCACGCTCTCGGGCAGGAAATAGCGCACCGAGGTGGCCGTCATACGGGTCGACACCAGCGACCGTTCGACCAGTCGCTCCAGCGTGGCGGCGATGACCCGCTCGGGCAACGCCTCGTCGGCGCAGACCTGTGCCACCGCGCTGTACTCGATACCGCCGCTGCGGGTTTCCTCGTCGCCGGGGTCGAATCCGGCCGCGAAGACCGACATCCGGTCCAGCAGCAGGCGTTCGGCGTCGGTGCACAGCCCGTAGGACCAGGCGATCACGTCACCGACGTTGCGATGACGCTCGTCGGCGCCGGCCCGCACACCCGACGACCAGTGCATCCACGCCTCGGAGTCGGTGCCGGTGAGATCGCGCAACACCTCGGCGAGGGGCCGGTAGCGCAGCCGGGCCGCGGCCAGCCGGATGAACAGCGGATTGTTGTCCACCTGCCGGCAGATCCGGGCGGCCAGTTCCAGGGTCGCGGGATCCGCGGCGATGGGCCGCCCGGTCAGTTCGGCACGCCGCCGGAACAGTTCCAGCGCATGACTTTTGGTGAGTGGCGGCACCGGCACCAGCCGCTCGTCGGTCCAGCCGATCGGTTCCCGGCTGGTGGCCACGACGGTGACGTCCGGATTCACGCTCAGTAGCTCGACGATCAGCCGCGCCACCGGATGCAGCACGTGTTCACAGTTGTCCAGGACCAGGATGGTGCGAGCGGCGCCGAGCGCGGCGAAGGCCTCGAGCAGGCAGTCTTCCGCGCTTCGGCCGGTGGTCGCGGTCGGTGCGACGGTGCGCACGATCTCCTCGGCGACCGCCTCGGCGTCGGCGCCGGTCTCCAGCCGCGCCAACCGCACCCACAGCACGTGGTCGCGACCGGGCCGCTGGGATCGGCGCAACGCCTCGGTAGCCAGCGTCGTCTTACCGATCCCACCCGGTCCGAGCAGCGTGATCAGCCGGGGCCCACCGGGTTCGAGCAGTTCGGCGATGCTGCGCAGTTCCGCTGTCCGGCCGACGAATTGGGATATCCACGGTGTGGTCACGACCGGGCCGTCTCGCGCCGGGCCAAAGCCTCGCTGCGCATCCGCTCCCGGGCCTCGGCGGGCAGATGCCGGGCGATCTCCGCGCGCGAGGTGATCTGCAACTTCTGCCGGACCATCGCCACCTGAGCATCGACCGTGCGCACCGAACTGCGACGGCGCACGGCGATGGCACTGTTGGGCCAGCCCGCGGCCGCCAGCACCGCCACCTCACGTTCCGCCCGCGACAGGCTCTCCCAGCGATCCGGCTCCGGCCGCGCCGCCGCCACCGCGCCGACCGGCGGTTGTGCCGTGACGACACACGGCTGCTGGGGCAGCGCCGAGCCCTCGGCGCGGCGCACCTCCAGCCGGCGCAGCTGCAGATGCCGAGCCGCGAGCCGATTGGCCTCGACCGGATCACGCCGGTGCAGTTCGGCGCGCGCGACGAGGCGGACACATTCGGTGAGATACCACCGTGCCGAGGTCCCGGTCAGCCGCACGATCACCAGTGACCGTTCCACCAGCCGGTCCAGTGTCGATTCGATCGACGCCGCGGGCAACGCCTCGTCGGCACAGATCGCCTCGATCGCCTCCCGATCGGCTCCGCCGCCTGCGGAACCACCCGGAAAGACCGACAACCGTTGCAGCAGAATGGATTCGGCCGGGGTGCAACGACTGGTGGACCACGCGATGTTGGCGCCGATATCGCGGTGGCGCGCTTCCACCCCGACCCGGGCACTGTCGGACCACTGCAGGCGACGGTCGTAGGCATCGCCGCTCACCTCGTGCAACACGATGGCGGGCGGATGGTGCCGCAATCTGATCGCGGCCAGCCGCAGGCCGAACGGATTGTGGCTCATATGCGCACAGATCCGCCGGAGAATATCGTCGTCCTCGTCGCCGGCGCCGGCCGTGCGGCCGGTGAGCTCCATGCGAATGCGCAGCAGCCGCAACGCCTGTGCGGGATCCAGCGAGGGCACCGGGACGAGTTGTTCGTCGATCCAGCCGATCGGCTCGCGACTGGTGGCCACGACGGTCAGCGCCGGATCGGCTTCGAGCATGTCGGCGAGCTCGGTCGCGAGGGCGGTGACCAGCCGATCGCAGCTGTCCAGCACCAGTACGTGCGGGGCGCCGTCGGGCCGGGGCGCGAAATCGCGCAGTTCGGCGATCGCGGTCTCGGCGTCCAGTTCCGCCAGCGCCAGCCAGCGCGTGGGCAGATCGACGTCGCGGCGCAACGTCTCGATGGCCAGCCTGGTCTTGCCGATGCCGCCGGGGCCGGTCAGGGTGATCAGCCGTGCGCCACGGGCGATCAGCGCGGTTATCCGCTCTCGCTGCGCGAGCCTGCCCACGAACTCACTGCTGGTGGCGGGCAGTACACCGATGCGCGATCGCTGGAACATAGTAGGAACAAGTTAGCCCACCGTGCCCCCGTCGCGTGTCCGGATTCGATACCGCGATCTGCGACTACCCCGTTCGCGCGACCGGCGCGGCCTGTTGATAGTGCATCTGCACGACCGCGCTGTCGAAGGTCATGATGTCCACCAGCTGCAGTCCCGCCGTATCCAGCGGTTTGGGGAACAGCGGCACCCCACCGCCGAGCAGCAGCGGGTGCACGAACAGCCGGTATTCGTCGACGAGATCGTGTTCGAGAAAGTACGAGGCGGTTTGCGCACCGCCGAAGACCACGACGGGTCCGGTCGAGGCCGCCCGCAGCGCGCTGATCTCGCCGATCGGATCCGCACCGATCACCCGGGTGTTCCAGCCCGGGTCGCGCAGCGTATGGGAGAACACCAGTTTCGGTGTGCGTTTCCAGCAGCGCGCGAATTCGACGTAGAACGGCGAGATAGCCGGATCGGCATCGGCATAGGGCCAGAACGCGGCCATGATCTCGAATGTCTTGCGGCCGTAGACGAACACTTCGGCCGCCCGTAGTTCGTCCAGGAAGGACTCACACAGCTCTTCGTCCACCACCGGCCAGTGAATTTCCTGGTCGGGCCCCTCCGCGTATCCGTCGAGCGACATCTGCATCCACAGTGTCACGCCTGCCATCGCTCACCCATCTGCCGTAACTTGCCGACGTGTGATTGTTCCCCCCGGTGGGGGCGGCGCGCATCGGTAATGTTCGGGCGCACCTACTTAAGTAGGTTGCGCCCGTTACCTATAGGTGCCGGATCAGAGCAGTTCGCCGTCGCGGCACAGGCTCGACGAACGCCAGGTCGGCGCCGGGCCCTCGCCCTGGGAACGCCACTGGGAGATCGGCCCGGCCGCTCGCCAGTACAGACCGCCCGAGGCCGGAACCGCCTCGTACACATCCTCGGTCCCCGCGATCAGCTGATCGCCCACGCAGTAGTCGTTGTAGGACGTGCCCGGCTGGCGTGCGCCGGGACTGAAGCGACCGGCCGGGTTTCCGAGCGCGCCCGGATTGGCCACGGTGTCGGCGCGGCGGGACGGACCGTCCGCATTCCATCGGGCGGCGCCGAAAAGGTCACTGCGGCAACTGAATGCCCAGCCGCCGGCATGCACCTGCGTCCCCGGGGCGAAGGCGGCGCCGGCCCACAGACAGTACGGTCCGGGCGCCTGTGCCGCGGCCGGACCGGCGGACAGGCCCACGACCGCGGCACCCGCGACGGTCGCGGCCAGCAGCAGGGATCGGGTGGTGCGGGCAAAGGTGGCTGCGGTCATCGGTGTGTCTCCGTTCAATCGTGCACTTCCGACGCTGATGGACGGAAGTATCGGCCACACCTTTAATGTACCGTTAGACAACGGCACGTTATATCGCGAAATATCCCCAGGGATGGGAGTGAAGGAATTTCGCGGTGAACGCTCAGGAGTCGGCGAGCGCCTCGTTCAGCGCACTGTCCTGATCGAGATACCGGGCCACGAACCGGCCGATCAGTTCGGCGCCGGCCTGTGCCGGGACGGTCCGGATCGCCTCGGAGCCCGCGGCCAGCCCGGCCACATCGGCCGGCGTGCCCGCCGAATCCTGGAAGCCGGTCCACACCGTGCGCTGGAACAGGTCCGTGAAGCGGCGCGCGATCCGGTCGCAATCGGTCGCCAGCCGCTCGAATTCGGCGATGATCTCCGGCTCCGGCACACCCGCGGCGGCCAGCCGGTCGGCGGCCTGCAGCAGCACCGGATCGGCGGCGCGGTAGGTGCTGGCGTCGACCGGCTCGTAGAGGCCGAGCGCGACGACTCGGGCCAGTCCGTTGGGCACCTCGCGCAACCGCTGCGCCAGGTCGGTCGCGGCGATCGTCACATCGGCCGGCGATTCGGCGCCCGACGACGCGTCGGGCTCCGCGACGCCCAGAATGTCGCCGAGATCGTCACCGCGATCCCAGGCGTTGAGCAGTTCCTTGATGCCGTTGAGTTTGATGCCGCGGTCCAGCAATCGGCTGATGGTCCGCACCCGGTTGAGGTGCGCGGCGCTGTAGAAGCCGGTGCGACCCTTGACCTGCGGCGGCGGCAGCACACCGCGCTCGTGGTACACCCGCAGGCTGCGCACGGTGGTCCCCGCCTCACGCGCGAGCTCGTCGATGGTGTACTCGGTCCGGGTCGTCATACATCAAGGAAACCACACTGAAACATACGTGGATCGAAAGTGTGCGGCGGCATGCCGGTTCCCATCCTTGGCGGTTCGATTGCGATCCGCGGGGGTAGCGGACCTATCCTGCTGTGCATGGACGATATGGCGGACGCGCGCCCCAGCGCCGCCGAGCGAGAGCGCGCACTGCAGGAATTGTCACAGCAACTGGGCGCCGGCAGATTGACCCTGCCCGAATTCGACGAGCGCACCGCGCTGGCCACCCGGGCCGATACCCGCGTCGAGCTGGCGGCGCTGTTCACCGATCTGCCCGCCGTCACCCCCGATCCTCCGGCCGCGCCCGCACCGGCCAATCCGCTGCCCTCCCTGGCCGTCCTGGCCGGTGCCATCACGGTGTTCGCGGGGGCGGCGGCATGGGCGGCCGGAAACTGGTTGTGGCTGTTGCTGATCGCCGCGGCGCCGGTGGCTGTGGTGCTCTGGCGGGTGCGCGGAGTCGCCTGAGCCGGTTCACCACCGGGTGCGCGGACGTACCTGATTGGCCAGATCGACGAGCCGGTAGCGATGCAACCGGCCCGGTGCCGTGCGGGCGAGGGCGCGCAGCGAGGTCTCGAGCCCCAGCTGCAGACCGGATTCGGTGAGCGCGAAGCCCAGCAGGGCCGCCTCGGGCCGGCGCGGCTGCCCGCCCGCACGCACCCATTCCAGCGCCGCGCCCACCACGACGACCTGCAACTGCAGGGCCCGCGGTTCCTCCGGCAGCGCTTCCAGGCGCTGCGCGGCCGCGGCGAGGTCCTCCTCGGTCACCTCTGCCACCGGTCGCGACACCAGCAGCAGTCCGCCGGTCATGTGGGCCAGCGCGTAGTGCCGCGAGGACATCGGCACCCGGTCGAGTACCGCGACGGCGTCGAGCAGTTCGCCGTCCGCGGCCAGTCGCCGCGCCAGTCCGAACGCCGCGCTGACCACCCCATGGTTGGTGCGCCAGACGGCCCGATAGAAGTCGACCGCGGCCCGGTGCCAGCGATCCGGATCGGCCGGCAGGTCGAGATGTTGCAGGACCAGTTCGGCGGTGGCCGCCAGCGCGAGCGCGGGGGCGATCTCCCCGGGCAGCATGGCGTGCACGGTGTCGAACTGCGTGTAGGCGTGCTCGAAGGCGCCGTCGAGCAGATCGGCGATGCCGCGGTACCAGGTCAGCCGCCAGTCGGTGTCGTAGTCGAGCATCAGTTCCCGCAACAGGGCCCGCGCCGGTTCCACTTCGCCCAGATCGAGATGGGCGCGCACCGCGGTGAGAGCGCCCTCGAGTTCGAAGGAACCGGTGTCGGCCAGCACCCCGGAGGCGATTCGATCGCGTATGCGCCGCAACGTATCCAGCGCGTGGCGCGGATCCCCGTGCAACAGCGTGGACATCAGCTCGGCACTGGGATCGGTGCTGTCCATCAGCGGAACCGGCAGGGCGGCCACCACCGCGCGCGCGTCGAGGGTCGGCATCCGGTGACGGCCGTCGACGATACCGTCGGTCTGGCCGATCAGCGTCTCGATGCCGAAATCACCACGCATGGAACCGAATTCGACCGAAGCCTGCGGATGTTCCCGGTCGGTGTCGGTGGCCAGCACCATCCGGAGCACGCCGGTGAGCTGGCAATACATCGAATATGTGGAGGGGAATCGGCGGGCCGGTTCGGGATCGGTGGCCCGGCACAGCAGCCGATACAGCGACGGATAGCGGACCAGCAGCGGATGTGCCTGCGGCTCCGGCATTTCCGGGAGCTGATGGCCGCGCTCGTCGCGCGGCAACTGCATCACCAGTGCCGCCAGGGTGCGGCCCACGGTGTAGATGTCGGAGGCGACGGTGGGCCCGGTCTCGGTGATCTCGGGCGCCTGGAAACCCGGTGTGCCGTAGATACTTCCGAACGACTCCATGGCCGCCACCGCGCCGAGGTCGATGAGTTTGACCTCGTCCTCGCTCACCATGATGTTGTCGGGTTTGAGGTCGTTGTAGGACAACCCGAACGAATGCAGGTAGTCCAGCGCCGGCAGGACCTCCATCACGTACGCGATGGCCTCCGCAACCGGAATACGCTGCGGCGCACGCTGATCGAGCACACGCTTGAGCGATTGCCCGCCGACGTACTCCATCACGATGTAGCCGTCGGCGACATCGCGGCCCGGGCCGCGGTGCTTGACGAAGTTGTAGATCTTCACGATGCCGGGATAGGCGACCTCCGACAGGAACTGCCGCTCCGCGAGCGCGACCACGTGCGCCTCGAAATCCTGCGGATTCTGCAGACCCTTCAGCACCACCCAGCGATCGCTGACATTGCGGTCCACGGCCAGGTAGATCCAGCCCAGACCGCCGTGCGCCAGGCAGCCCTGCACCTCGTACTGTCCGGCGACGACCTCACCCGGTTGCAGAATCGGCCGGAAGTTGAACGGGGAACCGCATTTTCCGCAGTCCCCCGCGACCTGTCCGGGGCCCGCGTCGCCCGCGCGCCCGACCGGGGAGTTGCATTTCCAGCAGAACCGCTTCTCCTCGGGCACTTCCGGGTCGTCCAGCACCGCGGCCCGCGGATCCACCGAGACCACCCGCGGCATCTCCACCAGGCCGGCGCCCAGCCGGCGCGGACTCGGCCGCGAGCGCGCGCTGCGACCGGAGCCGGTGTCGGTGCCGAGCGTGTCGACCTCGACATCCGCGGTCACCGGCCCGGAGAACGGGTCCGACACGAAACTCGTTGCGGCACCGTCTTTCTCGACAGCGATCCCGCCGGCCTGCCGCACGGACGGTTCATCCGGAGAGTCCACCGCGACGCGCAGTCGCTGCGAGAGTTCTGTCCCACCGTTGCGTCGCGTCGCCCACGGATGCGCATCGGGTCCGCGCACCTCACTGCGGCGGATGCGGCGATTCGCCCACGGATGCGGAAGTGGCGTATCGGGTCGCTCCGGCATGAGAAACCTCCCGAGGCCGCTGATGAACCGGGGCCTCATTCTCGTTCCCCGTTCGCGGTCCCGCGCTCGCGAGCTTCCCAAGGCCGGGAACAACTCCGCCCCGGTGGTACCGGGGCGGAGGGAGCGACTACTTCTGGGCGTCGGGCGCTGATCCCGGCTCCCCGGATTCGGCTGCCGACTCGGCCGCCTCGTTCTGCAGCGGACGCTCCGCCAGCACCGGGAACTGACCGGTGTAGCCGAGACGCTCGGTGGCCATGGCCAGGACCTTGCGGCGGGCCAGGAACCAGCCCGCGACCAGCGCGGGCAGCATGACGCACACCATGGCCAGCACGGCGAAGCGCTGCACGTCGTCGTCGCTGGCGGCCATCAGGACCACCACGGCCGCCAGGAACACCAGGGTCGCGATGCTGGTGTACGGAGCGCCGATCAGCCGGAACGACGGCCGCTCGAGCTTGCCGATGCGCGACCAGCGCCACAGCTGCAACTGGCACAGGATGATCGCCGTCCACGCGAAGATCGTGCCCAGCGCAGACATGTTCAGCACGATCTCGAACGCCTTGTCCGGCACCATCGCGTTGAGTCCGACACCGATCAGAGCGATGCAGCCGGTAGCGAGGATGCCGACGTAGGGCACACCGGAACTCGACATGCGCGAGGCCACCTTGGGCGCGCTGCCGTTCATCGCCATCGAGCGCAGGATCCGGCCCGTGGAGTAGAGCCCGGCGTTCAGGCTGGAGAACGCGGCGGTCAGCACGACGAGATTCATGATCGATCCGGCGCCGTTCACCCCGAGTTTGGAGAAGAAGGTGACGAACGGGCTCTCGCCGGCGTGGAAGTCGCTGTAGGGCAACAGCAGTCCGAGCAGGACCAGCGAACCGACGTAGAACAGCGCGATCCGTGCGATCACCGAATTGATCGCGCGCGGCATGATCTTCTCCGGATTCTCGGCCTCACCCGCGGCGGTGCCGATCAGCTCGACTGCCGCATAGGCGAAGACGACACCGGTGGTGACGGTGATCAGCGGCAGGAATCCGGTCGGGAACAGACCGCCGTGCGCGGAGAGCAGGCTCGGGCCGGTGGTCTGGCCGTCCAGTTCGAAGCGGCCGCCGAGGATGACCACACCCACGATCAGGAAGGCGACCAGCGCGACCACCTTGATCAGCGCCGCCCAGAACTCGAGCTCGCCGAACCAGCGCACCGAGATCAGGTTGATGCTCACCACGATCGCCAGTGCGATCAGCGCGATGAGCCACTGCGGAATGCTGCGGGTCCCTCCCCAATAGTGGACATAGGTCGCGATCGCGGTGATGTCTACGATCCCGGTCATACACCAGTGGAAGAAGTACATCCAGCCGACGCCGAAAGCCAGCTTCTCCCCGTAGAACTCGCGAGCGTAGGAGACGAACGATCCCGAGGAGGGGCGATGCAGCACCAGCTCGCCGAGCGCTCGCAGGATGAAGAATACGAAGATTCCACAGACGGCGTAGACGAGGAACAGGCCCGGGCCCGCGTCGTGCAGGCGGCCGGCGGCGCCGAGGAACAGGCCGGTGCCGATGGCACCGCCGATGGCGATCATCTGCAGCTGCCGGGGGCGCAGCGATTTGTGATAGCCCGCATCCTCGGCATGCAGCGCGTCCGCGGGCGCCGTCGCCTCCGAGGGAGGTCGAACAGTTGTCATGGGGGAGGACCTTTCACGTGACGGCGATCATATCTATGGGCAATGTACCGTCATTCAACGGCACGTTCAATACGTGGGATGGGTTGTAACACAACGGAAATGCCATCCGCCGAGGTTGGCGGTAGATCATACCGATAGGTATCGGTACGCTGGATAACGACAACGGCCGAGGAAGGGCGAGGATATGGCCTGGTTCGAACGGGAATTCATCGCCGTCCCGGACGGTCGCAAGGATCAGCTGGTCTACAAGTGGCCCGATCTGAACATCCGGCGCTACAGCCGGACGATCGTCAACGCCGATCAGATCGCACTGTTCGTCAAGTCCGGCCGGGTCGTCGCGACGATGGGGCCGGGGCGCCATCGCGTCGACGCCGACGAGCTGCCGGTGCTGGGCGCGCTGGTCGACACCGTCACCGGCAACAACTTCTACCGCGCGGAGCTGTATTTCGTTTCCACGCGCGAATTCGCGGGCGTCAAATTCGGCGGCCGGCTCGACGACATCGTCGACCCGGCCAGCGAGCAGATCGTGACGCTGCGGGTCTTCGGCGAATTCGCCCTGTCCGTCCGCGATCCCGCGCAACTGATCACCTCCCTCGTCGGCACCACCGATCTCACCGATCCTGCCGGAGTTCAGGCCTGGTGCGCGGATTTGCTGCTCAAGTCGATGAAGATGACCGTGTCGCACGGCATCTCGCAGGGCGACTGGCAGGTGCTCGGCCTCTCGGCGCAACTGCAGTCGATCGAGTCCGCGGTGGTGCGCCAGACCAATCTCACGCTGTACGAGTACGGAATGCGGATCTCGCGCATGGGTAATTTCGACATCACCCTGGCACCCGAGGACGCCGAGCGGCTCAAACGACTCGCCAAGGATGTCACCTATATCCGGCTCGCCGGCGACTTCCAGCGTTACGCCGCCGGGGAAATGGCCCTGGGCGCGGGACAGGGAATGGCGCACGGACACGGCGGCGGTGAAGGTGGATTCCTCGGTGCCGCACTGGGTCTCAACGCCATTGCCGGCATGGGGCAGCAGCCGACGGTGCCGTGGGCCGCGCAGCAATCCCCGCCGCCCCCGCCACCGTTCGGTCAGCCCACGGGCCGACCGGCGCTGCAACCGCCACCCGCTCCGGAGTCGACGACTTCGGGCTCGCTGCCGCCGACAACTCCCGGGGCCGACGCCTCCGCGACGACCGCCTCCCCCGCCGCCGCCTCGAGCGCCGAATCGCCTTCGTCCGCGGCGTCACGGCCCGAGAGTGACGACGCCACCGCCTCGGAGCAGGTGACCTGCGCATCCTGCGATACCGACAATCCTCGCACCGCGCGATTCTGCATGCACTGCGGGACCCGGCTGGCGGCTCCCCCGCGGCACTGCGCCGAATGCGGTGCGGACCTCCCGCCCGCGGCCCGGTTCTGCGGCGCCTGCGGCACCCCCGCCGGTCCGTGAGCCACCGCGGCTGCTCGCTGAGACCGGGGAGCGGCTCGATCCATCGGTCCGACCGCCACACGGCTGACGGCTCGACGATCGCGCATGCGGGCCACCACCATTCGGAGTTCGCCGTCCCATAGTCTCGCGGTTGGGCACGAGCCCCGTTCGCGCTCCGCAGGATTCGCGTACGCCGACGCCGCCCACTCGTGAAGCCGAGTGGGCGGCGTCGGCGGGGTTCCGGAGTGGGTTCGGGTGTGCCGGTCCCAGGCGGCGCACCCGAACCCACCGGCAGGTCAGCTGGGCACCGTCGCCGTCGTTTCGGCGCTGCCGACCATGCTGCGGACCTGGCGTGCGGCTACCGACAGGGTCGCCAGGTCGTGGGCGTCGGAGGTGAAGATCTCCCCGAGTGCCGCGCGAGCACGGCTGAGACGGGAGCGGTTGGTCGATTCCCAGTAGGCGATCTTCTCCTCGGGGGTGTCGACCGGTTCCGTGGTGGTCAGCACGTCGGCGGTGAGCGAGCGCAGCGAATCGTAGAGATCCTCGCGAACGGCCAAGCGCGCCAAGGTCTGCCACCGATCGCCGCGATCCAGTCCGGCCACCGCGGACAGCAGGCGCTGGATGTCGAAGTGGGCGTCCAGCGCGTAGTAGAGCGCGGCCACCTCGTCGGCATCGCGTTCACAGATATCGGCGATGTCGAGCACGTCCAGCAGCGGGAACCGATGGATCAGCAGGAACACCTCCTCTGCCAGTTCCCGCGGCGCGCCGTGACCGATCGGCCCGCCGGAGCGCGACATCAGATCGTCGGCGAGCGCGCCGGGCCGCCAGGCCGGCACCCGGGCCGCCAGCGCCCGCACCCCGTCGCGGTAGCGCGCGATGCCTGCACCGACCGCGATCGGCTGTGGCCGATTGGTCAGCAGCCAGCGCGCCGCCCGGTCCAGGGTGCGTTTGGTCTCCATCTCCAGCTCGTTGCGCGCCGCCGCCGGCATCGGCGTGGTGCGGATGCGCTCCCACAGCGATCGCAGATCGAAGATCTCCACGGCCGCTGTGAAGGCGCGCACCGCATCGTCGGTGGTGGCGCCGGCCTCCTCGGCGAGCCGGAAGGCGTAGGTGATGCCGCCGTAGTCGACCATATCGTTGACCACCATGGTGGCCAGGATCTCCCGGCGCAGCGGATGCCGGCCGATCGCGGCGCCGAAGCGCTCCCGCAGCGGTGTCGGGAAGTACCCCGGCAGCAGCGCTTCGAACGCACTGCTGTCCAGCAGATCACCACCGAGCAGATCCGACTTCAGCGAAAGCTTCACGTGCGCAAGCAGATTAGCGAGCTCGGGTGAGGTCAGCCCGGCACCGGCCGCGGCGCGCCGGTCCAGCTCGGCATCCGAGGGCAGTGCCTCGAGCTGCCGGTCCACACCGCGCCGAGTCTCCAGTTCCGCGATCAACCGCCGGTGCACCCCCACCATGGCGGCCGCATTCGAACGCGACAGACCCATCCGGAAGTTCTGGGAGATGTTGTCGCGCAACACCAGTGCCGAGACCTCGTCGGTCATCTCGGCCAGCAGGGCATTGCGGTCCGAGGCGGCCAGCTCACCGGACGAAATCGCCGCTCCCAGCAGGACTTTGATGTTGACCTCGTGGTCGGAGCAATCCACGCCGGCGGAGTTGTCGAGCGCGTCGGTATTCATCCGGCCACCGAGTTTGCAGAACTCGATCCGGCCGAGTGCGGTGGCGCCCAGATTGCCGCCCTCGCCGATCACCTTGACGCGCAACAGATCCGCGTCGACCCGCACGGCGTCGTTGGATTTGTCACCCACATCGGCGTGCGATTCGGTACTGGCCTTGATGTAGGTGCCGATACCGCCGTTCCACAGCAGATCGACCGGCGCCAGCAGGATCGCCCGGATCATTTCCGGCGGGGACAGCGTGCTCACACCCGGATCCAGATCCAGCGCGGCGCGGATCTGCGGCGTGATCGCGATGGCCTTGGCGGAGCGATCGAAGACGCCGCCGCCCTCGCTGATCAGCGAGGTGTCGTAATCCGCCCACGACGACCGCGCCAACCCGAACAACCGCTTCCGCTCCGCGAACGACACCCCCG